>JAIMBE010000034.1 GCA_023511565.1 Bacillota bacterium
GGGCTGACGTAGTTGATCAGTCCGGCGCGCTCCACGCCGATGCGGTCGAGAAAGTTCAGAAATTCTGTGGGCTGCCTGGAGAACGTTTCGACGGCAGCAAAATCGGCACGGCCGCGACGCATCAGTTCGAGGGCTTCCGCTCGAAACAGGTGCAGCGGCTGGATGTGAATGTGGATATCAATCACCGGAGTTGTGTTCATGTTCGGCCCTGCCTGGGTTGTGCCAGCACGTTTGCAACGCGCGGCGGGTGAAGACGCGCAGCATTTCGCGGCGATACTCCGGCGTGGACACCGAGGTCGTTAGCGGCTTGCCCGTGCGGGTCGTCGCTCGCGCCACTTCTTCGATCAGCTCCGGCGAAGCTTTTTTGCCGACCAGCAGCGTTTCGGCCTGGGGCACCAACAGGGGAGCCGGATTCACCGCCGCGATGGCCACGCGAGCGGCACGGCAGATACCCTCGCGGTCCACCTCCATCGTCACGGCGACACCCGCCAGAGGATAATCTATCGAATTCCGGATGCGCAGCTTGCGATAGGTGCCGCGTCGGCCGGCGGCGTGTGCGGGAACGTGCACGGCGGTGAGCAATTCATCCGGGCCGAGTGCGATGCGATCCATCCCGTCGTTTTTGTAGAAATCGCGCAGCGGTCGGCGAACCCTGCCTCGCGGGCCGGCGATCTCCACTTCGGCATCGAGCGTGAGCAGGGCCGGGGCTGAATCCCCGGACCAGACCGCCCAGCAGAATTTTCCACCCGGAGCCACATGACAAATCGTGCGCGAAAGCGCCGCGTGCGGATTCGGCATCGGCAGCTTCAGACAGCCGCCCAAGGCACGTCGCCAAAACTCGGACTGGTTGTACCAGAGACAGCGCGTTTCCAGGCACAGGTTGCCACCGATCGTACCCATGTTGCGCTGCAGCGGCCCGGCGACCGCGGCCACCGCTTCGGCCAGTACCGGGAACTGCTCGCGCACGACCGGTGCGTGCTCCAGTTCCGCCAGGGTGGTCAGAGCACCGATCTGCAGCCCCTGCCGGGGCGACCACTCGATCCCGCGCAGTGCGACGATCCCTTTGATGTCCACCACCAACTGCGGCGCATAGAGCTTCATCTGCAGATTGGGAATCAGATCGGTGCCGCCTGCGACGATTTTCGCCTGGCCGGGCGCGGCCTCCTGCAACACCCGGAGGGCTTCGGCGACCGTCTGGGGTCGCACCAGCGAAAATGCCGGAAGGGTCATGGCCTGCCTCCCGAATGCCCACCGGAGTTTCCGGTCTGGCTGGGGGCGGCACGGCGCTGCTTTTCCTGCAACGCGGCGAGAATTTTCTCTGGCGTGATGGGCAAGGAATGGATGCGCACGCCGACCGCGTCGTACACGGCGCTGGCGATGGCCGGCAGCGTAGCCGCCAGCGACCCTTCTCCGGCTTCCTTGGCCCCGAAGGGCCCTTCCGGGTCTTGCGATTCCACGAGGATGGATTCAATCAGGGGCGTTTCCAGCGTGGTGGGGATGCGGTATTCGAGCAGAGAGGGATTCATCAGGCGGCCGTTGCGCCAGAGCATCTCTTCCTGCACCGCCTGGCCGAATCCCATATAGACGGAACCTTCCACCTGACCTTCGACGGTGAGTGGGTTGAGCGCGCGCCCACAGTCGTGCGCCACAACGATGCGGTGCACGGTCAGCTGGCCGGTTTCCGGGTCGACGCTGACTTCAGCGGTTTGCGCGCTGTAGCTGTAGGCCGGTGAAGGGCCCACCCCGGCCCCCTTGAACGTGCCTCCGCGTGCCTCTTCTGGCGGCGCATAGGTGCCCTTGGCCACCAACGTTCCCTGAGCTTCGAGCGCCGTGGCCACAGCCTCTTCGAAGCTGAGGGCCCGCTGGGGGTCGTGGCGCGAGAAGATGCGTTCCTCACGCGCCTGCAGCGCCTCAGGCGCACAACCGAGCTTTTTTGCCGCAGCCTCAAAGAGCTGCGTGCGCAGATTTCGTGCTGCTTCCAGACAGGCGTTGCCGGCCATGAACGTCACCCGACTGGAATAGCTGCCCAGGTCGACTGGAGTGAGCTCCGTATCGGCGGCCACCAGACGGATCCGCTCCGGACGCACGCCCAGAACTTCGGCGACAATCTGCACCTGAATGGTGTCCGAACCCTGGCCAATTTCACTGGCACCGGTGTAGACGGTGATGCCGGCATCGCGATCCACCTTGATGTACACGGTCGTATGGGGCAGGTTCGAACGGATGATCGGGTTGGCCGCGCCGCTGACGTAATGGCTGCAGGCCATGCCGATGCCCCGTCCGAACGGCAGTTTGCCGCGCTTCGCTGCCCAACCGGAGCGCTCGACGACACGCTCGATACACTCCGGCAAGCCGTAGCTGGTGACGCGCAACTGGTTGGCCGTGACACAGGGGGCGCGCAGCAGATTCCGCCGGCGCAGCTCGGCCGGGTCGAGCCCGGCCATCTCGGCCAGCACGTCGAGCATGCACTCAAAGGCAAAGCGCATGTTCACCGTGCCGTGGCCGCGCATGGCGCCGCAGGCGGGCTTGTTGGTGAGCACGCGGTAGCCATCGTAGCGGGCGGCGGGGATGTCGTAGATCGCGTGGAGCAGGTTGCCGGAGTAGAGCACGGTCACCGGCCCATAGCCGCAGTAAGCGCCGCCATCCTGCACCATGCGCGCTTCGACGGCCGTGATCCGGCCCTCGCGGGTGATGCCCACTTTCAGATCTATGTAACTGATGGGCCGGCCGCGGTGGGCATAGAACACTTCCTCGCGCGTGTAGGTGATTTTGACCGGCCGCCGGGCCTTTTTGGCCAGTACGGCTGCGGCTACTTCCAGGGGAATGACTTCACTTTTGCCGCCAAATCCGCCGCCGACGAGCGGCTTGACCACGCGGATCCGGCTCATCGGCATCTCACAAACGTTGGAGAGCGTTCGCTGGAGGTAGTACGGCACCTGCGTCGAGCTGTAGACGGTGAGCCGTTCCTCCGGTTCCCAGACCGCGAGGGTGGCGTGGGGCTCCATGGCCGCGTGGGTGACCTCGCCGGCGTAGAAACGTTCGGCGTGGACGATCTCAGCTTCGGCAAAGCCACGTGCCACATCGCCGAACACATGGTGGTATTCCTTTTCGATGTTGCGCGGTTTGTTGCTGTGAATCCAGTGCTCAGGATTTTCCACCTGCATTGCGGCCAGGGGATCGAACACGGCCGGCAGCGGCTCATATTCGACCTCGATCAAGGCCAGGGCCTGTTCGGCCAGCTCTGCGCTGGTGGCGGCGACGGCGGCCACATTGTCGCCGATGTAGCGGACCTTATCGGTCTGGAACACGCGCTCATCGTGCCCGATGGGCAGGATGCCGTACGGATTGGGCGCATCCCGGCCGGTGGCGACCGCCTTCACCCCCGGCAGGGCTTCGGCGCGTGTCGTATCAATCCGCTGGATGCGGGCGTGCGGATAGGGAGAGTGCAACATCTTGCCCACCAACATGCCGGGCACGACCAGGTCGTCGGTATACTTGCCCAGACCGGTGACCTTGGCGCGGGCATCCGTCATCGGCATCGGTTTTCCGATTACGGAAAACTCTGCCATGGCTCAATCCCTCCCTTCTGCGGCAGACGGGCGGGCACCGGCGGCCCGCGGCGCCTGGGCCCAACGCTCCAGAGCCAGTCGCACCGATTCGTAGATCTGCATGTAGCCGGTGCAACGGCACAGATTGGACGAAAGCGCTTCGCGGATCTCTTCGAGCGTCGGATGCGGATTGCGGTCGAGCAGCGCTTTGGTGGTGATCAGAAATCCGGGCGTGCAGTAGCCGCACTGCGCGCCACCGGAAACTGCGAAACCTTCCTGCACCGGATGCAGTTCCCCGGGCGGCGCCAGACCCTCCACCGTGAGGATTTCGGCTCCGACATAACTGGCCGCCAGAGCCACGCAGGAGAGCATCGGCGTGCCGTCAATCAGCACGGCGCAGCAACCGCAACTGGAATCGTCGCAGCCACGCTTGGAACCCGTCAGGCCTAGATCTTCGCGGAGCACGTCGAGCAGCAGCTTGTTCGGCGGCACAGCCACCTGGCGGGTTTCCCCGTTGACGCGCAGTTGCAGCAGAATTTTTTCCATCGGTGTTTGGTTCCGTCGTTGTGGCCTCGAGTCGTGGGGCGCTGCACGCGGTACCCGGCGGGCACGGCACTAGCCCGTCAGTTTGCTGAGCGCCTCCTCGTCATAGCCGAGCACAATCTGCCGGCCGCGAAGGACAATCGGCCGCCGGATCAGATTGGGTTCCTGCGCCATCAGCCGGAGCGCCTCAGCCCGCGAGGGCGGGTTCTGCTTCATTTTGCGCTTTCGGTACAGCTCGCTCTTCGGATTGAGGAACAACCGGTAATCACGGTCCCCAATTAGGGCATCCAGCTCGGCCACAGTGAGTGGCTCGCGGGTCAGATCGCGCAGTTCCAGCTCAGCGCCTTTGCGTTGCAAGAGACCTCTTGCCTTCCGACAACTGGTTCAGGTTGGCTTGTGAAAGAATTTCAGTTTGGCCATCTTCCCTTCTCTCCTGCTAACAGTTCGTCTGTGCGATTCCCTCTAATAGCGGGGCATCGCAGGATCAATTTCCACGGCCCAGCGCTCGATGCCGCCGGCCAGCGAACGCACGCCTTCGATTCCCTGGGCCCGGAGCCAAGCGACCACGTTCAACGAGCGGATGCCGTGGTGGCAATAAACGATCACCTCGTCGGCAGCGGCAAACAGCTCCAGATGACGGGCCACCTCACCCGTGGGGACCAGTTGTGCCCCCGGCAGGCGGCAGATGGCATATTCGTGCGGCTCGCGACAGTCCACCAGGAGCAGGGGTTCCCCACGGTCGAGCTTGGCTTTCACCTCACGGGGCTCAATCTGCAGATCGTCCAATAGTTTTCTCCCGGAAATCGCGCGGCACCGACCCGTCAGTACCCAAAGTTCGCTGGTGCGGAAAATGCCGGTTGCCGGACAGTCAGCGTCGCCAAGCGGTCTGCGCCCAGGCGCTCCAGATACGCGCGACGATCGGGAACATCGTACACCCAGTGCCGCAGCCAGTGCTCGTAGCCGGCCAGCGTACGGCTCTGCTCGTGGTATTCGATAAAGAACTGGTGATCGCGTCCGTAATAGCCCTGCACGGGCGAGGGATGCGCACCCCAGGGCTCGTGCACCACGGCACAGACGAGCTGGCCGGGGATCAGCGTGCGATTCGGGTCCGAAGCGATCACTTCCGGCGCAACCATCTCCTCCGCCACGACAATCACCTGTCGCGCGGCGCGCGCGCCGTCAATCGCCACGCCAAAGTTTCCCCACAGATGGGCATTGCCAAACTCATCAGCGCGCTGGACGTGCAGGATGGCCACGTCGGGCCGGAGCGCACGCACCGCGACCAATTTTTCTTCATTCACCGGCGAGGGGAATTCCCGCAAATTCCCGTTGCGCGCCAACAGTTCCGAGCCCAGCGTCGCATAGGTGGGCAGAAACGGGACGCCGAGTGCCCCGGCGTGCAAGGCCAGCGCCAGCGTGAAGTTGGAATAATCCACCATCTGCACGGGTTGCGGGATGCTCTGCTCCACGGCCCGGCGCAAGCAGTAGCCCACTCCGGCGGAAACGTTGCCGACCCAGGCCGCCAGCACACGGGACACCACGCCCGCGCCGATCAACTGGTCGAACAGAATGTCCGAGATCGGACCGATCAACGTCAGATCCCGTCGGCCCTGGCGAATGATCTCATGCCCGGCGGCAAACGGGATCATCTGCTCCATCTGTGCACCGAGCAGCACCGTGTGGCCATCGCGCACATGGCGGGCAATCGCTTCACGCAAGCTGACCTGTTTGGTCACAGCGGCCATCGTTCCGTTCAACTCCGGCCCCGCCAGACGGGCGGACGCTTTTCCAGAAACGCGCGGATGCCCTCGTTGGCGTCCGGGGTTTTCATCAGCTCCTGCAGATAGAATTCCTCGATGCGGTGCAACTCGGCTTCCAGGTTGGCGTCCACGCGGTGGCGCAGTTCCCGGCGCGTCATGCGGAGCACGGTGGCGCTCATTCGCTCCAGCTCGGCGAGCAGCTCGGCCACTGCCGCGTCGAGCCCACCGTCAGGCACGACGCGCGTGACCAGACCCAACGCTTTGGCCTCCGCGGCGGAAATCGTTCGCCCGGTCAGGATCAGCTCCAGCGCCGCACGCGGCCCGCACAGCGCCGGATAGGTGAGCATCGCGACGGGCGGGAAGCACCCCAGCCGGATCTCCGGCTGGCCGAACTGGGCGGATTCGGCAGCGATCACAAAGTCACAGAAAGTGGCCAGCTCGGCGCCACCGCCCAGGCAATGTCCATGAACGGCAGCAATGGAGAGGCAGTCGGCGCGCCAGATCTGCCGCAGCACACCATGGAACGCGCTGAGCATTTCTTCGACCCGGCCGGGGAGGTGGTCGCGAATCTCTACGCCAGCGGAAAAGGCGCGCTCGCCTGCACCCCGGAAGACCAGGAAGTCGCACTGCGCGGTGAGCTCGTGCAACGCTTTGCTCAGAGCGTGCAGCGTGGGGATGTCCATGACGTTCAGCGGCGGCCGATCCAGCGTCAGCCAGCCCGTTCGGCCGGTGATTTCGACGCGGACTGTCTCGTGGACACTCATACGACCCCTGTCCAGAAGCCATTCGGGTCCAGTTCGCGCAGTACGGCGAGTTCGGCGGTCGTCGGTGGCGGGGTTTGCTTCAACTGTTCGGCCACCCGCAAGGTCCAACCCGTGTTGGCCAGCACGTCTTCGACCCGGACGCCTGGATGAACCGAATCCAGAAAGGCTTCACCGTCGGCGCCAAAGCGGAGCACGCCCAGCGTGGTAATCACTGCGGCCGGGCCGGTACCTGCGGGCAACCCCTGTGCGCGGCGCCAGTCGTTGCCCGTGCCGTAACCGGGCGAGGTCAGATAGGTGACTCGCTCGACCAGGCGCGTTTTTTCATGCTTGAGCAGAACGACTGTGCGACGCGCCAGGCAGGCGATGTCGCAAGCGCCGCCCGAGCCGGGCAGGCGGATGTTCTGCTGTCCGCGTCGTGCCCAGGTCGAATTCAGATTGCCGAAGCGATCGACCTCGGCGGCACCGAGGAAGCCGAGATCGACGCGGCCCTGCTGCAGCAAGCCCATCACCTCGAGCATCGACCCGCACCAGGTGGCGCCCTGCAGATTCGGCGGATCGGCCATCGTGTAGAGGAGCTCCGGTGCAGGGGTTTCGCGAATGACGCCGTTTTCGAACAGGCCAACGGCACGCGGAGCATGCGTGCGCTTGGCCAGTACAAAGGCCAGCAGCGGCAGCCGCATGCCGACGAACACCAGCTCGCCATCGCGCACTTCGCGCGCAGCGGCCGCAACCATCAGCTCGCCGAGCGAATAGCGGCTGGCTGGCTGCGGCGCGGCCTCCGTATGTGCTGGCGCAGACATCGCTCAGTTCACCTGCGGAATCTGCTTAGGCGCAATCCATTGGGGTTCGTTCGCCTGGATGTCGTTGACCAGTCGGACATCCTCCGGCGTCGGCAGCACTTCCTGGAGGTGCTGTTCGTACTCGACTGGGTCGAGCAGCTCGCCGGTGACCGAATACGGCTGACCCGCAAACTCCCCGATGCGGCGATGGAACTTCAGGTCGGGCACATACAGTTTGGGCTGGCCGGCCGGGATGTTTTTGTTCAACTGCTCGATCAGTTGTTTGCACTCGAGATGATAGAGGTAGCGGTTGTGCTCGTTCAGGTGGCCGAGGTCGGCTTCCTGTTGTGCCTTGGGTTCATCGAAGCGGCCTTTCAGGCCCCAGACGTAGAACCAGTGCGCTGAGCTGGAATTGTCCACACCGAACAGGTCATAGCTGACCGGCACCCACTTGTTGATGTACTTCTGCACAATCGGGATCGGCACCACACCGGCCTTGATGACGCGCTTGAGGCCATCCTGGCCGGTGCCCAGGTGGAAGGATTCTTCGCGCAGCATCGGGATCATGGACTGCGCCAGCGGCGCGAAAGCGGAGTAGCTGAGCATGGTGAGCTGGAACTTGCCATCCCGGTCCACGAAATCGGTGTAGGTGAAAAAGTCGAGCCAGTTGTCGACCGGCTGATTGAAGGCGCCCAGCAGCCGCTTCTGTTCGAAGGCGCGCCGCTCCAGCATCTTCTGAGCTTCGATGCGGCCGCCGTAACCGAAGTGGTGAATGAGCAGGTGGCACATCTGCCAGCCGTGACGCATCTCTTCGGTCACCACACGACACAGCGACTGACGATCGTGCTCGCTCGGCGCCGTCTGGAACAGGTAGCGCTGCTGCTCCACGGAAGCAAATTCCGTGTCGCCCTGATAGATGATCAGATTCTGCAGGGCGTCCCGGATGCGCTGGTCCGGGATCTGGATCACCTTCTCCCACTTGGGACGGCCGCGGAAGGCACCAAACTCGATCTCGTTCGAACGCGTGGGTCCGAACTTGGCTTCAAACTTGAAGTTTGTGATTTCCGGGTAGTCCACGCCCACGTCTTTGATCCATTCGTGGAACAGCGTCACCCAGTCGTCAAACGTGCTGATCCGTGCAGCAGGCATTGCGTGTGTTCCTCCTTCTGCGAATCTGACTTGCCGGCCCGACCACACCCGGCCCGGAAGAGCCACCACCGGGCCTTACGGGCCGCGAAAGACCGGCGTACGCTTCTCGAAAAACGCCGACAGGCCTCCGGCAGCATCAGGTGAGCAGAAGCACTCGACCTGCCGGACCATCTCTGCATCCAGGGCACGGCGCAGCGCATCGAGCGTGTCGCCGAACAGCACTTGCTTGATGCCGCGCACCGCCAATGGCGGTGCCGCCGCCAGTCGCTCGGCCAGTGCGAGGTTGATAGCGTTCAGCCGCTCGGGACGGTTCAACGTCAGAACGGCGATCGCACCTTCTCGACGTTCCAGCACTGCCGAGGTCGCTGGGGCCTGGGTGAACCCGCTCATACCTCATCCGCCAACCGGCGCAGCAACGCAGCCAACTGACGGAAATACTTCAGCTTCTGACGAGCCGTGAGCTCGGTGTTCCGCCCGCTGGTCGAAGGCAGCACGAAGACCCGGGCGCCGTAGAGCATGCCCCGCTGCAAGCCGTAGTGGCATTTCTTTCCTGTGAAGCGCTCATACGCCAGCTTGCCGTGGAAAGCCACGACCTTGGGGTGTACCTCAGACAATTTCTGAGCCAGCAGCACGCGGCCTTCGGCAAATTCCTCACGCG
The DNA here is from genome assembly GCA_023511565.1 of Bacillota bacterium. Classification (GTDB taxonomy): domain Bacteria; phylum Acidobacteriota; class Terriglobia; order Acidiferrales; family UBA7541; genus DSGC01. Next base: position 9,202 of record JAIMBE010000034.1, read on the forward strand.
TGAGATCGTCCACCCCTCGGGTCGGGCGCTTGACCAGGTCGGTCAGCCCGATGCCGAATTCGATCACGCGGCGGTCGTCGCGGTACTCCAGCGGCTCCGGCACCAGGCCGGATTCGTAGAGCAGGGACCAGAACCCATTGCTGCGTCCGGCGTAGTAGTGTCCGACACGGACAGACTGCTCTCCTGGATTGCAGCCCACAATCACCAGCTTCATCCCTCGCCGAAGATAATCCGGCAACGTGCGCATGCCACAACCCTCCGCACCGGCGCAGCGACCGAGTGCGGATCACGCCAGCTTCAGTCCTTCAGATGCACCCAGACCGACTTCACCTGGGTGTAGTGCTCGAGCGCGTGTGCGCCCAGTTCCCGGCCATAGCCGCTCATCTTGTAGCCGCCAAACGGTGCCGCCGGGTCATAGTTGTTGTAGGTGTTGATCCACACGGTGCCCGCCTGCAGTTGCCGGGCGACGCGGTGGGCTTTGGCCACATCGCGGGTCCAGACCGCAGCCGCCAACCCGTAGGGCGTGTCGTTCGCCTGACGGACAGCATCCTCGAGCGATTCGAACTCCAGCGCGGCCAGCACCGGGCCGAAGATTTCCTCGCGCGCGATGGTCATGTCGTTGCGCACACCATCGAATACGGTCGGCTGCAGGAAGTAGCCGCGGCCGCCGAGATCAGCACGCGCGCCGCCGGCCACCAGCCGGGCCCCTTCCGCCTTGCCTTTTTCGATGTAGGAGAGCACCTTCTGCATCTGCTCTTCGCTGACCAGCGCACCAAGCCGGGTTTTCGGATCGAGCGGGTCGCCCGGCTGCAGCTTGCGGGCGCGGTCCGCCAGCCGTTCGATGAACTCATCTTTGATTTTTTTCTCCACGAACACACGCGAGCCCGCTGCACAGACCTCGCCCTTGCCGTAGAAGATGCCGATCGTGGCGCCCTTGACCGCAGCGTCCAGGTCGGCATCGGCGAAGACGATGTTGGGGGATTTACCGCCGAGTTCCAGCGTGATGCGCTTGAGCGTTTCGGCGGAATTGCGCACGATGTCCTGCCCGGTGGCGGTCGAACCGGTGAAGGCAATCTTGTCCACACCCGGGTGTCGCACCAGGGCGCGACCGAGCTCGCGGGTGGAGCCGGTCAGCACGTTCAGCACGCCCTCGGGCAGGCCGGCCTGCTGGGCCAGCTCAGCCAGCCGCAGCGCGGTCAGGGGGGTCCAGGGAGCCGGCTTCAGCACAACCGTATTGCCGCAGGCCAGCGCTGGGGCCACCTTCCACGAAGCGAGTAGCAGCGGGAAGTTCCACGGCACGATGGCCGCCACCACGCCGACCGGTTCGCGCAGGGTATAGTTCAGGAAGGGGCCGCGGACAGGAATCGTCTCGCCGTGGAGTTTCGTGGCCCAGCCGGCGTAGTAGCGGAAGACTTCCGCGGCCATGGGCATATCCACGTAGCGGGACTCAAAGATCGGTTTGCCGTTGTCGAGCGTTTCCAACGTGCCCAGTTCCTCGCTGTGCTGATCGATCAGGTCTCCGATGCGCCAGAGGAGTTTCGCGCGATCGGCCGCGCTCATCTCTGCCCACGGGCCAGACTGGAACGCCTGACGGGCGGCCTGTACGGCCAAGTCAGCGTCGCGTTCGCCGGCGTCAGCGACGTGCGTGATCGGCTCTGCGGTGGCCGGGTTGAGGGTCACGTAGGTCTTGCCATCGGCCGCGTCCAGCCAGCAGCCGCCGATGAACAGTTTGCCCGGTTTCACCTGCACCTGCGGGGCTGTGGCCATCGTCCACTCCGCTTACTTGCCCTGGAACTGCGGCTGCCGCTTTTCCACGTAGGCGTTCAGTCCTTCCTTGGCGTCCTCACTGGTGAACAGCAGTTGCTGGAGTTCGCGTTCCAGGCCGAGGGCTTCCTGGAAAGCGATTTCCGAGCCCGTCACGACGGCGCGCTTGATGCGGCCGACGGCGCGCGCCGCTTTATTCGGCGGACAGAACTGGCGGGCATAGGCCAACACGTCGTCCCAGAAGGTGTCGCGGTCGTAGATGTCGTGAATCAGGCCGAATTCGAGGGCTTCTTCGAAACTGAAGGTGCGGCCGGTGGCCATCAACTCCAGAGCGCGCGCGCGGCCAATCACGCGCGACAACCGCTGGGTGCCCCCGGTGCCAGGCAGCACGCCCAGGTTCACCTCGGGCAGGCCGATCTTGCCGCCTTCCTTGCGCGCCAAACGGATGTCACAGGCAAGCGCAATCTCCAGCCCGCCGCCGACCGTGTGGCCGTTCAGGGCGGCGATGACCAGTTTGGGCGTTTGCTCGAGCCGACAGAGCGTCTCGTTGGCGTGCAGGCAGAAGTAATATTTGTACTGCGGGTCGGCCTTGGCCAGCATGGCGATGTTGGCTCCGGCCGAGAAAAACTTTTCGCCGGCCCCGCGCAACACCAGCACATAGACGCGTTCATCCATCCGGGCGCGGAGAATGGCGGCATCGAGTTGCTGCATCATTTCGTAGGTGTAGGTGTTGGCCGGCGGATCGTTCATTTCCAGGATGGCCACACCCTCTTCCACCCGGTAACTGACCAGTTCCTTCTGCTCGACTGCTTGGGTCGTCGCCATGGAATGCCTCCGATTCAGATTCGAAATCCTTTCTGCGCACCGGCTGTGGTTCAGCCGGCCAGCCGGCCCGCCGCCTGTGGGTGGCTGCGGCTGGGTTCACGCCAGCCGATGCGGTGGCCGTGGCCGTTGCGCACTCCTTCGAGAAAAATACCGGTCATGATCTCCGCCAGCCGCTCGGCGCTGGGGTCCACCCGAGGGTTGTACCAGGTATAGATCCAGTTCATCATGCCGAACAGGCTGAGCACCGCGATGCGCGGTTGGATGCCGCGAATGCCTTCGCTTCGGCGCAGCTCATCGAAGATTTCCCGGGCCAGCGCATAGTAGCGGCGTTTGATCTCTGCGACCTCGCGGCGCAGCGGTTCCGTCAAGGCTTTTTCCTCGTGCGTGAGAACCTTCATCTCCACGGGATGACTGAGGAAGTATTCCAGGTGATTCTGCACGAAGACGTGGAGCCGTTCGACCGGCTCGGCGACACCGGACAAGCGCTGCTCGAGCCGATCCAGGATGCTGCGGAAAGCCCAGATCTGGATCAGATAGAGCAATTTCTGCTTGCTTTCGCAGTAGTAGTACAGGCCGGCCAGGGGAACGCCGCTCGAACGGCTGATGTCGCGCATGGATGCGCCCGCGTAGCCCTTTTCGGAAAAGACGCGCGCGGCGTGGCGCAGGATGTGATCGAGTTTTTCCGCCCCCGCAGGCCGCTCGGCCAACGCGCGGGCCGGCGTGCGTGCGGGGTGGGTGCTGTGGCGCGCTGACCGCGCGTCCCTGGAAGGCCGCTCTACAGGCCAGGGGCCGCCACCCAGAGTGCGGCTTGGGGATCGTGCCATGCGTTTGGAGAAGTTCGCCAAAAACCCGTCTGAGTCGAACGTTCGTTCCAACGATACCCGCAATCCCCTGCCCTGTCAAGGGCGCCGCGGGCGGCACCCAAACAGAACCTTGTCGGACTCTCACGAACCGCTCGGCCCTGCCGGAGCGGCTGCCGCCCGCGGCCGGCTCCTGTGATATGCTGGGAGCGTCGCGGTTCCCCGGGCAGGATTCCGCATCGGCGCCAACCATGAGCAGCCCAAAAACCAATCCGGTTCTGGTGCGCACTCCGGCGGGCGGCGCGGATGAGCACCGGTTCGTCGAGCGGGCCCGTCAGGGTGATCTGGCAGCGTTTGAGGAGTTGGTGAACCGCTACGAACAAAAAATCTTCCGCCTGGCCATGAACATCACCGGCAACCGGGAAGACGCCGAAGATGTTCTGCAGGAAGCCTTCCTGAAGGCCTACACGAATCTGGGCCGTTTCCAGGGCGATTCTCGCTTCTACACCTGGCTGGTACGCATCGCAATCAACGAAGGTTTGATGAAACTGCGCAAGCGCCGGGCCAACGTGGTTTCGCTCGACCAGGAGGTGGAGACCGACGAAGACGTGTTACCGCGCCAGGTGGAAGACTGGGGACCGAATCCGGAGCAGCGCTTTGCGCAGATCGAGTTGCAGCACATTCTGGACGAAGCGATCGCCAGCCTCGAGCCCGGCTACCGCATCGTTTTTGTGCTGCGCGACATCGAACAGCTTTCCTCTGAGGAAATCGCCCAGGTGCTGGGCCTTTCCGTGCCGGCAGTGAAATCGCGTCTACTGCGGGCGCGCCTGAAACTGCGCGAACGCCTGAATCCTTACTTCCGGCCCGGCGAATCGCCGCTGCCGGCCCGGCCGGAACGGTAGGAGTCGCACGGTGGATTGCCGAACTGTAATTCGCGAGCTTTCTGAATATCTGGACGGCGAACTCGACCGCACCCTGCTCGCGGAAGTCGAACGTCATCTGGCCCACTGCCAGGACTGCCGCGTGGTGGTGAACACAACGAAGAAGACGATCGAGTTCTACTGCAACTCCGCGCCCCTGCCGCTGCCCGAAGAAGTGCGGCAGCGGCTGCATGCCGCGCTGCGCACGCGGCTGCAGCGGCCGACGTCCTGAAGCGCACCGGCCGCAGCGGTCAGCCACAGTGCTCGAACAGGGGCAGCCGCTGGCCGAGGCCACGCTCCTGTGCAAGCTCGACGACGCGCGCGGCCACGGCGACATCCTCCAGCGCCACCCCGTTGGATTTGAACAGCGTCACCTGCCGCATATCGGTCCGGCCGGGTACACGTCCGGCGACAACGTCCGCCAGCTCCCGCACCGCCATCCACGCGCTGGCCTCCGGGCTCCCAAACACGGTGAGCAAATCGCCGGACTCCAGCATGGCCTGTTCGCGCGAATCCACCACGATGATGCCGGCGCGCCGCACCGCTTCTTCATCGAGCTCGCGCTTCTGCGGAAAATTCGCGCCGATGGCGTTGATGTGTGTGCCCGGCGCGAGCCAGCGGCCGAGCAACACGGGCGTCGACGCATTCGTTGCAGTGATGACGATTTCTGCCTCGCGTACTGCTTCTTCGGCGGAGCCCGCCGGATAAACAGGCAGGTGCAGCCGTTCTGTCATCTCGCGCGCGAACTGTGCGCGGCGCTCCGGGTTACGGCTGAAGGCACGCACGTTGGTCAGCGAACGCACCGCCGCAACAGCTTCCAGTTGCGTGCGCGCCTGCAGACCCGTGCCCAGAATCCCCACCGTGGCTGCATCGGGGCGTGCCATATATTTCGTGGCCACACCGCTGGCGGCGCCGGTGCGCATCTGTCCCAGGTAATCGGCTTCGAGCAACGCCACCAGCTCACCCGTGCGGGTACGGTACAGCGGAGTCAGAAACCGTACACTGCCGCGTGCGCTCGTGTATATCTTCAATCCCGCATAACCCGTTGCTGTGTCGGCGGCCGCCATGTAGTGCAGGAAGACTTTCTCCGGCAGGGCAAACCGGCGGCGAGAATGCAGCTCAGCTTTTCCTTCGGCCAGATGGCGGAAGGCCTGCTCGACCGCGTCGAGCGCGACGGGCATGGTCAGCACCGCGCGAACGTCGGCTTCGCTGAGCAGCAGAGCCATGTTCTCTACGCAGGGATCCTGCCTTTTACTTCAACCGCACCACGAATGTCCGACCCCGAGGTTCGACAGCCAGTTTATCTTCGCGTGCCAGCCAGCCCAGTGCCATGTAGAGAATCGGTTCTGGTACATCCACCTGCCGCTTCAGGATGGACACACGAAGCTCTCCTTTCTCGTCGAGGGTGTGCCAGATGCGGCCAGCCGTTTCCCCAATCTGTTGGATGACCATCGCGAGCCCTCAGCTCGAAAAGACTGCGAACAGAAATGTTTTCACAGACGTGGCGGGTTTGCAATCGAAGAGGCCGTGTGGCCCGGGAAACGCAACCCGCGGCGAACTCCGGACAGGCCTGTTCCGACGAAATTGGCAGGGACCGTTTGTTGAAACTGGCTCAGGGAGCCAGCCGGGATTCACACCGAGCGGGAGACGCGAACGTGCACCGACCCTTAAACAAGGCACGGTCTGATCTTTGCTCTTGCTCTGGCCGACTCCGGGTCCGGAATCGGTCTGCACAAGCAGGTTCGTGTACAAGCGCCAATCGCGTCAGACAGGTTGGGGGAGAGCGCCTTCCTCGGCCACCGGCGCAGGCGGTCTTGCCGGAGAATTCACTACGGCACTCCGGCTCACTGCTGCCACCCTCCGCGGAATCCCGACTATGGATTCGGCTGCGGGGCAGGCTGCGAGGCATGCACATCCTGCGGGGCTTCCGGCATGATCAGCCAGGCCAAGAGATAGACAATAACGCCGGGGAAAATGCCAGTGAAAACCACCACCAGCACCCAGATCAGGCGCACGAGCGTCGAATCCATCTCAAAGTATTCGCCCAAGCCACCACAGATGCCGGCAAGTTTTTTGTCGGTGGCCGAACGCATCAGGCGCCGAACGCTGCGGGCGGGTTGCGCGCCTTGCTGTCGCGCTCCGCAGAAGTAGCAGAAGTTGGAGTTGTCGGCAATTTCTCGCTGGCAGTATCCGCAGATCATCTTCTCCCCCTCGAGCGACGGTCGTTCTTATCTTACGATACGCAGCCGGCCGCAGAAAGTTCCGTTGACCCTCGACGGACGGGCCGGCCAGGCGCAGCCCTCAGGAACGGCGGCGGAGCACCAGCGTATCGGCCAGCAGATCATGCAGCGCCTGTTTTTTCTCCGTCAGGCCGGCCAGCACCAGGGCAAACAACCCCAGCAGGACAAGCAGAGCAATCAGAGCATACTGCCACGGCTGACGGATATACGACGAAAGCCAGAGAAAGCTGGTCAGAAAATTCAGTGCAAAGAATTTTCCCAGATGTCGCCCGGTGGCCCTCCAGAACGAGATGCGCTGGCCGGCCAGATCGGTGACCACCAGCCCGATCAGCAACTTGCCCAGCGTAGCCTGCCGCGAAGAACTTTCCATCAGCGCAAAATAGAGCCAGACGAGCAGGGCATGGGCAATTTCCAGCGGCAACGCAATGGTCTGGAGCTGCTGTTCGAGAGAGGCGGGATCCGGCTGCAGCGTCTGTCCGGTACTCAGCACCCGGATCAGCAGGAAAAGCACCGCCAAGAAGACCGCCACCCCGAACAACAGGATGCTGTCGACGAAGTACGCCGCAAAGCGACGCCAGAAACCGGCGTAGCGCAGCGCGGCAACTCCCGGCTGCGATTCCACGGCTGGGATGACCGTTTTCTCGGCGACGGACTCGTCTGCGGGGCTGCGCGGGGCGAGCACGGAGGGGTCTACGCGGACTTCCGGCTGGGCAGCGGACGTGGCCACTTCCGTGTCCGGCGCAGGGAGCGGCTGGCCACAGGACGCACAGAAGTCGGGTGCACCGGAAAGTTCAGCACCACAGTAGCGACAGACACTGGGCATCGCGACCGTCCATGTGGGCGCATCCTAACAGACCGCAGCAGTGCGGAGCAAGCCGTAGGCGGCTGTTCTCCCGTGCTCGACTGGCGCCGCAGATTAAAAGGCAACCAGTTCCTGAACCGCCCGGAAGATGTCTTCGCTCTGCGGCAGAATCACGTCTTCCAGCTTTGGCTGGTAGGCGCAGAAGGTGTCTTCGGCCGCCACGCGACGGACCGGGGCATCGAGTTCCTCGAACAGCTCATCGGCAATGCGCGCGGCGATTTCGGCACCGTAGCCCCAGGAGAGCGAATCCTCGTAGGCGACCAGCACGCGGTTGGTCTTGCGCACGCTGGTGGCGATCGCATCCCAGTCGTAAGGATTCAGCGTGCGCAGATCCAAGATTTCTACGGAGATGCCCTGCCGCTCCAGGTCCGCGGCGGCGACTTCCGCGCGATGGACCACCGCACCGTAGGTGATGATGGTGACATCGGTGCCCGTGCGCACCCAGCGCGCGCGGCCGAAAGGAATGGTGAACTCGGCGCCCGGATACGGCGCGCGGTTGTACGGCTGGCGGTACAGATGTTTGTGCTCGAGGAACAGCACAGGGTCATCGCCGCGGACCGCCGTGCGCAGCAGCCCGCACAGGTCGAGCGCCGTCGAGGGCATGACCACGCGCAATCCCGGACAATGCGTGAAGATCACCTCGCCGCACTGGCTGTGGTAGATGGCGCCGCCCGTCAGGTAGCCCCCGATCGCCACGCGGACAACGGCCGGCGCTTTGAACTTCCCCGACGAGCGCCACCGCATCAGCGCCAGTTCGTTGCGCAGTTGCATCATCGCCGGCCAGATATAGTCGAAGAACTGAATCTCCACCACGGGCTTCAGACCGCGCGTGGCCATGCCGATGGCCCGGCCGACAATGTTCGCTTCCGCCAGGGGCGAATTGAAAACGCGCGTTGAGCCGTACCGCCGCTGCAGGCCGGCCGTGGCTTTGAACACACCGCCCTTGCCTTTGACTTGTTCGAGATACTCCTCGCGGCTGCAGTCGGCCACGTCTTCGCCAAAGATCACGATGCGTTCATCCCGTGCCATTTCGTCGAGCAGCGTGCGCGCGACCATCTCGACCATGGTCAGCGGCGGCCCCTCGGGAGCCGGCTCGGTTTCGAAATTCTTTGCAGTGGGATCGACGTCCGGTGAATAGACCCAGAGTCGGACCGAATCCTCCGAGGGCAGCTCCGCCGCCAGCGCGCGGTCGGTGGCCTGGCGGATTTCTTCGTCCACTTCGGCCTCGAGCGCTTCCAGAGCCTTTTCCTCCAGGATGTTTTCCCGCACCAGAAACAGCGCGAACTTGGGCAGGGGGTCGCGGCGGGCTTCGGCTTCGCGCTCGGCATCGGGTTTGTAGAGCCTTTCATCGTCGGAAAGCGAATGGGAATACGGTCGGATCACATGGGCGTGGACCAGCGCCGGTCCCCTGCGTGCGCGGCAGTACTCGACAGCGCGGCGACAGGCCACGTAGCTTTCAAGCGGCTCGGTTCCATCGCACTCTTCAATGTGCAGATCGGGGAAATTGCGCAGCAGGCGCGAAACATTCCCGCCGGCGGTTTGCACTTCGACCGGCACGCTGATGGCATAGCCGTTATCTTCGACCATGAACAACACCGGCAGCTTGCGGATGCAGGCGGTGTTCAACGCCTCCCAGAACTCGCCTTCGCTGGTGGTGCCGTCGCCGCCGGACACATAGACGATCTCATCCGGATGATGCCGCACCGCATGACCGAGCGGGGCGTGGCGGGCCTGTTCGAGCGCTTTGGGGAATTTTTCGTAGTAGAGCGTGGCTTCAGCGGCGCCAACCGCCTGCAGCCACTGGGTGCCGGTCGGCGAAGACTGGCTGACGATGTTCAGCTCCTGATGACCCCAATGGGACGGCATCTGGCGCCCGCCCGAGTTCGGATCGTCTTTCGCGCCGACCGCTTCCAGCAACATCTCATACGGCGTCATCCCCAGCGCCAGACACAGGGCGCGATCCCGGTAATAGGGGTAGAACCAGTCATACGCGGGCCGCAGATTCAGTGCTGCGGCCACCAGAACCGCTTCGTGCCCGGCTCCGCTGATCTGAAAGTAGATCTTGTTCTGCCGCTTCAACTGAATTTCGCGGTCATCGAGCCGTCGAGAAAGATACATCGTGCGGTAGATGCGGATCAGCGTGTCGCGATCTAGGCCGTGGTACCTGGCGGCCTCGAACCGGGTCGTTTTGACGCGATTCTGTACCGGCATGCGGTTCTCCTTGTTGAATCCTGCGCGTCGCCTGCGGAGAATGTATTATAGACCAGCCCTCGGGCCCGCACGGAAGCTGAATCTACACGTGCGTCGTTACCACGGTACTGCCGGGCCTACAAAAAAACAGGGGCCGCATGCGGCCCCTGTCGCAATCGTTGGGAAATGCGTGTACGGCCTTACCGGGGCGGCCGGCCTGCTCCCGGCGGACGTCCGGCTCCGGCCGAAGGACCAGCCGGCACGCCGGATGGCGGACCGCCAGGCAAATTGCCTGGACCACTGACCGTCACCGGCGGCGCATTCGCAGGTCGCCCTGCTGCAATGCCGGCCGCTGGCGTGGCAGCGATCGCCTGGGTGGCAGTCTGGTGACCGCGCCGGGAGTTGGCAATGGCACGCTCCAGCGCCGGGCGAGCCTGCTCGGGCACCTGGTCAAGCAGGCGTTCGAGCACGCTCAGGTGACGCTGGGTGCTGGTTTGCACGCGTTCCAGAACCGTGGCTGCCTCGCCCGGTGCAAGCGCGTCACGACCCAGTGCATCGGCCAACCGTCCCATGTTCGCCGCATACTGTTCAATGCTGGCGCGCTCGGTGGCCGCATCACCGCGCCGACGGGAACGCTCAGCCAACCGCACCAGGAATTCATTGCGGCGCATGGCTTCGTTCGCCACACGGGTCTCGAGCCGGCCATGCCATTCCACCTCACCGCGGGTAAGAATGGCCTCTGTGGCCGACTGATGACCGCGACGAGAAACCTCGAGCGCATGTTCGATAGCTGGGCGAGCCTCGGCGGGCACCTTGTCCCGGACGCGGGTCAGCACCGGGATGTGTTTCAGTGTGGCTTCGTCGACACGGTCGGCCACGTCCAGGACATCCGATTCGCGCACCGCACGCTGCGCCAAGGCGTTCTGCACGCGCTCCAGATGTTGCGCATACGCATGGGCATGCGCCGTTATCTCCGCCACGTTGTTTTTCTGCAGAGCAGCTTCGAGCTTCTTCAGCGCCTTCTCGCTGGTGCGCAGGTACTTGCCGGCCTGGCCTTTGTCCAGCCTACCGGTGTCAGCGGCGGTGGCCAGCACAACAAGGGCCAGCGTCAACAACACGATCGAGGCACTTGAAACCATTCGCCTTCGCATCGGTGACCTCCTGTCTGCATCAGTCCGCAGGGCCGTGGGACTTCACCCCGGTTGGATGAACATTTTTGCCGGCGAGTTATCCGGGCTGGGGTAGTACTTCCGTACTACTGTATCGAAAGGTGCACTTCACCGGCGAGTGGACCAAGCCGTATTCGCTCGACTAGGGAAGTGCATCGAAACGCGCGGCTGTGCTTTCCAGAGCGGCGTCGCCCGGGCGTACGACCTCGAGCTTGGCATTCCGGAACGGCGCTTCCGTCTGCAACCGCTCGAGCCAGCGCTGATGGGAGAGCCGCTCGTGTTCGGAAAAATCCAGCCGCACGAGCAGTCGAATCTGTTCCGGGCCGTCGTGCTCGGTCGTCGAGCTGCGCTCGAATTTCCACTGCATTTTTTCGCCGAGCCGGAAGGCCTGTCGCCAGGCTTCGATGCGGTGTCGCGCCTGCTGGCCGGCTGGCTCGTCGGCACCGAAATCAAAAATTAGATAGGACTGTGGCATCCCGGATGCATTAAGCCGACCAAGGGTGAAAATGTCAAGTTCGCCCGGGCCGGACAAAACCCGTGGGCAAAAACACGGACAAAATGTCCGCATTGCAATCCGGATGCAACAGAAAATTTCCGGGTGTCTTGACTGGGGGCGGTTACCGGTGCTATAGAGGGGCTGCACTAATTGCAACTTAGTTGCATTTAGTGCGCTCAAAAAAGGCTTTCGCCGCAGCCACGGCGAAAGCCCGAACGCAGTTCCATCGAGGTGCCTATGCCACGATACAACCGCGTCTGC
>JAIMBE010000035.1 GCA_023511565.1 Bacillota bacterium
GCCTTCGAACTACGTGCTGATTCTTTCCGGCGACCACATCTACAAGATGGACTACCAAAAGATGATCCGGCAGCATGTGGATTCTGGGGCTGACGTGACGCTGGCCACGATCGAGATGGACCCCGAGCAGGCCCGCGGACGCTTCGGGGTCATCGAAACGGACCGGGAAGGGCGCGTGATTGGGTTCGAGGAAAAGCCCCGGGAGCCGAAGCGGAGTTCCTTCAATCCCAACAAATGCAACGCTTCGATGGGCGTCTATGTGTTCAACACCCAGTTGTTGATTCCCATCCTGATCGCCGATGCCGAGGATCCGAATTCCGAACACGACTTCGGACACGACATCCTTCCCAAGATCTATCCGAAGTACCGGGTCTACGCGTACAACTTCATTGACGAAAACAAGAAGGAAGCGCTCTACTGGCGCGACGTCGGCACGATTGACGCCTACTACGAAGCGAACATGGATCTCGTGGCGGTTTCGCCGGTGTTCAACCTGTACGACAAGGCCTGGCCGATCCGTACCTGGCAGCGGCAGTATCCGCCGGCGAAATTTGTTTTCGCGGAAGAAAACCGGATGGGCGTGGCGACGGACTCGATCGTGGCCGGGGGATCGATCATCTCCGGCGGCCGGGTGAACCGTTCCGTGCTCGGCTACGATGTGCGCGTGAACAGCTACAGTCAGATTGAAGATTCCATCATCTTCAACCACGTGAACGTCGGCCGGTATGCCCGCATCCGTCGCGCAATCATTGACCGGCATGTAAACATCCCTGAACATACAGAAATCGGATATGACCCGAAGGCGGATGCGGAACGCTACTTCGTCAGCGAACAGGGAGTCGTTGTGGTAGTGCGCAAGGAATCCATGCTGGAAGAACCTGAATAAATCGGGAGAGACAGAAGCAGCTTTTCCGGGACCGCGCGGCGCAGCTCCAACATCCCTGCGCCCGACCCTTCAGACAGGAACACGGGAACGTCATGCACACGACCATTGTTCGCGTTCACGGCCGGCAGATTCTGGACAGCCGCGGCCATCCGACCGTTGAGGCCGACGTCGTGCTCGAGGGCGGCACCTGGGGCCGCGCGGCGGTGCCCTCGGGAGCCTCCACCGGCGAGCACGAAGCCATCGAGCTGCGGGACGGCCATCCTGCGGAGTATCTGGGCAAATCCGTCCGCAAAGCCTGCGAGAACATCCGCGGTGTTCTGGCCCCTGCGCTGGTCGGTCTGGATGCTGCCGACCAACGTGCGGTGGACCGCCGCCTGCTGGAGCTGGACGGCACGCCCAACAAATCCCACCTGGGGGCCAATGCCCTGCTCGCTGTTTCGATGGCCACTGCGCGTGCCGCGGCTGCCGCGCTGGGCCTGCCGCTGTACCGCTACCTGGCCCGCTATTCCACCGTGCAGGAGGCCACGCTGCTCCCCGTTCCCATGATGAACATCCTGAACGGCGGCGCCCATGCTGACAATTCGGTGGATCTGCAGGAGTTCATGATCCTGCCGCTCGGCGCCGCGTCATTTAGCGAAGCGCTGCGCATGGGGGTCGAGGTCTTCCACCACCTGCGAAGCGTGCTCAAACAACGGGGCTACTCCACCGCCGTTGGCGATGAAGGCGGTTTCGCGCCGAATCTGAAATCCAACGAAGAAGCGATCGAAGTCGTTCTGGAAGCCATTGCAGCCGCTGGCTACCGCGCCGGCGAGCAGATTGCCCTCGCCCTGGATCCGGCGACCAGCGAATTCTACGACTCGAAGAGCGGCCAGTACATCTTTCGCAAATCCGATGGATCGGTGCGCAGCCGCGAGCAGATGGTCGCATTCTGGCTCGAATGGGTCCAGAAGTATCCGATCGTCTCGATCGAGGACGGCATGGCCGAAGATGACTGGCCCGGCTGGGCCCTGCTGACCCAGGAGCTGGGCCGCCGGGTGCAGTTGGTGGGCGATGATCTGTTCGTCACGAACACGACGCGGCTGCAGCGTGGCATTCAGGACAAAGTGGGCAACGCCATCCTGATCAAACTGAATCAGATTGGTACCGTCAGTGAAACGATCGAAGCCATCGAACTGGCGCGTCAGGCACGATATGCCTCGATTGTTTCTCACCGTTCTGGAGAAACCGAAGACACCTTCATTGCGGACTTCGCGGTGGCGATGGGCACCGGCCAGATCAAAACCGGCTCGGCCTCGCGTACCGACCGCGTCGCGAAATACAACCAGTTGCTGCGGATCGAAGAAGAGCTGGGCCCCCGCGCTCGGTTTGCCGGCCGCGCCGCGCTGGCGGTCGCGCGGTAACGGTGGGCCTCGGCCCGGCCTGCCGCCCGTGCGCTTCCAAGACTCCCGTGAGCCTTCTCGCCCGGCCGTGAACAACCGCGTCCCGAGGTTCCGTTTCTGGTCCGACTGCGTGTATGCTGACCGACGATGATCCGGCGACCACGACCTGTTGTGCTGACTGTTCTGGACGGCTGGGGGTTCTCCCCGGAAACACGAGGCAACGCGATTGCCCTGGCGCGCACACCCACCTACGACCGTCTGCTCGCCCGTTACCCGCACACCCTGGTGCACACATCGGGAAAAGCCGTCGGGCTACCCGAGGGACAGATGGGCAACAGCGAAGTCGGACATCTGAACATCGGCGCCGGACGCATCCTTCACATGGACATCACGCGGATTGACCTGATGATCGAATCCGGCGCGCTGTTCGCCCATCCGCTGCTGCGACAGGCGATGCAGCGTGGACGCGAGCGGCAGTTGCACCTGCTCGGCCTGGTGAGCGATGGCGGGGTGCACAGTCACATTCAGCATCTGTTTGCGCTGCTGCGCATGGCCCAGCAGAACCGGGTCGAGCGCGTCTTCGTGCACTGCTTTCTGGACGGGCGCGACACCCCGCCCGACAGCGGCAAGGATTACCTCCGTCAGCTCCAGCAGAAACTCCGCGAATACCAGACCGGCGCCATCGCCACCGTGATCGGCCGCTACTACGCCATGGACCGCGACAACCGCTGGCCACGCATCGAACGCGCTTATCGGGCCATTGTCCACGGGGATGCCGAACACAAAAGCACCGATCCCGTTGCCGCCGTGGTGGCCAGCTACGAGCGGGGTGTGACCGACGAATTTGTCGAACCGATCGTGATCACAAACCCCGCAGGCGAACCCCTGGGACAGATCCGCGATCACGACGCCGTCCTCTTCTTCAACTTCCGGGCCGATCGCGCCCGCCAGCTCACTCGCGCCTTGATCGAGCCGGGCTTTGACCTGTTTGTCGATCCGCAACGGCCGGAACACCTGTTCTTCGTGGCCATGACGCAGTACGAGAAGACGTGGCCCTGGCTGCAGTACGTGCTCGGCCCGCAGAAACCGGAGCACATTCTGGCGGAAATCTTCGCGGCGGAAAACCTGCACAATCTGCGGGTGGCCGAAACGGAAAAGTATGCTCACGTCACCTACTTCTTCAACGGAGGGATCGAGACCCCCTACCCCGGCGAAGAGCGCATCCTGGTGCCCTCGCCGAAAGTGAGCACCTATGACCTGAAACCGGAGATGAGCGCGGCGGGGGTGACCGATGTGGTGGTCCGCGCCATCGAAAAAGATGCGTTCGATGTGATCATCATGAACTATGCCAATGCCGACATGGTGGGGCACAGCGGCAAGCTGGAAGCTGCCATTCAGGCCTGTGAAGCCGTGGATGCCGGACTCGGCCGCATCTATCAGGCACTGAAGCAGAAGGGGGGCGGTGCCTGGATCATTACCGCCGATCATGGCAATGCCGAAACGATGATCGATCCCATCAGCGGCGGGCCGCATACCTATCACACCACCAATCCTGTGCCGTTCCTTTTGATCGCGGAGAACACCTGCGTGCAGCTCCGCGCCGATGGCTCCCTGCAGGACGTGGCCCCGACACTGCTCGGCCTGCTCGGGCTGCCGCAGCCTGCGGAGATGACCGGCCGCGACCTGTGCCAGCGAGGCTAGCGCCGGAGGCACGCCGAAACGCACGACGGAAGGACGATCGGGCCCGGGACGGTATGACAAAGCTGCAGCCGCTTCTGTAGAATGACGGCTCGATGGTCCGACCCTCACCCGCAGAAACGAAGCTGCTGATCTGCGTCTGGCATGCGTTCACCCTGTGGCGACCGCCGCGCGATGTCGCCGTGCAGATTCAGCAGCGCTGGCCGGAGATGCGGGTGGTCCATCTGCCGACCTACGATCATCTGGAAGACGAGATCCGCGATACGGACATTTTCGTTGGCTACTCGCTGCGTCCGCACCAGTTCCGGGCGGCAACCAAACTGAAATGGATCCACGCCACCGCAGCCGGCGTCAATCAACTGATGTTTCCCGAGCTCCGCAACTCCGATGTGGTGGTGACAAACTCTCGCGGGATCCATGCCCTCCCGATGGCCGAGCACATCGTGGGGATGCTGGTCGCCCTGGCCCGACGCTTCCCGAGCGCATTTCGCTACCAGATGCAGCGGAGATGGGCGCAGCAGGAAATCTGGGACGAACCGATCCGCCCGCGCGAGCTGCACGGGCAGACCGTACTGTTTGTTGGATTCGGCGCCATCGGCCGCGAAGTAGCCCGGCGATTGCGGCCGATGGGTATGCGGCTGTGGGCCGTGACCCGCTCGGGCCAGGCCCCGCCCGAGCTGGTCGAACGGGCCCTGCCGCCCTCGGAGCTGAACACAGCACTGCCGGAAGCCGACTTCGTCATTCTGGCAGCGCCAGAAACTCCCGAGACGATCGGCATGTTCGGCATGCCCCAGTTTCTGACCATGAAACCCACGGCCTTTCTGATCAATGTGGCGCGCGGTTCGCTGATTGACGAAGCGGCACTGGTGGAAGCGCTGCGCCGTCGGGACATTGCCGGCGCGGCCCTGGACGTCGCCCGGGAAGAACCTCTGCCCGCCTCCAGCCCCCTGTGGGAACTTGACAACCTGTTCATCACGCCGCACATCAGCGCCGTCAGCGAGTTCCTCTGGGATCGCCAGACGAAGCTGCTGCTGGAAAATCTGGAACGATGGTTTGCCGGCCGCGAACTGCTGAACCGGGTCGACAAGCAGCGCGGTTATTAGAGTGCCAAGGCGCCCCATGCAGCCTGCTTGGATGAACGTGACCACAGCCACCGGGCGTTATACATATCAGTTTCAGGGCAGCGGACCGACGGTCCGCGGCGGCCGCTACGAGTCGGCGCGGGATTTCCTGTTCCTGGTGATGGATGAATCGGGCTGGCTGTATCGCATCCCGGTGCGGGTTCCCGACACGCTGGTGGCGCCGGCCGCCGAGCTTCTCCAGCGAGCGGAAACCCAGCTCCGCGCCGGGCTGGAAAAATTCCGTCCGCGCCAGAACACACCGTACCCGGAGCTCGATGCGCATTTCGCGCTCGCGCCCGAGCCTTGACGCCGCGGGCGCGCGGCCCGTTTCGGGCTCAGTCGGCCTCCCGGGGCCGTGGGATCAGGAACCCTTCGCGGGCGTAGACTTCATAGCGAACCTTTCGGCCCCGCTGATCTACGACTTCAAGCGGCCTGCCATCGGGCGCGATGACTTCCACTTTGATCTTGTGAAACTTGCCGTCGCGGAACTTTTCCGGCGGGATGAATGCGAGGCTGTACTGATTCCGCAGCATGGCGGCGATCTGTTCAAAGATGCCCGGAAGCTGGCCATCGAAGCGGGGAAACCAGGCACGACCGCCGGTGATGCGGGCAAACGTGTTCAACTGGTTTTTCGCCTGCAGGAAGGAGACGCGATCCGGCCCGCTCAGAATGCCATAGGCGTCGAACAAATCCACGATGTTTTCGCTGGCCCCGATGGCGAAGATGGTCACATCGCTCTGGCGGAGAAAGCGCAGTGTCTCATCCAGATTGTATCGGCTGAACGTGTCCAGACCGGTCGCCACCAGCAGGATCGATTTCTTGCCTTTGATATCCTGCATCCGCTCGATTGTTTCGATCAGGGCGTCGAACAGGCGGGCCTCGGTGAAGCTGGGGAACACCATCCGCGCAATATGCTCGCCCACCGCCATTTTGTTCTGCGTGAAATCCACTTCGATGCGCGTACGCAGATCAAAGGAGACCAGCGCCACCCAGTCCTCCTTGCCGAGATGATTCAAGAATTGATAGGACCAGTAGCGGGCGTTGTCGGCCGGCGAGTCCCAGTAGTAGCTCCACAGGATGCGGCTGAACTCCATCAAAATGACAATGGTGATCGCGGATTCCGTGGGCGCGAAGTTCGTGATCTTCTGGGGCTGGTTGTCCACCAGGATGCGGAAATTCTCTTGCTTCAGTCCGGTGACGAAATTGCCATCGCGGTCGGCCACCACCACGTCCACATTGATCAGCGGGACTTCCACAGCAATGGCAAACTCCGGCTGCTGTTGCGGCTGCTGCGCCGGGGGGCGAGGTTGCTGCGCCAGCACGTTCGGCGACGGCAGCGGCACCGCCAGCACACCGGTCAGGACTGCCAGAAACGCTGCGCGTGCAAATCCGATGTTCATGGCTTCTCCTGTGAATTCGATGCTGCCATGGCCGGAAATGATGGTCAACTCATCCTTGCATCGTTTACGCCCGGCCGACCGTTGCTGGCTACGGAAGCCCTCCGCCGATGTCCGCACCGGGACGGGTGTGCATGCTAGTATGGTGCTTCGCCCAGCCATCACCAACGAGAGGTTTCGCGCATGAGGCGTTTCAGCGTGCTTCTGATTTTGGGGACCCTCCTCGGAGGGCTGCCCGTCCCACTGCACGGGCAGCCGCCTGCCGCCCAGCCGGTCGCGGCAGCCACCGCCCGGGTGGACTTGGACAAGCTGAGCGAGGAGGCGCTCGAGTGGTTGGCCGGCTTGATCCGGATCGACACAACGAACCCGCCCGGCAACGAGCTGGCCGCTGCACGCTACCTGGCGGAGATTCTCCGGCGCGAGGGCCTTCGGGCTGAGGTCTTCGAGAGCGCGCCGGGCCGCGGCATCGTGATTGCCCGGTTGCAGGCCGGTGCAATTCCGGATCCTTCGCGGGCCCTACTGCTGGTCGGCCACACCGACGTCGTCGGGGTCGAACCGGAGCACTGGAGCACGAATCCCTTCGGCGGCGAGATCCGCAACGGGTACCTCTGGGGGCGGGGCGCACTGGACGACAAAGCGATGGTCATCGCCAACCTGGCGGTGCTGGTGGCCCTGAAGCGCGCGGGAACACCGCTTCATCGCGACGTGATCTTTCTGGCGACCGGTGACGAAGAAACCAGCGGCGAGCACGGGATCGAATTTGCCATTCGTCAGCACTGGGAAAAAATCGCTGCAGCTTTTGTCCTCAACGAAGGCGGATGGGTGCTGGTAAAAAACGGCCAGGTGCACCACATTGGCGTGCAGACCAGTGAAAAGGTACCGGTGAATGTGGAGGTGATTGCCTCCGGGACGGCCGGACATAGCTCCGTGCCGCAGAACGACAACGCGATTGTGCGGCTGGCGCGAGCGCTCACCAAAATCGCCGGGTACGAGCCGCCGGCGAAGTTGCTAGCGGTGACGCGCCGCTATTTTGAAGGGTTGGCCGCAATCGAAAACGGGGAGAACAGCCGGTGGATGCGCGCACTGGAAGAACCCGGGCGCACCGAGCTGGCCGCGGCGCGCCTCGCGGCTGCGAATCCGGTGTGGAACGCGATGTTGCGGAACACGGTCTCGGTCACCCTCGTGCAAGCCGGCGTCCGCAGCAATGTGATCCCCGCCGAGGCCCGTGCCACACTGAACATCCGTCTGCTTCCCGGAGAATCCGTCGACGCTCTGATCGAGGAGCTGCGCAAACGCGTGGACGAACCGGGGATTCGCTTCGAGGTCGCCCTGCCCAGCCGCTACCCAGCGCCGCCCTCTTCCATTGATTCGGAACTGTTCGAAACGATCCAGCGGGTGAGCCAACAGTTTTTCCCTGAGGCGGCCGTGCTCCCCATGTTGTCGCCTGGCGCCACTGACTCGGCCCAGCTTCGGCTGCGCAACGTGCAGGCCTACGGCCTGCTGCCCTTCCCGCTGACCGAAGAGGATCTGGCGCGCATCCACGGCGCGAACGAACGCATCCCGCTCGATGCCTTTCGCACGGGTCTTCGTTACCTCCACCGTGTGGTCACCGAGTTCGTCAGTGCGACGAAGCCCTGATCATGGACACGCCTCTGCCATTCCGGCGCGCCAAAATTGTCTGCACGCTGGGGCCGGCCACCAACACGCCGGAGATGATTGACCGGCTGGTGCGTGCGGGCATGGATGTGGCCCGGCTGAACTTCTCGCACGGCACGCATGCCGAGCACGCGCGCATGATCGCGGCGGTGCGTGCTGCATCGGGCCGCTACGAGAAACCGATCGCCATCCTGGCCGACCTGCAAGGACCCAAAATCCGCACCGGAAAGCTGGCCGGAGGGAAGCCGGTGTGGCTGCGGACGGGGGACGAGGTGGTGCTGACCACCGAGGATATGGCCGGCGAGGCCCGCCGCATCAGCACCAACTACCGGGATTTGCCGAAGGAAGTCCGGCTCGGCGACCGCATCCTGCTGGCCGACGGGTTGATCGAGCTGCGCGTGACCGGTCGCTCGCGGCGCGAGGTGCGCTGTGTGGTTGTCCACGGTGGCGAGCTCGGCGAACACAAGGGCATCAACCTGCCGGGCGTGCGATTGCGCACATCGGCCTTCACAGAAAAGGATCGCCGTGACCTGGAATTTGCCCTGGAGCACGAAGTGAACTACGTGGCAGTGAGCTTCGTGCGTCGTGCCGAAGACGTTCTGGCAGTCAAACAGGCCATTGCCCGCGCCAAACAGGACACACCGGTCATCGCCAAGCTAGAAAAGCCAGAAGCCATCGACCAGCTGGACGCCATCCTGGCAGCGGCCGACGGCGTGATGGTGGCACGCGGCGACCTGGGCGTGGAGATGAGTCCGGAAAAGGTGCCCGTCGTGCAGAAACAGATCATTGCGCGGGCCCGCGACTTTCGCGTGCCGGTGATCACCGCAACGCAGATGCTCGAATCCATGACCCAGAGCCCGCGGCCGACCCGCGCTGAAGCGTCGGATGTGGCCAACGCCATCTTCGATGGAACCGACGCCGTCATGCTCTCGGGGGAAACCGCGGTGGGGCGCTATCCGGTGGAATCGGTCGCGATGATGGATCGGATCGTGCGTGAAGCGGAGGCCAGCGCGCTGACGGTGATGCGGCCACAGCGACCGGCCAGGCTGGGCATCAGCGAGACGATCAGTGAAGCGGTCTGCCATGCCGCGGAACAGTTGTCCATGCGCGTCATCGCCGTGTTCACGCAGAGCGGATCAACGGCACGGCTGATTTCCAAATACCGGCCGCGGCCGCCCATCATCGCCTTCTCCCCCATTCAGGAAACGCGGCGGCGGATGAGCCTGTACTGGGGCGTCGTGCCGCGAAAAATCCACTCCGTGCGAGACATCGACTCGCTGGCGGCACTGGCCGAGCGACGACTGCTCGAGGAGAAACTGGTGCGCCGGGGCGATGTCGTGGCCATTGTTGCCGGCACACCGTTCGGCATCCCGGGTACGACGAACTTCCTGAAACTGCACCGCATCGGCGGATAGTGTGCCGTGCGCAGCCCCGCAGCCCTCCTCAGTGGACCCAGGGGTCCCGCGGGGAACGTTCGGCCTCGCGGCGGCGCAGGTACAGTTCAAATTTCCTGCGGGCGCGGCGGCGGCGCCAGTCCAGCCAGCGATTCTGCAGGTCGTAGAGGAACGTTCCGCGGCGCAAGTACACGTAGCCCACCAGCATCCCGCCCAGATGCGTCACGTGGCTGATGGTGCCGCCCGGGCTGGACAGGGAGCCGTAGAAAGCGATGGCGCCGATCACCAGGACATAGACGCGCATCGGGAGTGTCACGGGAAACGGAAAAATCACCACCTGGCGGCTGGGAAACAGGATCGCTGCCCCAGCCAGAATTCCATAGACGGCGCCAGACGCCCCAATCGTCGGGATCAACGCCGGCCCATTGCCGGCCCAGTCCACAAACGACTTCAACAGTACGTTCAAAAGGCCGGCGCCAACCCCGGTGAGGAAAAAGTAGTTCAGAAACCGGCGCGATCCCCAAGTGCGCTCCAGGTCCGAGCCGAACATCCAGAGCACGAACAGGTTGATCAGCAGATGCCAGAGGTCGCCGTGAAGAAACAGGTAGGTGAACGGTTGCCAGATTCGCAGTCCGTGCGTCACCGCATACGGCACCAGACCGAACCAGCGCAACAAAACCCTCTCCGCGGCTTCACCCAGCATCAGACGTATGACCACTTGCAGGGTGAACACGGCGACATTGGCGATCAACAACAGCCTGATCGCGCGCGTGAGCAGCGGCCCAGGGCTGAACGAATACGACCGCGGACCGTAGGTGCGAAAGCCGTACCCCATCTCGTCCGAGTCTAAGGGGGTGCGGGCCGGCCGTCAAAGTCCTTCCGCTCCGGACGAAATCCCGGGCGGGAAAAAACCTCCCCGCGCGAGCCGCCGGGATAGTTCCGCCTCAGTCCAGCTTCTTTCGGGCAAAGTGGAACAAGCTGAACCCGAGCAGGAAGAACGCCAGCACAGAAAGCCAGTTGCTCGTGGCCACAGTGCCGAGAATGTGCGGGCCAACCAGCAACAGGTCCCGGGGCACCGCGCCGGCATCTTCGAGGACTTTCATCAGGATGGCGAAAAGTCCCAGGATGCCGCCGGCAGCAATCAATCCGCTGGCGTACAGCGAGCCGGGACTGACCTCGCTTTCGGCATGGCCACCGGCGGTTTTTGCTGTTCCGCGTTCGGCGAGCCAGCGCACCACACCTCCCGCGAAGATGGCCAGGGTGGTGGAGATGGAAAGATAGGAACCGACGGCAAAGGCGAGCGAACGGATGCCCAGCAGCTCAACGACCAGCACCAGAAAAACGCCCAGCGCGACAAGCCGCCAGGGCAGCTCCTGCTTGAGAATGCCATTGATGACCGTAGCCATCAGCCGGGCTTGCGGCGCGGCGGCGCGGTCGCTGCCGATGCCTGGCTGCCACTGAATCTCGATCTGGCCGGTGGCAGGATCGTAGAGATACTTCCCATCCGGGACGGTGCGGGAACCGATGGCGTTCAACAGAATGTAGCTGCGACCTTCATGCTCGTAGCGTTCCTGTTCGACGCGCACGCCGCGGAGCTGACCCGCCCGCACCGCGTCGAGATCGACCGGGATCTGCACCGGCCGGTACTCCGCCAATCCCTTGTTCATCAGGATCAGCGTGGCGCCGATGACAAACACTGAGGCCAGCACGCCAATCACCAGGCCGATCTGCTGCCGGGAAGGCGTCGCGCCAACCAGGTAGCCGGTCTTCAGGTCCTGTGAGGTGGCGCCCGCATTGGCCGCGGCGATGCAGACGACGCCGCCGATCATCAGGGCCAGCACGGCGTAGGCATCGCCCGTCCACCCCAGCAGCAAAAACACGGCGCAGGTGGCCATCAGCGTGGCAATCGTCATCCCGCTGACGGGATTTGCCGAAGTGCCGATCAGACCGCAGATGCGCGAAGAAACGGTCACGAACAGGAAGCCGAAAATGACCACGAAAATGGCAGCGACCAGATTGGCGAACCAGCCGGTCTGCGCACCAGGTACCGGCCGGAAGGTGAGCAGCGCCCACATCATGGCCACGACCAGGATCGAGCCGCCCACCACGATGCGCATGGAAAGATCCCGATCCACGCGGCTAGTCAGCGCCACGGTCTCCGCATTCTCCGCGCGAAAATCCTTCAGACCGCTGCGCAGCGCACTCAGAATTGTGGGCATCGTTTTCAGCAGCGTGATCAGGCCCGCGGCGGCCACTGCGCCAGCCCCCATCGGGCGGATGTAGCTGGCCCACAATTGATCCGGGGTCATCCGCGGGATCGGAATCGTGCTGGGATAGAGTGCCAGCTCGGGTTGCAGCGATCCAAAGAACTTGATCGCTGGCATCAGCACGAGCCAGGAAAACACCCCGCCCGCGAAAATCACCCCAGCCACCCGCGGGCCGATGATGTATCCCACTCCCAGATATTCCGGTGTGACGTCTGCGCGAAACGATGCCCCCGGCAACCAGGAGGGTTGATATTCCGGCCGCACCTTCCAGGCACCCACCGAATGCATCAGAAAGGCATAGACGCCGCCCAAACCCAGTCCCCAGAACACGCGTCCCGCAAAGGATCCGCCCCGATCCCCTGCCACCAGCACATCGGCGCAGGCGGTGCCTTCGGGATAGAGCAGGTTGCCATGCTCTTTGACAATCAACTGGCGGCGCAGCGGAATCATGAACAGGACACCCAAGATTCCGCCGATCAGCGCGAGAAGAAACACGAGCCCGTACTCCAGCGGGTAGCCGAGAAAGATCAACGCGGGCAGGGTGAACAGCACGCCGGCAGCCACCGATTCTCCGGCCGACCCGGTGGTCTGCACGATGTTGTTCTCCAGAATCGTGGCCCGCCCGAAGGCACGCAGCAAGCTGATCGAGAGCACCGCGATGGGAATCGAAGCGGACACGGTCAGCCCGGCGCGCAGTCCCACGTACACCGTCACGGCGCCGAACACAATCCCAAAAAAGGCGCCAAACAACACGGCGCGCAGGGTGAACTCCGCCTGCGTCTGCTCCGGGGGAACATAGGGACGAAATTCGCCAGGAGGCGCCGTCGAACTCCAGGTGCGGGTGGCCACGCGTCACCTCCACAACAAAGCCGGCGGGTGCCGGGGGTCGGTAAACGCCCGGCAAAGTAGCACTAGATTCGCTATCAGGCAACCGCTATTCGCGGCCCTCCTCCGGAGCGAACGGCTGGGGCACTCGCCGGCGCCTGACACACGGGCGGCTCTGCCGTGCTCGGCGGAAACTCCGGCATGCGATCCAGCCGGGTGCCTCAAAGCGTTGTCGGGGGCGGGAACTGCGGTGCCGCAGCTTGTGGCCGGGTTCAGTCGGTGCTGCGCGGACGCCGCGGACAGAGAAACACGATGCGCGTGCCGGCCGCGAGCCCCCGCACCAGTTGTCTGTGCAGCTCACGTGGAGCCAGCCGCGCCGCCTGGGCCGAAAGAAATGCTCTCCGGTCGGAGTCCGTGGACAGCACAAACAGATCAGCGCGGTGGGCGTACGAGTAGTTCTGATAGGCCGGTATTTCCCGCCCGGCCAACTCCATCAGCACATCCCAGAAACTGCTGCGGCGGAACCAGCGCCGGCGGGTGGCCTGCTCGCGCGGCAACAAAACGGGTGAAGTGCCAGGGCCGCCACCTTCGATGAGCACGGCGCTGCAATCCACGGCACGGAACGGACGGCCGGGGTCGTCCTCAGGAAACTGCGCCAGCAGATGGCGGAGCGCTTCCGGATCCGCTTCGAAACCGTCCCACCAGTACCGATAGAAGTGATAGACGACGCTGCCAGCGCGCAGAATCTGTGCCACACGGACCGGATCCTTGCCCGTCACAGTGAGAATCAGATCCACGAGCTGTTCGATGCGCAACACCTGGCGGCGCACCGGACGCACGCTCAAGTATTCGGCTTCTTCCTCGGTAAAGCGCACCGGGATGGCTTCTGGCAGCGGCATGCATCCAGCATACCGTTGGGCAGGCGGAAGAGGAAGCAGGGCTGCGGCAGGGCCCCTCAGTAGTCCGGCAGTGTGCGACGGAAGGGGAACATCACCACGGATTCGTTGATGTGACGCGTCAGACAGCCGTCCACACCCCACCAGACCCCGGCGCCCGCTACACCCAAAAAGAGGAACACGCCAATCAGAACCCCGTGCAGCAGCAACGTAACCGGGTTGCCCGCTCCGGTGGCCAGGGCAAAATTCACCATCAGAAAACAGCCGCCCAGCACGCCCCAACTGACCAGGGCCCCGGACAGCAGGCTGGCCCCGACCAGGAGTTCCCCGATCGAAACCGCGTACGCGAACAGCTCCTCGTGCAGACTGACGTAACGGTTCAGCACGTAGTGGTTATAGAACTCGAAATAACGGCCCAGTTCACTCAGCCGATGCAGCAGACCCCCATAGAGAAAACCCGGGTCGAGCAGCTTGGACAGGCCGGCGTAGAACATCCATCCGCCCAGCAGGATGCGCAGCCCGGCGACCCCGATGCGTTTCCAGAGCATCTTCGTCTCATCCTGGCTGGGACAGCCAGGCGCGAACTCGATCAGCCAGCACTTTGCCGTCTACGGCTTTCCCCGCAAGCCGCTCGCGGGCTGCCTTGATGACGGCGCCCATCTGCTTCGGCGAAGCAGCACCGATTTCCCGGATGGCGTCCTGGATTGCGGCGTCGAGCTCTTCCTGGGTCGGCGGTGCCGGGAGATAACTTTCCAGGAGGGCGAGTTCCCGGGTCTCCGTTGCGACCAAGTCCGCACGGCCTCCCTTGGCGAACTGCTCGATAGCTTCCCGGCGCTGCTTGACGAGCGTCTGCAGCACTTGCACCGCTTCGGCCTCATCGAGCGGGCGCATCTTTTCGACCTGCCGATTGTGCAGGGCCGTCTTCACCATGCGCAGGACGCGCAGACGCAGCTCGTCCCGGGCCTTCATGGCCTCCGTCAGTTCCTTCTGAATGCGTTCGGGGAGCCCCATGCGTGAAGACCCCACACTATATCCGGAAGTTGCTGCAAGTTTCCACAGGGAAATTTCTCTCGTTTGACAGAACAGCCATCGGCAGCTACAAGGAAGAAGCCTGAGGCCGGCGCATGGCGACGAACACGAAAATCGTTGTTGCCGATCCCATCAGCAACCGCGGACTGGAACTGTTGCAGGCGGCCGGCTGGCAGGTCGTGATCCCTGCGAAGGGCAATCTCGCCGGGGAGTTGCGCGACGCCGAAGCCCTGATTGTGCGCAGCGCCACGCGCGTCACTGCCGACCTGCTGGCGGGCGCTCCGCGACTCCGGGTGGTGGGTCGTGCCGGCGTCGGTGTGGACAACATTGACGTCGAGGCGGCCACGGAACGCGGCATCCTGGTGATGAACACCCCGGGATCCAATGCGGTCAGCGTGGCCGAGCACACGCTCGCGCTGCTGCTGGCCCTGACCCGGAGAATCCCGCAACTGAACGCCGCGTTGCACGCTGGACGCTGGGAAAAATCGGCGATCGCAGGCATCGAACTGCGCGGGAAGACGCTCGGGCTGATCGGTTTCGGCCGGGTGGGTACAGAGGTGGCCCGTCGGGCCCGGGCGCTCGAGATGCGCGTACTGGCCAGCGACCCGTACCTCAGCCCGGAAGCCGCCGCGGAGTCCGGTGTTGCGCTGGTGCCTCTGCCGACCCTGCTCGAGCAGTCAGACTTTGTCTCCCTGCACGCATCGCTTTCCCCGACCACAGAGAACATGATCCACCGGGGCACACTGGCTCAGATGCGACGCGGCGCCTATCTGATCAACACAGCCCGAGGCGAGCTGGTGGATGAAGCGGCGCTGGCCGACGCGTTGCGCTCCGGACACCTGGCCGGGGCGGCAGTGGACGTGTTTGCGGAAGAGCCGCCGCGGAACTCGCCGCTGCTCGGGCTGCCGAACCTGATTGCGACGCCACACGTGGCCGGTTCCACCGCGGAAGCCCAGGAAGAAGTCGGCCACCGCATCGCTCAGCAGGTGCGGGACTATCTGGCGGAAGGCCTGATTCGCAACGCGGTCAATCTCCCGGTGCTTTCCCCCGAACAGTACCGCCGTCTGCGACCCTATCTCGATCTGGCAGACCGGTTGGGGCGGTTTGTCGCCCAGGCCATGACCGCACGCCTGGCCCGCATTCGCATCACCTGCGCGGGCGAACCCGCGGAACTGGGCACGCACCTGCTGCGCAATGCCGTGCTGAGCGGAATCCTGAGCACGGTGCTCGAAGAAAACGTCACCGTGGTCAACGCTCCACGACTGGCGGCTGCTCGCGGCCTCCTTGTCGAAGAGCGGACGCGACGACGCGAGTTCGGCTTCCCCAACACGTTGGAGGTGTCCCTCGAGGCAGAAGACCCCGGCACGGGCCGGGCACTTTCTGTCGAAGGCACGGTACTGGCCGGCACCACGCCCCGCATCCTGGCTGTGGACGGCATCGAGTTGGAAGCTCCCCTGGCCGGCACGCTGCTCTTCACCCGGAACCGGGATGTGCCCGGCGTGATTGGAAAAATGGGCACCCTGCTCGGCGAGCGCGGGATCAATATCGCCACCTTCGCGCTCGGCCGACGGGAAGCGGTGCGGGGGGCGGAAGCCCTGGCGATCGTGCGGCTGGATGGTCCCGTGCCCGAAGCGATTCTGGATCCGATCCGCAGTATCGAAGCGGTTGTCGAAGCCCGTCTGATCCACCTGCCGGAGCAGGAAACTGCGAAGCCGTGAGTGGCGACGTTGCGTTTTACCGCTGAAGTTGCGAGGCGAAGGGAGATCTCTTCCCTTTTGGTGGTCGCGGCGGGATAATACGACACACGCGCCCGGGCCACGCCCAGGAGGCCTGCCATGACCGTGTCCGCGCGCCTGAAAGAACTGCTCGACAAAAACAAAGTCCGCTACACCACGATGACGCATTCGCCGGCCTACACGGCACAGGCCGCTGCGGCCACCCTGCACGTGCCCGGCAAGGAACTGGCAAAAACTGTGGTCGTCAAGGCCGGAGAGGAAATGGTGCTGGCGGTGCTGCCCGCATCCTACCACGTGAACCTGAAAAAATTAGGAGAGGTCTTGGGCCGGCCGGTGCGACTGGCAGCGGAGGATGAGTTCGCCAGCCTGTTCCCCGACTGCGAGCTGGGGGCGATGCCGCCGTTTGGTGTGCTCTATGGCCTGACCGTGGTGGTCGACCGGGTGCTCGCCGAAGACGAAGAAATTGTCTTCAACGCCGGCAGCCACCGCGACGCCATCCGCATGCGCTTCGAAGATTTTGAACGCCTGGCCCAGCCGAAGCTCGCCTCCTTCGCCGAAAAAGGCTGATCGGGCAGATCCACTACGTGCGGACGGTTGGGCGCAGCCGCTCGAGCAACGACTTCACGACCGCTTGGCGGCGTTTGAGCTGCTCGCGATAGTCGAAGTTTTCTGTTTTGTAGATTTCCTCGCTCAGGTTATGCAAAACCTCTTCGAGGATTTCCAGCAGCGCTTGCTGTTCCTCTTCATCCAGATGGACCTGCATGGCCGCCTCCCCGGAGAGTGGCGCAGCGAATCCTTTGCTCGTGGTGCCTGCTGTCCGCGCCGCGGTGAAGCACGCTCTAGCCCTTGATGACCCCGATCGGTCGCAGGCGGGCGACTTTCCTGGCGAGGCCAGCGTTGTGGACCACGTCCACCACGGCGTCAATGTCCTTGTAGGCTTCAGGCACCTCTTCGAGGATGCCATCCCGCGTCTCTGCACGCAGGAGGATCCCCATCTCCTCGAGCCGCTTGGTTTCCGCGCGCGCATCGCGTCCCTTCTTGGCAGCGGCTCGCGACATCGCCCGGCCGGCGCCATGGCAGACGGTGCCGAAGGTCTCCTCCATGGCCTTCTCCGTGCCGACCAGGACGTAGCTTGCCGTGCCCATCGAACCGGGAATCAGCACCGGCTGGCCCACATTGCGATAGCCGGCAGGAAGCTCCGGTGCGCCGGCTGGGAAGGACCGGGTGGCGCCCTTGCGGTGCACCAAAACCTCTTTCACCTCGCCATCGACGCGGTGTCGTTCCCGCTTGGCGATGTTGTGTGCCACGTCGTAGACCACACGCAATTTCGCCCCCGGCCCAAAAATTCTTTCAAACGCCTTCCGGGTGAAATGGGTGATAGCCTGCCGGTTCGCCCAGGCAAAATTGGCCGAAGCCGCCATGGCCGCCAGATACGCCTGCCCCTCGGGGGTTTGAATCGGCACGCAGGCCAGTTGCCGATCGGGCAGTGAAATACCGTAGCGCGGCATCGCCTCGTTCATGACTTTCAAGAAATCGGTGCAGACCTGATGGCCCAACCCGCGGGAGCCGCAGTGGATCAGCACAACCACCTGGTCCTCTTCCAGACCAAAACACCGCGCGACCTCTGGCTCGAACACTTTCTGCACGTACTGCACTTCGAGAAAATGGTTCCCGCTGCCCAACGTGCCGAGCTGAGTGTGTCCGCGCTGCTTGGCGCGCTGGCTGACCTGGGACGGGTCGGCACCCGCCATGCAGCCCGACTCTTCGCAGTACTCGACGTCGCTGGCTTCGCCAAAACCACGCGCGACGACCCAGGCAGCGCCTTCGGTGAGCACGCGATCCAGCTCCTGCAGATTGCATTTGAGATATCCTTCCGATCCGGTCCCGGAGGGCACGTCGCGGAACAACTGATTGACCAGTTCGCGGAGCCGGGGCACCACGTCGTCTTTTCGCAGTGGCGAGGCCAGCAGGCGAACGCCGCAGTTGATGTCGAACCCAACCCCACCGGGAGAAATCACACCCGTGCGGAAATCGGTGGCCGCTACGCCGCCGATCGGGAACCCGTAGCCCTGGTGGATGTCCGGCATGGCCAGCGAACGTCCCACGATGCCCGGCAGAAACGCTACATTCATCGCCTGATCCACGGACAGGTCTTTCAGGATGGCCTGCAGCAAACGTTCGTCGGCGTAGATGAGCGCATCGGTGCGCATACCCAGCTTGGTGCCTTTGGGCACCCGCCACCGGTACTCATCAATTTTCTGCAGTTGATCCCATTCGACAGCCATGGCTCCGCCAACTTGATTGCCGAGAATATAATAACGAATCCTTCGAACACGACTCAAATAGCAGCGGGTTTCGCCCGCGCGGAGGTCGCCCATGCCTAAGAAACCCAGTCGCAAGAGTGCTCTCACCGCCCTCATCGCCGTTCTGCTCGTGCTGGCCGTCTGGACTGTTCGCGAAAGCCGGCGCGAGCCTGCACTTCCGCCGGGCGGTGAGTGGCGGACGGTGCTCCGCGTTGTCGATGGCGACACCCTGATCCTGGACGGAGAGGAACGCGTTCGCTTGATCGGCGTGGATACGCCGGAGAGCGTAGACCCGCGCCGTCCCGTCGAAGCCTTCGGCAAGGAAGCGGCGGCGTTCACCCGGCGACTGGCCGAAGGCCGACGCGTACGTCTGGCCTACGACGAGCAACGCATCGACCGCTACGGACGCACCTTGGCCTACGTGTACCTTGAGGGCGGAACGTTCCTCAATGCGGAAATCATTCGCCAGGGTTACGGGCATGCCTACACGCGCTTACCGTTTGCCTACGCTGAACAATTCCTCCAGTACGAACGAGAGGCACGAGAGGCTCGTCGCGGCCTGTGGGCGGAACAATGAAGCCCTCCGAAGGCCCGGCACGCTCCGCTAGGTCTCAGAACCCTGCCAAGATACGGGCAGCCCCGGGTTCCCTCAAGCGGACTTGGCTGCGGGCGGGGACAGCGGTGCCGGCTGAGCCTTGCGGGGCGCGCTCGAGCGTGTCGGCAAGGGAACGGGTCGCGGGCGCACAATCACAGATTCCGGCACACCCGTTGCGACCGCACGCAACGGCTGGGGTTCGGTCTTCTCGGTGGCGATTTCGCGCAAGATTTCACCAAGCACACGAACAAATTCTCCGGGTCGCATCGCAGGCGAACCCCAACAATAGTGACCGCGTCGCAGAGCCGGCAGCCACCAGCATCCCTCATGCACCGGCTGAAAGAAAAAGAGTGTCACCGGGGATCCAGCCAGGTAGGCAATCAGGGGGAATGCACTGCCGTCCCGCAGACGGACCTGACTCAACACCAGATCACACGCGTGTCTGGAAACCAACTGCTGGGCTTCGGCCAGCGACGTCACCACGCGGGCTTCACAGCCCCAGTTGTGCAGAAATTCCGCCACCGAAAGAGTATCTGCAACACTTTCGCCCGCCAACAAAACCTGGACCTTGCGAGTTTCCATGAGGCTCTCGATTCCCTTGGGAACCGAACGGTTCCGGCGCGGCTGGGTTAACTGGCAGCGGCCATCGAGCGGTGCAGGGCGTTGCTGAGGACCCATTCCAAGTCGCGAGGCCGGATGGGATACGGCAGAAAGTCAAAGGCCCCAGCCTGCATGGCCGCCAGATACTCCTGGGTTTCGCTCTTCGGCGAAGTCACCACCACAGGGATTCGTCGCTCACTGCGCGCCACCACCTCGAGCACATCGCGAAAATCGCCGTCGGCCAGTTGCGGCTCGCACAGCACGAGCACGACCGGACGTTCCCTTAGCAGTTCGCGCAGTTCAACCAAGGTGGCAAACAGAATCGGCTCCAGGGAATGTTCACCGAGCCACTGCACAAGCGTCCGCCGATTCTGGGGATCAAAACAGGCAATCAGGACTGCAGTTCGGCGACCCATGGTCGCCTCCCAGGGGACATCCAGGAACCGGGACAGAAGCAGGTCAGTACATCAGGTGAGGGAGTTCCCCGACAATGTCCCACGTCCATGCTACGCCCCGGCGGAGATCCCGTCAACAGGATTCGGTACCTCCGCTGTGCCTTGCGCAGCGGTGGGTGGCATCCCGCCACAACACTCCGGCACATCACAACCCGGGGAGAAAAAAAGGCCAGGATCTACGGATCACCGCGCCCGCGCGACCGCGGCTTGCGTTGGCCGCCCGCCGCAGCTTGTGGTACTCTTTTTTATGACGGATTGATTGTCGCAGACCTTGCCCGTCGGGGCGTGGCTCAGCCTGGCTAGAGCGCCTGGTTCGGGACCAGGAGGTCGGTGGTTCAAATCCACTCGCCCCG
>JAIMBE010000036.1 GCA_023511565.1 Bacillota bacterium
CGGCCAGGATTTGCTGGTCCAGACTCACCCGTACACCTCTGGGAGTACTTCCGACCAGCAACCTTCTACCATAGATTCCGAAAAGGCGTAATGTCGTGTTTGGTGCGACAGGGCACGTTTGTGTACACCTGCGAGCGCGTCATGATGCAAGCTGTTGCCCGTTTGCGGCCTTATCCCAAATACTCTCCGTGCATCCCGGCCAACGGATTGAGGATGAGTGGCATCACTTGTGGTAAGTAGCAGTCTCTTGGAGGGCCGATATGCTCTTTCGATGGCTCCCTTTGATCTTGCTCTGCTCATTGTCGACCACTGGGTGTTCCTCTTACCGGCGCGGCTATGAGACGCAGCCTGCGACTGTAAATCTGTTAGAGGCGAGGCCCGATGCGGTCGAATGTTCTGAAGAGCGGCACACATCTCCATCGGGAAGAGGGAGTCGCCGCATCGTAGTCGCTCCACCGGAATCTGGCCTCTACCAGTCCGCGCGCGAGGAAAGTATGGTAGTGCCAATTGCAGAGGTGCCCGCCCTCACCATCGTTGCTGGTCCGGCGGCAGCAGTAAGCATCAGGGGAAGCGATGCCAGGTCTTGGTCGCTTCGCCTGTGTGCCGTGGCGGGCGCACCAACGCGCGCCGAAGCCGAGGATGCTTTACAGTACATACGCATGAACCGTTTGGGGGGAATGGTGTCCGTGGCGGGCAAGGAAAGGGCAGAGCAGCAGCCTGCCCTGGGCTGGGTGTCTGTCGAGGCACCTGCCGAGGCACCAGTAGTAGTGAATGGAAGCTATGCGGCCGTGGAGGTGAGCGAGCTGAGCGGCCCTGTCCGAGTTGCGACCACCCACGCACGGGTGACGTTGGAGCGCACTACGGGGAATGTGGATGCCGCCGGTGCGGTCGTAGATTTCACCGGGAACCGTGGTCAAGTGCGTCTTAGCGGTATGTTTGAGGTCAACGTAGGGATGACGGCCAACCGCTTTGAAGGCTCGCTCGAAGCTGCGAGCCAGCGTCCGGTTCGACTGGCTCTTCCTCGCGGGTTTGAGTCTTCCATTCGGGTGATCGTAGGCCGCAAGAAGGACTTCGTCTGCCGGGCGGACATCTGCTCTCAGTTTAAGCACGAGAGGTCATACGGGCTCCATGTCTTCACCTACGCCGGAGAATCGTCGCAGATAAGTGACGGAGGCAGTGCCCCGGAGCAGGATTCCGCTGCGTCCCCACGGCCCGCACTCCTCCTTCGTTCTGAGAACTCCGCCGTGGTAATCGACAACACCGACAAGCTCACCATTCGCTAAATTCCCCTTGCTCTCACTTCCAAGCCGGGACAAAAGCCGTGCTGCCGTCAGCGGTCTTGACCTGAATCCAGGTGTAAGGCGCAGAAGGCGTGACAGCCGGGCAGTTAGCACCGAGCGATGCGCTGCCCGCGCCGGTCGTGTTGGTGCCCGCGAATTGCGGGATGCCTGCGATCTTGAAGTCAAACGTCCAGGCGGTGCCGTTATAGAGCATGAGAGCATCATCCTGCTCTACAAAGACCACCCAGCCCTTTTTCGGCGTGTAGAACTCCCAGGCGGGCACCTTCGTGTCGGTGTCCGTCGTGGCGATCTCGGTGGACCACACAGCGATCTTCCCCGCCTGGCCAGCCCATGCGCCGGTCGGGGCAGAGCCGATGATGTAGGCGTCGCCGTTCGCCGGGCTGCCGGGCGGCGTGTTCACACCCTGCTGCTTGACCGTGGCTTGCACAAGTTGGTCGAAGGCGCGCAGGAAGGCGCGAAATCCGTTGATGTGTCCCGCGCCGATATTGCCGTAGATCATCTTGCCCAGCTTCGGGCCGTTCGTGACGCTAGCGTGGTCAGGCATTCCTTCCCCCCATTTCAAGCCCCAGGGCCATCCCCATTCCGCCCATCAAGAAGGCGTCAGTATTCCGCTGTGTCCCTTCCAGGGAGCCGTTGATTGCCCGTAGGCGAAATACGACTGTCTTGCTGCCGTCCTTGTCGTCGGTGAACCGCTGCAAGGCCGTGTAAACCTGAGACGTACCGGTGAGGGCGGCGTAAGTCTGGCGCAACGTGCCGCCGACGCGAACCTCAACCGTGT
The DNA here is from genome assembly GCA_023511565.1 of Bacillota bacterium. Taxonomy (GTDB): domain Bacteria; phylum Acidobacteriota; class Terriglobia; order Acidiferrales; family UBA7541; genus DSGC01. The sequence goes on from JAIMBE010000036.1 coordinate 2,080, forward strand.
AGTTTCCTTCGATGGTGCCCGCCACACTGCCGGCGTCCTGTTGCACCACGCTGGTCTGGGCCGTGCGAATCCGGTGCGCCCAGGTGAGTGAAGCATCCTCTTTCGTGGCCACAGGCCAGAATGCGTTGTTCACCTTTACGCTTCCGGGCGGGTAGGGCTTCTGCGCTCGGCTGGCCATCGCACGGCTGACGGCGCTGACGCTGGCGAACGGCAGGGTGCCTCGCGCATTGAAGGGCAGGCACCGGGCGTTGATCGTCTGGTCGGCTGGGTACGCATCCTCTCGCGTCAGGCCGGAGCCGTCGCTGACGAAGAACACACGCGAACCAGCGTTGTGGTCTGCGGGAATGGTGTCGAAGATTCCGCGGACGATGCCGTTGATGGTGTAGGTGCCGTCTCCGTTGTCGGTGACGGTCTGCCAGCTCATCCACTCATCGTCAACCACCAGCAGATTCGCCCCGCGCACGCGGCCCGCCGCGTCGGTACTGACCAACTGCTCCAAGTCCCTGCCGCCTTGAACCACAAAGCCGGTGTTGTCCAGCGCCGCCGTGTTTCGCAGGTAGGCTGATTGCAGCACCCCGCTGGGGCAGAAGATCTCCACGGTGTTGCTCTGATAGAAGCCCGCGCCTTCATCCGTCCAGACTTCGAAGCCCGTGCTGGTACCATCGCCGCGCACAGCCGCGACCGCCAGCCGCCGCTCGCCGGCGTCGGTCAAGTGGTAGGGCACTTCCTGAAGGAACTGCGCCGTGGGAGCAACCGGGTCGGTCAGCGGCTCAGTCCATCCGCTGCCCGTGGGCGGCGTGTAGCCGGTGAAGGCCACAGCGAAAATGTCCTCTACGAAGTCAATTGTGATCTCGCCTTGCTCCAGCGCGCCGTAGTTGATACCAGTGATTCGCACGACCATCGCGCTGATGCCCAGCGGCGTCCAGGTGAACTTGAATACGCCCCCGATGCGGAGATTCCACGCCTTGCGATTTGCTTTCAACCGGCCTTTGGCCAGCGGGAAGCTGTGGGTCTTGAGCTCGCGCATTGCCGCCTTCTGCGCGATCGTTGCGTTGGAGAAACCTCGGAAGGGGATGGTGTCGCTTGATAGCTGGCCACGGATGGCGAAGTTGGCCGTCTCCTGGGCCTGGACGATGCGCTCCTTAAAGCTGGCGCGGTCAAGGTACTCCACCTTGATCTCATTCAGGGTTTCTTCCCAGGAGCCACGCGAGAACTCCGGCGCCTCAAGGATGTCGTTCTCAGTCAACTCCAGCAGCGAAGGAATGCTGTAGTCGGCGCGCGCCAGCGTCAGGTTCCACAGGCCGGTTGCGGGGTCGGTGTAGAGCACGGCGTCAATGTGGCGGAGAACGTCATCCAACACCTGGTCAGCCGCCGCCTCGCTGTCCAATTGAAGGCTCATGCCCATGCCTTCAGAGAAAAGCGTGTTGCCCGCCGCCTGGAAGCTGGCCAGGTTGAAGCGCGTGCTGGGAATGCCCAAGCCCCAAATGGGGTTGGTCATGATCTCGTAGATGATCTCAGCCGGGTTCGCATCCCCGCCGATGTCGTGATTGTTCCCCGTGAGGGCCAGGTTGTCGGGCAGCCGCCGAAGCACGAAGGCCAGCTTTTTCATGAACTGGCTGTTTCCTACGTAGAACGATTGCGCTACAGCGTGGCACAGCCCGCGATACGCTGGCGCTGGAGACAGGCCCAGCTTGCTCGCCAGGTAGCTGTTACCCTGCTGGCTCTGCTGGCCGCGATAGAAGAAGATCGTGCCCTTCAGACCTCCATCCCCCGGCTCCGGGGAGACGCCGAACAGCTTGGGCTGGTCAATCGTGATCTTCAGGTAGTCCTCGCCCTCCGGCCCATTGACCACCGTGGACGTGAAGGGCACGTCCTTGTCCTCACCGGCGACGATCTTCAGCAGGCTGTCCACTACGCCGTGACACAGCGCCATGTGAAGGCCGACGAAATACTTGAAGCCGATGGTGACTTTCGAGCCGCCGATACCCAGGAAGCCGCCCACCTTCTTCTTTATGGCGTTAATCTTCAGATCGCCAAACCAAACCACATTTGGGGCGGCAAGCTTCACCGTGCCGAAGATCACGGGAATTGCCCGTCCTTCCTCAGCGGTCGGGGCCTGGAAGTCGCCCAGGGAAGAAGGCTGTATGTCCTTCGGCTTCTTTTGCAGCAAGGCCGAAAGGACCGTAGTGCCCACAAACAGGAAAAGTGCGAACCAAAAGCCCATCTCTACTCCAGCCCGTTGAACGGGTTCCGCCCAGGGACAAACTCAAAACCGAAGAAGTGCTCGGCATTGTTGAACTTTGTGTTGCAATCGCTGAAGTTCCGCTTGCAGCCCGCGTAGGCCGCGATCACATCCCCCACCACCAGCCCGGCCATCGCATTCAGCAGCGTCACCGTGTTGCCCACGTGATTGATAATCATGCGGCGCTCGGTGCCCTTCTCGATGTAGCCCGCGTTGAACCAGCCATCCGGCTTCGTGGCGAAGGCCGCCGCCTGAATTGTTTCCCCGTTCACGCTGGTCAGCGTGGCCGTCACTTTGAACAGGTTCTTGTCCACTTGGCAGCCCGAGTCGTAGAGGATGTGGTTGCAGGGCTTCTGATACTTCGGGCCGGGAACGCGCTTCTTCAGCACGTCGCGCTCAGGTACGACCGTAAGCTCGCAGTCCTCACCGAACGTGGCCATCGTCACCTTGCCGGTGAAGTGCGTCACGACTTCGCTGTCCGGTTCTCCTTCGTGGCCACGGAAGATCACCAGGCTGAGCGGCGTGGCGGGGATGTAGGAGACGAATAGCAGCGCGATGGCGTGCTCTTTGGGGATCGTCACCTTGATTGTGCCGCTGGTCGTCTCCTGGCCCTGGCCCGTGGGCGTGCGGATGATGGCCTCCGGTTCGTATATCTGGCCGTTGTAGGTGATCTTGCGATCCGCGCTGGTCAGCCGCCACGTCTCGCTCTGTGTCTGAAACAGGTAAAGCTCAAACGGCTGGCCGTTGTACTGGCTCGTCTCGCGGGCTGCGTACGTCACGCTGGAACCTCCTTCGGCAACTCAACGAAATCCAGCACGGCCTCAGCGAGATCGCGGTTATGCCAGGTAAGCTCCGGCTCATCCGTTGCCAGGCGGCACAGCGTCAGAAAAGAAACCATCGTGGCCTTTGGAACCAGCACGCCGATGCTGCTATCGAGTGTCAGCACTTCGTTGCTGCTGCCCTCGCTGGCCCCGATGATCTTCCTGTAGTGCCTGGTGCCATCGGCCAGCAGGAAAGCGATGTGCCGCCGCGCCACGGTCGGGAACATGAACTTGGTGTACCCGATCTTGCTGATGCTCAGGTTCACGTTGCCCGCTGACAGGTCGGTGTCCATCTCCAGGTCGCGGTTCCACGTGGGCACCCAGACGGGCACCAGCGCGCCCTTGCGGGCAGCGACGAAATCCCGATACGCTTGAATCTCCGCTCTGCCGTCCATCAGCCACACAAAACCGCCCGGGCTCACCACGGCCACGCCGCTCCGATCTCGGGCACGCAGCTTACCCGTGCGAGAATCCAGCCGTGTCATGCTGCGCCGGTGCGTAAACTCCCGGTCATTTACGGCGCTCGGCTCGATCTCTAACACATCAAAGCCCTGGTAGACGGTCGGCATTACACGACCTCACACTCGAACTCGGCGTCGAGCTCAGCCACAGCGTTGTTCACGCGCGACGGGACAACCTCATCCGGCAAGCGGCCAGTCAGCAGCGGCACGACATAAGTGCGGCCGTCCGCTGCCCAGGCCTGCGTCGTCGGAGCCGTGAGCGTAATGCTCGTCGGCCCCACGCTCTGAATGCTCAGGGCCTCAACCGTGTGCATGTCGCGCCAGAGCATCATCAGCCCGCCAGGCGTGAACTTGCGCAGCGTGGTGTCCACCTGAATCACCGTTGCCCCGATGCTCACGCTCGCCAGAAGCGGCTGCGCGTCCGGCCAGAAGGGAACCCCATAGATGCGCGCCTGCCAGCCCCACAGCAGCGCGTGCAGGGCGGCGGTATCCCGCAAGTCCAGGGTCAGCACCTTGTAGCGCAGCCGCGTTCGGGGATTGGTTCGCAGTTGAACGCGCTGCTCTTTGTCCGCGTAGGCGTTCATGATCTCGGTCAGGTACTCGGTGCGTTCCCGGATTGGTTCATCCCAAGTCGGGTCTGGCCCGAACACCGTGATGCGGGTGCCGGTGACCAGCAGGTCTGTGCCGCCGATTCCGCTGAAGACGAAGATCACTGTGTTCTGAATCTGCGCGTCGCCGTCCTGGGGAACCGTGGCCTGGAAGGACCGCGACTGCATGGCCCCAAAGACCAGAGGCACACCGAAGGGGTTGTCAACGAGCGTGCCGCCGCCCCCTTGAATCTGAATCTGCGTCATCGTCTTGAGCGCTTCGCGGAACGTATTCCACACGTCCACGGTGAACAGGTTCGCGCTCAGCACGAAGCCCAGCTTCTTCTCGCGCGGCGTGACGATGATCTTCTCGAAAAGCTCGCTGCCGGTCATCGGCTCCAGCGTGGCTGCGTACAGCAGAGGCAATTCCTGGATGGGGTCAGGCGTCAGTAGCCCGAACAGCATTGCGAATTGCACGCTCGCTCCGGGGTAGCCGGAAGCGCCAGCGGCAAACTGGCCGAGCGACACCGACGCGCCAGGATGTTGCGGAGACGCGATGCTCGCAAGCACGTTGCCGTCGAAGATGGCCATCCTTAACCGACCTTCTTGACCGCGAACTCAGGAAAAAGCATGTAGCTGTCCGCCCCCAGCGTCAGGATCGTGCCAGCCGCGTAGCCGTTGCCCACGGCGCGCGTCCAGAACACGGTGGGCATTGTGCCGAGCAAGGAATGCCCGCCGGCGTCGCGCGGAACCCAGACGCGCACGGGAACCAGGTGCGCCTGAGCGCTCAGAATCGAAACCGTGCGCTCCAGGAAGTACTCCAGGTTCGGGATGTCGCTCGGCGGGGAAGTACTCTGGCCGCGGAACTCTGTTGCGCAGTTCCGGCCCGTGTAGCCGCCGCTCGGCTGCGCCGTGCTGTCGGTGCAACCGACCCACTTGCCTGTAAAAGTGTCCACGTCCGCGCGCACGTAGCCGCTGGCTGCGCCGTTGAGCGGGTCCTTGTACATGAACGGCGCGCGCGCCGAAGGGCCGTTCTGCGCGCCGGGTGTGGTCGTGCTGTCGTTTGCGAAGCCGTAGCCGTGGGTAGCGGCAAACGAGTACGGCCCGCCTGTCCAGGAGCCCGACTTGTTCAGGGATGCGCCCCAGCCCAGGTGCGTGAACACGCCCGTGGTTTTTTCCACGACCACCACAATGTTGTCCGCCGATGCGTCGCTGAAAAAGTGGTAGGCGCTGATAGCTCCCGTGGGCAGCGGCATACTGTGGCCGGTGATTGTGCTCGTGCCGTTGTGCACCGGGCCGCCTGCCTGAGCGTTCCAGTTCGCGGCTCCGCTGAAACCCGTGCCCAGATAGACGTGCAGACCGGCGTCGCTGGCATTGGGCGACGGGTTGGGGGTGAACGCCCACGGGTTGGCCGCGCCGGTGGTGCTCTTCAGGCTGACGTACACGCCGCCTTTGTGCAGGTGCGCCCGCCAGCCCGTGCCGTCGGCCTGGCTCATGTCCTGCACCCAGCCGATCCCCACGAGCCACGTCACGAGCTTCTGCAGGAGGTCATTCGGGTTTGTCGCCGTGCCGGTCTGGTACGCCATCGCCGCTCCTACGCCAGCTTCACCGCAAAGAAATCCGTCTTGGTCGTGCGGTTGATGTTCTGCACCACCAGATAGTCGGTGCGTCCCACGGTGACGATGCAAGGGAAATGCTTCATCTGCGAGAAGTCTCTCCACCGGGACTACGAGAAGTGGCACATAGATCACATCATTCCACGGGCGAAGGGTGGGAAAGACGATGAAAACAACTACGCCCTCACACATGAGCACTGCAACCTAAACAAGCTGGATGGAGACCTCCGCGTCGCGCGTTGCATGGCCAGATACGAAGAGATCAAGAGCGCGTGCGGCGAGGAAGGACCCAACCGACCCAACCTCGGGGATTTTCTGAAGGAGTGTGGAGGAGCAAAGTTCGCTGTTCGGCTCAAGGAAGAAACTGACACTGTCTCAATCTCGCTGGCCGAAGCCAGAAGGTCAACGATCACGCTGCCCGTATACTTCGACAAACTCTCAGGGACGAAATCATTCTTTGTTGTTCTTCCCGTGGAGTTCTTGTTTCACGACACTCGCATAAATCCCAGGGCTGTTGGAAGCCGGGTCCGAGGATTGATCGAGGAGTTCCTTTCTGGACATCCCGCAGTTACATGCCAGCTTAGCTTGGACGCAGCTTTCAAACGGAGAGGGACAGGTCTACATCTTCGATGGCCAGCACAAAGCAGTGGCGCAGATGCTTCTGGGTGCCCGAGCACTGCCTGTAAGGGTGTTCTTGAACCCGGACCTGGACATTCTCTTGGAGACCAATACGCGAGCTGGGACTGTCTTGAGGCAGGTCGCTTTCGACAAGTCAGTTCAACGCTACCTCGGTAGCCAGATTTTCTGGGAAAAGGTGGAAGCCTATCGGCAGGCAACGGGTCGCGGCAGTGATGATCTCAAGTTTTCCGAGCAAGACCTGGTTAGGTTTTTCAAGGGCGAGCACCGAGAGATAAAACGATACATCCTTGATGATATTCGGACGTCTGTAATCCATTCCCCAGAAAACAAGTTGAAGGATTACGTCGAATTCGGCGGCAAAGCCACAGAGAAGCCGATTTCCTACAACACGATAGAGAAAACCTTTTTTTCGTTTTTCATACGCAAGGAGCCAATGCCACTCCCGATGGATCACAAATTGGAGATAGGGGAGAACCCCAGGCAGCTTGAAAAGGATCAGCTCGTTAAGCTCATGAACATTTTTACGGAAGAGGTCTTCGTTGGCCAGTACGACTTTGACCGAGGCACCTATCGAATTGAAGAAGCCCTTAGAAAGGGTGAAGATGTTCCCGACCCCCACCTGCGGGCGGTACGACTGGCTCGCGAAGAAATACTTTACAACGTACTGCGGTACGTTCGCGATTCCGCAAAACAGTTTTTCCTCATGCAGGGCGGTCAGCTTGTTGACGACGAGGACTTGTTCCAGCGACCATTTCCAGAGCTGCTATGGGAGCACGTTCGAAAGGTGATCCGCAACTTGAATGCGCTTCCCATTTGGATCAACAAGGACGCCACGATTTCATCAGCGGTATTCGGTGGAAAGCAGACTTACGATTTTTGGAAACACATCTTCGACACAGGAACGACACCTGGAGGGCTGCGCGTGCTGGCCAAACCGCTGTCCCTGAGCGACCTGCTCTTGTGACTGGGCCGTCCCAGAGTCGCCAGAATCTTTCTGGGCCGCGTTCCAGGACTTCAGTCCTTCCTATTTCTTCGCCCTACCCATTGCCTTGCGAAACTGATGGCTGAATTCGCGGTTGAAGGTGCGCGCGGCAATCTCGGTGAAGTTGAGCAGGGCCTTCAGGCGGGGGCGGCGGCGGAAGGCGTAGATCAATCTGGCCACGCTGTTCTTAGCTTTGCTGCCGACGCGCTGCAGAACGCCCAGGCCTGGGATGATGAAGGTGCGCTTCTCGCCCTTCCATTGGACTTTGCCAGTTTTCGTCCTGTGGCGGCGGAAGCGCAGCTTGCGGAAGGTGAACTCCTCTTGGACCGACTGCCTGAAGCTGGGGCGCGCGGGGCCGCCCGTTAGCGGCACAGCCAAGGACTTGCCCTTGGTTGGTGCTTTCTCGCCGCCCTTCTCGAAGATGCCCAAGAGCACGCGCTTCTTCGTCGGGTCAATCGCCACTTCAGCGAATGGGCGACCTTTCCGCGGACTGGCGAAGGCCGTGATCTTGATAAGGCGATACAGGAAGCCGGCCTTGCGCACGGTGAATTTCCGGTCGAGGTTGACGCGCTCGGCCGTCTGGATTTCCTTGGCCGTCTCGTTGAGCGCCTGGGCCGTGCTGAAAGCCAGCCGCTTGGCCTCGCGCTCGGTGCGCGCCTTGAGCGCCTTTGTGTCGATCTGCACTTTGATCTGCACGCTATCGCCCCGTCGTCAGTTCCTGGAACCGCTGCAAGAAGGCCGCCTTCGCTTCAACCGGAGCGAGCGGCGCGATCTTCTCCGGGAGCGGCACGCCCGCGCCGTTCGAGGCCTGCGCCAGTTTGCCGAACAAGTCGCGTTGCTCGGTAGCGAGCAGAATCTGGTCGGCCACGCCCACGCATTCAGGCTGCGGAGCGTCAAGGCCGAACCGCTGGCAGATGACTCGCATCAGTCGGCGCTCTGCGCGGCGGTAGAGCCAACCCATCAGGCCGCTCTGCTTGAGCGGACGCGGCCAGTCGAGCAGGTACGCTTCGGCGGCGTCGTGCAACAGCGCCCACAGCTGATGTGGCGCAGGCACGATCTGGCTCACGCGCACGCAGTGTTCGGCCACGCTGTAGAACTCGCGCGTGTGCCCGCTGAAGCGGCACTGGTGTGACAGCGAGTGGGCGATGTCCAGGATCGAGACTTCGTCCGGCCTCGGGTCCATCGGCCAGAACGTCCGCCCGGTGTAGGTCTTGAAGTACGGCCCTCTGCGGCTAACCGACATTGGCCGGTTCTCCTGAGTGGGATTTGCGCTCTCGCCGGTCGCGGCCTGCGAACGCCAGCAGAGTGAAGCTCGAAAGCCGCGACGCGATGCGCTCGTCCATCCGCTCTTTGATCTCGGGCAGCGTCCAGTTCGTCGTGACGATAGTGGGCAGCATGGCGTTGAGCCGCCGGTCGAGCACTTCGAGTGTGTAGCGGCGCTCGAAGTCCGTCAGTGCTCCAGCGCCCAGGTCATCGAGCACCAGCAGGCGTGCGCGCGCGTACTCGGCCAGTACGCCTTCTTCGGTGAAGCCTTGATCGTAGGTTTGACGGATCGCCTGAAAGAGCTCAGCGGCGCGTCGGAACATGATCGGCTTGTCGAGCTCGATGCACGCCCTAGTGATTGCGGCGGCCAGGTGAGTCTTGCCGGTGCCCGCCGGGCCGCACAGCAGCAGGCCGTCACCGGGCTTGGCGAACCACGCCGTCACGCCCTGAACGATCTGCTCGGAGAAATCGCTCAACCGGGCCTGCCGATACCGCTCCGGCAGCGCTCTCGCAATCTTCCGTTCCTTCTGGCAGCCGCACGGGACCACCGCCCGTCTCGCGTCGGACTCTCGCAACTTCCATCCTGTTCCGCCGCACTCAGGACACGTTGACGACGAGATCGGGCTCTCGGTCATAGGTTCGCGCGGGGTCGCCGCTGTGGTATGCCCCGCCAGTCTTTCTGCGATCTCCTTTACGGCCTGCATTCATGCCCTCCGTTCCTGCTTTGTCTTGCCTCTTGGCCAGCCACGCGTTGATGAACCGCTCGATGCCGCGCCGTGTTTTTCGCTTTTGCTTGTTCGCCAGGAGCCAGCCACGCATGTTGCGCAGCTCCTGCATTACGTCCACGGCGGGGTACAGGTGCTTCCACTCGGCGACAGATTCCGGGAGAACCGCGTGCTGGCTTCTGTCATTCAAGGGAAGCTCGATCACCGCTGGCGGGGCCGGTGGGGAACCCTGCTGCGCGGAGTGATCGGTATTTGATCGCTCCGCGCAAAAAGGTTTTTCTGACGGTTCTGTTTGATGGTTTTCTGATGATTCGGGTGACATAGCTATGTCACCCTTTTTGTTCCCGGATGACACCCTTTCTTGCTCCAAATGACACCCTTTTGATTCGGAAAGGATGTCACCCATGTCACCCATTCCCGCAAAGGGTGACAATTTGACGCCCTTTTGCGGCTGCACCTGGTACACGGCTGCGTTGCCCCTGCCGCCCTGCGCGTTTCTCAACAGGACGACGAGCCCCGCCGCCCTCAGCTTCTTGACGATGCGCTGCACCTGCCTTTCGCTGACGCCCGTTTTCCAGGCTACGCGACCCACGCTGGGGTAACACACTCCGTCGTCGTCGGCGTGATCGGCGAACGCCAGCAGCACCAGCTTTTGGTTTTGCGGCAGGTCCAACTCCCACACCGCTGACATGACCTTGACGCTCATATGCGTGCCCCTTTTGCCGCTTCTTCCTTTTCAAACTCAGCCATTTCTTCTGGCGTAGGCTCCCAGGCGTCGTGCCAGCCCTTGTCATGGGTTGTCCACTTGACTTGCCAGCGGCCTCTTCGGAAACGAACCCGTTCTACAGGCACAACTCCATCCCTCCAGTTCGCTCTCTCATGTTTGAGGAATTCCTTTAGGCAACGCCGACAGAAGGAAGCTGGTGGATCGTCGTAATCGCCCATGAAAATGACCGCTGCGGCCACGCGTCGGCAGAGGCGTGTGTGGACCTGCTGATATCCACAGTCGCACCGGATGTACATTTCCATTTGGTTGTCACAAAGGATTTTCCCGTGCCTGCGCTCAAGGTCGGTTGCCACGTAGAATCCCCCTTACTGTGATTTCAGTGCGCGGATTGTTTCGATCCCGCCGCTTGCGAAGAATCCAATCGCTGACGGCCGCGTCGCTGTGAATCACGCCGGCCTCGACCAAGCCGTCGGCGACCACCTTCCAGAAGTTGTCGCCGTCACCGCGTTGGCCATAGCCGAGGTAAATCACCGCTTCGAGTTCATAGCGCTTCGCGCGCACGCACTTTCCGCGCGCGAACAAGGCTACGGCACGCTTGTACGCCTTGCCTTCCCGCGTGACATAGTGCCGTCCGGTCCGCGTGTGCCGCACGTAATGGTTCACGCTGGGCGGCACCAGCGGCACGGTGATGGTCAGCGCGTCCACTAGCGACGGGCTTTCCCCTTGCTGCGTTCAGCCTGGGCGTCCCGGTGCTCCTCTGGGGTACCCTGAGGTGTATCCGCCTGTTCCGGCGCGGCTGAGGCGGCCTGAGGCGCAGCGACGGCCGTTCCCTGGGCCGCCCGCACCGCATCGAGTACGGCGCTGGTGCGGCTGCCCGTGGCTTCTTCCCGCGTGGTGCCCCGGACGGCGTCGCGCTGCTCCATGATTTCGCGCCAGTTCGTCTCGCCGTCGCGGAGGGCCTGGTACACCGCGCGCAGATTCACCAGGTCCTTGGGCGTAAGCGTGTCCAGGCTGTCCACGCCCAGGTAGTCCTTGAGGTCGGTGACGCGCACGCCGAGATCGTCGAAGGAGTCAATGATGGCTTTCTTCTCGGCGTCGGGGTCTTCAGCGGCTTTGCGGCGCACGGTCGCCAGCACCGTCTCCATGCACTCGTCCACCAGATCGCCGGGCACGATGCGCAGCCCGAGCTGGCGCATGGCCTTGCTGGTGAGCGCGGCCTCTTTGATGAGCATCTCGTCTTCGGTCGCTTCCACCAGGTACACGCGCTCGCCCCGGCTGTTGATCCGGCTGCCCAGCGGCGTCTGGCCGGGCTTCAGCTGCTTCCGCTCGACGGTTTTCTCCAGCAGGATTTCTTTGCTGTAGGTCAGGTTGGCTTCGAGATCGGTGACGGTCACGCGGATGATGCGCTTCTGCCGGTCGTCGTAGAGGACGACCTGCTCGGGCATGACATTGCCCATGACCTTGAGCGCCGCCTCGACGTAGCGGATGCTCGGGCCGGTGACGGTGCCCGCGCCCACGGGCTTGCTGTAGCGTGCGACGCCGGCGAAACTGGGCCGCTCACATTCCTTCAAGAGCTTCTGGCGCACCACATCCCAGTCACGCGGATTCTTCATGGCCATGATGTAGCGGGCCTGGACGGCGGCCTTGGCCTGCTCGGCGAGAACCTGGGCGGCTGTTTCCAGTTGCGCTTGCTTTTCGATGGCGCCGAACCCTTCGCTCACCACGCCGGTCGGCGGCTGAGCGGGCGCGAGTGCTGTGGTATTAGGCGGCGTGCTCATTGCTCTCCTCTCTTTCAGCGAAAGTGACCTTCAGGTATGCGCTTCTCGATTTCTCTGTGGTGAACTGTTCGATCTGTTCCGGCGTGGGATTGAAGGACCGCGCCATCGCCTCCCAATCGGTTGCAGCTTGGGGCCGGGGCCGAACCCACGTGGCCTTGCCGAACGTGCCCTGGATGCCTTTGTTGCGGCCCACCAAGTCCATCAGGTGGTTGCGGGCCAATTGCTCGGCCTGCTCGCACCTGGCCCGCTGTTCCTGGGCTTCGCGCAGCCGCGCGGCCCACTGCTCAGCTTCCGGCGTGGAAGGGACGACCTGTTCGCTGCCTTCGCGGAACTTCTTCGCAAGGTACTGCGCGTAGGACTTGCTGGCGTCAATCGGCGGGGGCGTCTGCGTGAGGACGTGGCGCTGCCAGAAATCAACGCCGACTTTCAGCAGGGCGGACTCAAGCTCCGCGTTGCGCCGCACGGTGTAAATCTCCATGCGGTTGCCGGAGAAGAGCACGGCCACATCCCAATGGCTCAGGCCGGTCAGCGCCATGTACCAGGCGCACTGAAGCAGGTAGTGGCGCGGGATTTCGTCCGTGCCTGGCCTGCCCCATTCCCGGCCCTGGAAGCCGGCGTTCTTGATTTCCAGGCCGCGCTCCGTGTCCGGCACGATGGCGTCGGGTGTGCCGATCAGGCAGCGATGCTCGCGGTGCTCGATGATGGTGTGCCCGCGCCAGACGTTGGCCAGGCCGGGGAACAGCCGTGCGATCTCCGCGCCGCGCACCAGCGTCGAGCCTGTCAGGTCGGCGTACTCCTCGGCGATCACCGGCTCCAGGCGGTTGCCGAGCCGCATGGCCTGAGTCTCCGGCTGCTGGGCCAGACCCAGCTTGGCCAGATACACGTCAATCGCGTTGCGCCAGGGGTTCAGGCCGAGGATCGCGGAGATGTCCGTGCCGCCGATGCCGCCCTTGCGCTGGGTGAGCCACTGCTCCTTGGTTTCGACTACGCTCACCGCGCCACCTCGACCCGGCCATGCACATCCTCGTAGGTGAGGGGCCGCCCATCGGAAGGCTCCTTCATGCTCAGCCCGATAATCAGCGCGACCGTCTCCGCGTCTTTTGGTCTGCGCTTGTGCGGCTTGCAAATCCAGGAATGCACGGTTGTCCGGGAAACACCCAGTGCGCGGCCCAATCGGCTCACACCGAACTGCCTCACCCAGGCCCGGAACCGCTCGGACGGCTCGACAGGTTTCAAGAACACGACGGGATGCGGCTGTTTCCGGCTCATGGCCTCCTCTTGATTTCCTGGGGACACCAAGGCGAGCCCGGCGTCCCAGGCTGTTTGAAGGGTTAAATTGGCAGGTAGATCAGGCTAGGGGAGGGTTCTGCAAGATGAAAAGCCGTAGAGTGGTGGGTGGTGCCGGTCGCGCCGGGTGGGTTATTTCGCGGCCACCTGGCCGAGCTTGCGCATGCGCTCCTGCAGTTTTCGTCGCAAGCCGGCCGGGGTATTCGGATTGAAGGCCACCAGATACCAGAGCGGCTGGCTGCGATCTTTGCTCAGCTCGGTGAGTGTCTTCGGGTCGGCATTCGGATGCCGGGCGACATTTTCGCGAATCGCCGGATACGGGTGCTTGGCCAGCCGGGCCAACGTTTTCGCCGAAGCTTTCGGGTGTTCACTGATCAGCCGGAGCAGATAGTAGTCTTCTTCGGGCGCTTCGCGGGCGAGCTGGTCAAGTGTTTCCGGACGCACCGTGGCGCTGAGCACGGTACCCACTTTCTGATCCCACGTGGGATTGATCTGGTTCAGCTCGACAGTGCGTGCATGGATCAACTCTTCCAGAACACGACACTCCTGCTCCAGGCGTGTCCTGGGCACGACGGTGCGCTCCAGCGAATCCAGTACGCGCAGCAAGTGCTGGCGTTCACCAAAAATGATCTGTGTAGTTCTGGCCGTTTTCCCTTTGGAGGGAATGCGAACCAAGTCGGCGCGTCTCATGCAGGCCTCACAAGGTAATGCTCAATTCCTGAAGCAGTCCGGACAGCTCATTTGCCTGGATATACAGGGTTTCCGCCCGGAGGGGTCGTCCGGCCTCGAGCTGCTTCTTCAGGTAGAGTCCAGCCACGTCGATCTTTTCTTCGCGGCTCAAGAAACGGCGGCCCGTTTGCCACAGTTGCAGGGCACGACCTGAAATGCCCACCACCACGTCGTCGCCATCCACCCTGAAAAAGTACAGCTCCGGACGATCCCCCGCGCTCAGCCATCCCGCCCGGCTGAATTCCACCTGGTACTGCTCCCCCGCGGGACCGCGGGCCGCAAATCGTTCATATTGCGGTTCGTACTTCAAGTTGGAATTATGGGACGGCAGCCCGGGCGAGTAAAGTTGCCGTGGAGGGAATGTTCCTTCCCTGCAACAAGACGCAAAAAAGCCGTTCTGAATCTGCGTCCACCCGACTCGCCGGGGAAGCACCTTCGCCAGGGACAAAACGAACCTTCACACTAGAGTTGAGAATTCGCCAACATCCCGCTATGGTGGACACGATGCCCCGGCGCCTGCCGATCCACGCCGCACCGAGGACCGCGGCGCGACGGAGATCCCGGGAGCGGAACCCGCGCACAGAAAAATGCGTGGCCAGTCGAGGAAAATCATGTCGGTTTTTGAAGAGCATCGCGCCGAACTCGAATACTACGAGCAGATGCTGGGCCCACAGCGAGGACGGCTGGCCGTCAGCCTGGATCTGGTGACCAATGCGTTGCTGCTGGTGGGCCAGCACGGGGTCTACTGTCACCTGGCCCGCGATCCCGGACAGCCGAAACTGGACATCCAGTTGATCACCGCTGAACTGACCAAAGCGAAGGAACTGATCCAGCACGTCATGGAAGAACTGCGGCGAGAGCGGGAAACGCGCTGAGCGGCCGCCGCCCGGCTGAACACCAGCGATTCCCTACCCGGCCCCTAGTGGCCCTGACGCAGAAACGGATTCGTTTCCTTTTCCTGTCCGATTGTGGTCAGCGGGCCATGGCCAGGGATCACCACGGTCTTGTCGGGCAAGCGCATCAGCTTTTCGTGCAAGGAACGCATGATCTGGTCCAACGAGCCGCCCCAAAGGTCCGTGCGACCGATGCTGCCAGCAAACAGCGTGTCCCCGGCAAGGAGCCGTGGTGTGGCCTCCGCACCCTGGGCCGAACCGGCCGGAAGATCCGCCGCCGGCAGATACAGACTGATACTGCCGGGCGTGTGCCCGGGCGTGTGCAGCACGTGGAAAGCATATCCGCCCCAGCGCACGACATCGCCTTCACGCAGCGCGCCATCCACGCGGGCCATCGGCGGCAACGGGACGCCGATCATCTGCGCCTGCACATCGAGCATCCGATAGAGCTCCAGGTCGTCAGGATGCATCAGCACCGGTGCGCCCGTGACCTCCTGCAGTTTCCGCAGGCCACCAACGTGGTCAATATGCGCATGGGTGTTCAGAATCGCACGCACGTTCCAGTGGTGCCGGTGGAGAATGGCGAGGATCCGCTCCACCTCATCGCCCGGGTCAACGACCACGGCCTCACCGGTCCGGGGGTCACCCAGGATGGAACAGTTGCACTGCAACCAGCCAACGGGAAGGATTTCGTGCACCAGGTGCGTCGCGCTCGACTCGCTCATCGTCCGTCAGTATACCACGCGCCCCGCACCGGCTCGGGCCGCCGGAACCGTGCGCTTCTGCTACCATGGAAACCGATGCGAACCAAGAGCGTGCTGCAAAGCTCCCATCAGTCACTGGGGGCAACGTTGGGCGAATGGTTTGGCATTGCGCTCCCGGAGCGCTACACCCACTTTGCGGCAGAGTATCGTCTGGCGCGGGAAACTTCCGCTGTCCTAGATGTGAGCTATCGCGCCTGGTTCGAGCTGACCGGTCCAGACCGTGTCCGTTACCTGAACGCCGTCGTCAGCAACGACACGCAGGCACTCGCACCCGGCCAGGGTACCGTGGCACTGCTGTTGAATCCGCAGGGGCACATCCTGGCTGAACTAGAAGTGTTCGCTTTCCCGGACCGCTACCTCATCAGTTGTCATGCACCCGTGCGGGAGCGAACCTTTCAGATGCTCGACCGATACATCATCATGGACGATGCGACGCTGGCCGACGTCAGCGACCACTTCGCTGCGATCGCCATCGAAGGCCCCGCAGCCTCGTTGGTCTTCGAGGAGCTGTGCGGCCTTGCGATCACTCCGTGGCCTGAGTTCGCCCACCAGAAGGTCGAAATCGCGGGCGCCCACTGCCTGTTGATTCGCCGGTCCGAATTTCGAGGAACGGGCGCACGTCTGCTTGTCCCGGCCACACAGGCGGAAGCGGTTTGGCAGGCGGCGCTTGCGGCGGTGCAACGACACGGCGGTGGCCCAGCCGGCTACGCCGCCCTGAATTCCCTGCGCCTGGAGGCGGGCGTGCCGTGGTTCGGTTACGACTTCGACGACACTGTCATTCCCCACGAAGCGGCCTTGGAGTTCTCCCACATCAGTTTCTCGAAAGGCTGCTACACCGGACAGGAAATCGTCGAGCGCGTGCGTTCCCGCGGCCACATCCACCGCAAGCGCGTGAGCCTGAAGATCGAAGGCGGCACACCCGGCAACAAGGAACCGTTGACGGTGGGTGGCAAAACGGTTGGCTTGGTGACCAGCGCGGCCCCCTCACCCGCACTGTCCGCGACCGTGGGTATGGGCTACGTGCGGCGCGAGCATTTCGCTCCCGGCAGTCGACTGGAATGGGCCGGCGGCACCGTGGAGGTCATCGAGCCGCAGCTGCACCGATAGCGAACCGTCTCTGTCCTTCCGCCGAAACGCAGAAGGCAGGCCCCTCACCGGGCCCCGAACTCTGCGGACCTACAGGGCAAACGTGAGTCACCCGGCTCAACAGCGGGCCGCGATGCGCAGAGCGCGCACTGTTGTTCTCCGCGGCTGCCGTCGCGGATTGGCTGCGGAGACTAGCTGAGGTTCAGAGCCCGACGGAAGCTGCCGCGTTCGTTTTCGATTTTCTTCTGCAATTGCAGGATGCCGTAGATCAGCATCTCCGGCCGAGGCGGGCAGCCGGGCACGTACACGTCAACGGGGATGACCTGATTGACACCCTGCACCAGCGCGTAGTTGTTGAACACGCCACCGGACGTCGCGCAGACTCCCATGGAGATCACCCATTTGGGCTCGGGCATCTGCTCGTAGAGCTGTCGCACGACGGGCGCCATTTTCTGCGAGACGCGACCCGCCACGATCATCAGGTCCGCCTGGCGCGGCGAGCCCCGGAAGACTTCTGCGCCAAACCGGGCGACGTCCCAGCGCGAGGCAGCCATGGACATCATCTCAATCGCACAACAGGCCAGGCCGAAGGTCATCGGCCAGAGGGAATTTTTGCGCGCCCAGTTGACGGCTTTGTCGAGCACGGCAAACAGGATGCTGTCGCGCACCAACGTGTGGCCATCCTGGCCGGGCTTTTCGATGGTGATGCTGGGACTGATGAGGCGACCCATTCTCGCTCCCTCCCGCCCCCTATTTTTACACAGTCGCTGCGGCTGACCAAGCCCGGCAGTAACAACATTCCCGCGCGGGTCGAACGCGCCGTCCGACCGATTTCTCCCACGGAGTGGCGACTGCTGTTCGGTCCTCAGGGCCGCAGGACGATTTTGCCGAACTGCTCGCGCCGCTCCATCAGCTCATGCGCGCGCGCACATTCCTCGAGCGGCAGGGTGCGGTCAATCACGGCGCGGAGTTTGCGCGCCGCAATCAACTTCAGCACGTCATAGAGCTCGGCCTTGCTGCCCATGTAGGAACCCAGGATGGACAGGTTGCGGCTGAACAGGTAGCGAATGTCCACGTGCGCCTGGTAGCCGGTGGTGGCACCGCAGGTCACCAGTCGGCCGCTGGGCGCCAAGCTCATCAGGCTGGCTTCCCAGGTGGCTGTACCGACGTGCTCAAAGACAACATCCACGCCACGCCGGCCGGTCAGCCGCTTCACCTCGTCGGCGATTTTTTGTCGGTTGTGGTTGATGACCTCATCGGCACCCAGCTCGCGGGCCTTAGCCAGCTTGGTGTCGCTGCCCGCGGTGGCCAACACGCGCGCACCGATCAGCTTGCCGATCTGCACGGCCGCACTGCCGACGCCGCTGCCAGCGCCCAGCACGAGCAGGTCTTCGCCTGGACGAAGCCTGGCGCGTGTGATCAGCATGTGCCAAGCCGTCAAAAAGACCAGCGGCACCGCGGCGGCTTCTTCGAAAGAGAGGTCGCCAGGGATCGGAATCACGTTCACTTCCGGGGATTTCACGAACTCGGCGCAACCGCCATCCACCATGTACCCGAACAGAGTGTAGCGGCGACACAGATTGTCCGCGCCGGCCAAGCACTGGGGACAC
>JAIMBE010000037.1 GCA_023511565.1 Bacillota bacterium
GTTTGTTTCCTTCCGCACGCGCCCCTCGCAACTGAACCAGCGACTGTTCAGTTCGTTGGGTGCTTTTGGGGGTGTGGCCTACGGCCTGTTGCTGGTGGCCGGCGCGCTGTTCTTGTTGATCGAGCTTTTGGCCCTGCGCAGTGGCATCCGGCTCACCCGTTCGGTCACCCGCACCGTCGAACAGCTCTATGAAGCCACCCAGCACGTCCGCCGCGGCGACTTCTCCCACCGCGTGCTGCCCCATGAGCGGGATCAGCTCGGCGTGCTGGCCGAATCGTTCAATGACATGACCGGCTCGATCGCTTCCCTGATTGAAGAGCAGCGCCAACGTCAGCGCCTGGAAAACGAACTGACCATCGCCCGCGAAGTCCAGGCGGAGCTGTTTCCCCGCACGATTCCGAAGGTTCCGGGACTGCACCTGTCAGCCATCTGCCGCGCTGCGCGCATGGTCAGCGGCGACTACTACGATTTTGTTCCGATGACGCCCAACCATCTGGCGATCGTGCTGGCGGATATCAGTGGCAAGGGAATTTCCGCCGCGCTGCTGATGGCCAGCCTGCAGGCTGCGTTGCGCAGCCAGTTGCTGATCGAAGGCGCCGAACGCCACAGCACCGCCGAGCTGGTCGCGCGGCTGAACCTGCATCTGTTCCGGAATTCGTCCGAGGATCGGTACGCCACGCTGTTCTTCGCCATCTACGAGGCCGCAACGGCTACGCTTCGCTACACGAATGCTGGCCACCTGCCTCCGCTTTATGTCTGCGGCGATCGCGTGTGTCGTCTCGAAACCGGCGGCATGGTCGTTGGCCTGTTCGAGCACTGTACGTTCGAACAAGGCGTGCTCACCTTGGAGCCGGGCAGCGTGTTGGTGGCTTACAGCGATGGGCTGGTCGAGCCGGAAAACGTGTATGGCGAAGAGTTCGGCGTGCGGCGCGTGCAAAACGAGGTGCTCCGGCAGCAGCGCCTGCCGCCCGAGGCGCTGGCCGAAACCCTGATGGTCGCCGTCGAAGAGTGGTCGGGTGCGCCCGACCGCGCCGACGATATGACCGTCATCGTGGCCCGACGCGAATGAGGCACGTTCGGGACGAAGTTTCGGTATACTGACCCGCTTCGAGACACTGGGGGAACCGTTGATGCTGCAGGGGCGAGTCGTGCTCGTGACCGGCGGTACGCGCGGCATCGGGAAGGGCATTGCCCTGTCGTTTGCGCGGGCTCGCGCGCGGGTTGCCGTTGGTTACCGTTCGAACAAAGTGGCGGCACAGAATACGCTGCGCGAGTTGCAGGCCGCCGGGGCCGAATGCTTTGCGGTGGAGGCCGATCTCACCGACCCGGAGCGGGCGCGCTGGCTGGTGGAGCGTGTGACGGAGCGTTTCGGCCGGCTGGATGTGCTGGTGAACAACGTGGGCACCTTCCGCTGGCGCTCGGTAGCCGAATCCACGCCCGCCGAGTGGCAGGAGATTGTGGCCTCGAACCTGCACAGTGCCATGTACACCAGCAAGGCCGCACTCCCCGCCATGCGCCAGCAACGCTGGGGACGCATCATCAACCTAGGTGCTGTCGGTGCCGAGCGCGCCTTCGGACAGGCAAAAATCTCCGCCTATGCTGCCGCCAAGGCCGCCTTGGTGGCGTTCACACGCTCACTGGCGCTGGAAGAGGCCAAAAACGGCATCACCGTCAACGTCGTGAATCCGCCGAACATTGACGAAGACGAATTGACCCTGGCCGAAGCCCGCCGCATCCGGGATGCCCGTTTTCCGGTCGGACGGCCGCCCACGGTCGAAGACGTGGCCGCGGCCGTGCGCTTCTTTGCTTCCGACGAGGCGGATTACATCACCGGCCAGGTGCTCACCGTCAGCGGCGGCTGGATGCTCTGACGCCGACCGACGGCAACACGGCACGACACTTTATGAACTCCGCGCGCGCTGTTACGCTGAAGCCATGAAGGTCCTCACCGCCGCCCAGATGCGCGAAGTCGACCGCCGCACCACCGAGCAGTTCGGTGTGCCCAGTCTGACGCTGATGGAAAATGCCGGCCGTCACGTGGCTGAGTTTGCCGCGGCCACCTTCCCCCGACTGGCCGGCCAGCGCATCACGGTGTTGTGCGGCAAGGGGAACAACGGCGGCGATGGCTTTGTGGCCGCTCGCCTACTGGCCGAACGCGGCTGCCGTGTGCGTGTGCTGCTGTTTGCCGACCCGGACAGCGTGCAGGGCGATGCCGCCATCACACTGCGCCGCTGGCGTGAGCAGGGTGGCGAACTCTCGGTCATCCGCAGTGCTGCCGAGTGGGCACGGGCCCGCGCTCTGGTGGCGGAGTCTGACCTGGTTGTGGACGCCCTGCTGGGCACGGGCCTAGCCGGGCCGGTCGAAGGTCTGCTGCGCACCGTCATCGAAGAAGTCAATCGAGGCCGGGAGCGCTACACGGTCCTGGCCGTTGACATTCCCTCGGGCCTGCCCGCCGATGGCTCCCTGGAGGAAACCGTGGCCATCGAGGCCGACTACACAGTGACCTTCACCGCACCCAAGCTCGGCCAGTTGCTCTGGCCGGGCACGCGGTATGTCGGCGAACTCGTCGTCGTTCAGATTGGCACGCCGCGCGAGCTGCTGGACAACGATCCTGCGCTCAATCTTCACTATCTCGAGCCCGGCGAATTCCGCAGCCTGCCCCTGCGCCGCCGACGGGACACGCACAAGGGCGACTACGGCCACGTCCTGATTTTTGCTGGCTCGCGCGGCAAAACCGGTGCGGCCGTTCTCGCGGCCCGGGGGGCACTGCGTGCCGGCGCTGGCTTGGTGACGGTGGCGACGCCGGCGCCGGTGCTGCCGATCGTTGCTGCGGGTCAGGCCGAGCTGATGACGGAACCGATGGCCGCCACCGATGCCGAAACCATCGCCGCCAGCAACGTTGACTACGGCCGCCTGCAGCAACTGCTGGAGACGAAAACCGTCGTCGCACTCGGCCCGGGCCTCGGCACGCATCTGGAAACGCAGCAGTTCGTCCGCACTGTGACCGCTGAATGCGCCTTGCCGCTGATTCTTGACGCCGATGGTCTGAACGCGTTTGTCGGTCGTGCCGACGAGCTGCGCCAGCGGCGCGCGCCCCTGGCCCTGACGCCTCATCCAGGTGAAATGGCGCGCCTGCTCGGTTGCACCACGCGTGAGGTCCGGAGCCGTCGGCTCGAACTGGCACAGCAGGCTGCGGCACGCTGGAATGCCTGCGTGGTGCTGAAAGGCTACCGCACCATCCTGGCAACGCCTGATGGCCGCGTGTTTTTCAACTCCACAGGCAATCCCGGCATGGCTACCGGCGGCACCGGCGATGTGCTGACGGGCGTGCTCGCCGCCCTGACTGCGCAGTTCGGCACGGCGGACTGGGCGCGGGTGCTGGCCCTGGGGGTCTATCTGCACGGGCTGGCAGGCGATCTGGCCGCCGCACGCACGGGCGAGACTTCGCTGCTGGCTTCGGATCTGGTGGACGCGCTGCCGGCGGCGTTTGCCCGGCTGCAGGAGGAGCTACGTGCCGCTCGAGTTTGAGCACGAAACCCGCTCAGCCGAAGAAACGATTGCCTTCGGTGCTGAACTGGCTGCGCAACTGCGCCCGCCGATGCTCGTGCTGCTGTTCGGCGAACTGGGTGCCGGAAAAACCACGCTGGCCAAGGGGATCATCCACGGTCTGGGGGCGGCGCGGTTGGAAGACGTTACCAGCCCCACCTTCACGCTCGTCCACGTCTTTGGCCATCAACCCCGCGTCTATCACGTGGACCTCTACCGCGTCAGCAGCCCGGCCGAACTGGACAGTATCGGACTGGATGACCTGCTCACCGAGCCGGCCGTGGTTCTGGTCGAGTGGGCCGAGAAATTGACCCTGCGCACAGACTGGCCGGTGATCGAAATCCGGCTCGAGGCGCCGGCCGCAGACGACCGGCGGCGGCTCCGCATCCGCGACCGCGCCGGCGTTCTACGCGGCTTGGCCCGGTCTTGACATTTTGAAGAGGAGATGCAGCGATGCCACCCACCCACCTTGCCGAATGGGCTTTGATTCTGGGAGCTTCCAGCGGTTTTGGCGAAGCCACCGCCATTGAACTGGCCCGCGCGGGCATGCACATCTTTGGCGTGCATCTGGATCGCCGCGCCACGCTGCCGCACGTCGAAGAGGTCATCGCCCGCATCCGTTCCCAAGGGCGCGAGGCCATCTTTTTCAACGTGAATGCGGCCGACGAAGAAAAGCGTCGGGAAGTGCTCGATCAGATCGCGGCGCAGTTTGCGAGGGAACCGGGCACGGTGCGTGTGCTGCTGCATTCGCTGGCGTTTGGCACCCTGAAGCCGTACCTGGCGGAATCGGCCGAAGAGCAACTCACCCGGCCGCAGATGGAAATGACGCTCGACGTGATGGCCCACAGCCTGGTCTACTGGGTGCAGGATCTGATTCGGCGTCGGCTGATGACCGCTGGGGGGCGCATTTTCGCCATGACCAGTTCGGGCGGCACACGCGTCTTTCCCACCTATGGGGCCGTCAGTGCGGCCAAAGCAGCCCTGGAATCCCACATCCGCCAGCTCGCGCTCGAGCTGGCCCCGCTCGGCATCACCGCCAATGCCATCCGCGCCGGCGTCACGGACACCCCCGCGCTGCGCAAGATCCCGGTGCACGAACAGCTCATTCGTCAGGCCCAGCAGCGCAATCCGCACGGTCGGCTCACGACACCGGCCGATGTCGCCGCCGCCATCGCCGTGCTCTGCCATCCGAATACCTACTGGATGACCGGCAACGTGATTGGTGTCGATGGTGGAGAAGACATCGTCGGCTGAGCGCCGGCGGACTCGTCGGCCTTCGTAGTTCGCAGCCCCAATTTTTATTGACCCTTAGGCGCCAGACGCTTGAGCTAGGCGCGAAACAACGGTTCAATGGGAGTGTGGCTTTCGGAGATCCAGCCATTCTGGAAGGCCGGAGTGTTCTCGTCCCGGACCTGCCCGCCGGGTTGGCGCTGGTGCCCTACCGTGCCGACCTCCAGTTCACACGACTGGTCCGCGGCACCGACAACGTCCGCTACGATGTTTTTCTGAGCCTGCGCTTTGTCGAAGCCACCCGCCGCTTCATCCTAGACTTGGTGCGCCAGGCCGCGAACGTCGCCCGCTTTTTCAGTGAGCTGAAGTCCAATCGCCCGCTGGAAACCAGCGCATTCAAAAAAATGCTGACCGCGCTTCTGCAGGCTTCGCTCACCCAGGCCAAATACGAGAAAAACATCGAACTCGATCTGCTGGCGCGGGTGGCCATCCTGAAGCTGTTCACCCAGGAGATCAGCAGCCAGTTCTCGCACCTGATGCTCGAGTGCAAGGAATGTCTTCGGGCCCGCGGCACATTCTTCGAGCGTACCGAGCAGGCGCACCAGAAAAAGGTCTATCTGGCCGAAACCCAGGCGAACCGCCGCAACATTTACCGCAAGGTGGGCCAGACCCTGCGCCAGTTGCTCGTCGAAGTTGACGAAGCCCTCCTGCGGCGCTCGCGTCGTGCGCTGTTCGGTGACGACTTCGAACCGCTCTATGCAATGCTCCGCTGCCCGCTGGTGTTTGTCGAAGGCGGCCGCGACGATTACCTCTACCTCGAACAGTACATCCTGCTCGGCAACTACCTGAAAGATGAAGACCGCATGGAACGCTTCGACGCCTTGTTGAAAGACCTTCTGCGGGAACTGCTGCACCAGGACGCCGGGAACGATCCGCTCGAGCAGGCTCGCACCCGCTTGGCGGCGCTGTCGGCCGAAGCGCGGGCACTGCAGGCGGAAGCCGCGCGGCTGGACGCCGAACGTCAGCACGCCCTGCGCCAGCAAGAACGCAGCGAAGCATTCGTCGCCCGCCTGATCCACCGCGGCCGCCACAATGCCCGGGCCCAGCTTGTCCAGATCGAACAGCAGCAGCAGGAACTCACACAGCGTTTGCAGGCACTGGAAGCTCAGCTCCGTGCCGCCCAGCAGGAGGTCGATCTTCTGGAGGAGGCCTGCGAGAGCCAGCTCGGCGAGTACCTCTGCGAGCCCGAAAATGCCCGCCGACTGTTCGACCCGGACTGGGCGGAGAAAAATGGTGCTGACGCTGCGCTCCGCACACGGCTCCGCGAGGCCTGGCTGCGGCGACTCGAGGAAAGCAACTTGCTGGGGCATGTGCTGGCCAGCTATGCGCTGCGCGACTTGCACCAGGACTACTGTCCCCCGGTGCACCTCCAGCAATTGAAAAAAGCACTGGTGGATCGCGAGGAGCTGAAACGGGTCAGTGAACTCCTGCACCAGTTCCCGACCCGGCAGGTTTCGCTGGCCCGCATCGAAGAAGCGGCCCGTGCCCTACGTCGCTCTACGCCCGAACAGTTGCGTGTGGTCGTGGTTCGTTTTGCCGAAGACCTGATGCGGCTCCGACGCGACCTGCGCAACTACCACCGACTCGTCAACCTGATGGAAAGCGTGCATCTGGTGGCCGATGAACGCACCCGGGAACTTTCCCGGATGAATCAGACCCTTTACGAATTTCTCCTCCCGGAGGAGGATCGCCCCACCGAAGACCGCACCACCTCTCATGTGGTCATCAAAGTGGATGTGCGGGACTCCACCCGCATCACTCAGGAGCTGCTCGCGCGCGGCCTGAATCCCGCGTCTCACTTCAGCCGACACCTCTACGAGCCGGTGCGGCGTCTGCTCGATCGCTACTCCGCTACGAAGGTGTTCATCGAAGGCGATGCCATCATCCTGGCCATCTACGAAACAGAAACGAACCGCGCCCAGCAGCGCGCCGTGGCGAAAGCCTGCCTGCTTTCCCGCCACATCCTGGAAGTGGTTCGCGCCAACAACCGCCGCGCCGAAGCGGCGGGGCTGCCGCCGCTCACCTTAGGCCTGGGCATTGCCTTTCAGAATTCCGCACCCACCCTCTGGATGGAGGGCGATTCGCGCATCATGATTTCACAAGCGCTGAACCGTTCCGACCGGCTCTCGAGCTCCTCCAAGGTCGCACGACGCATCCTGGTGCGGAATCCTTCGCCGTTCCAACTGTTCCACTTCCAGACCATCAAGGTGCGCGTCGAAGGCGAGGAAGCCGAAGAGTTCCTGATTCGCTGGAACGTCAATGGCATCGAACTGAATCGGGAAGGATTTGAAAAGCTCAGCGAGGAAGTCGCGCTCATCTCGTTCACGCTGAAGGTGCCGATGCCCTGGGGAACCGAACCCGTCACCCTCTACGCTGGGCAGGTGCCGGTCGGCGAAGCCTTCGAAGTGGTGGTGGTGCGCAAAGGCGTAGTGCGCTGCCTGAGCCCGACCGGCCGGGTGGCTGAACCGGGGACCCTGGAATACTTCGAGGTCTGCACCCACCCGCGCATTCTCCAGTTGGCGGCATCCCGCCTCGGCGTTACCGCGCCGCAGACGCAGAGCGTTTGATGTCGCAGCTGCGACGACACCGGTAACCGGCTGCCCCCTGCTGCACGATGGGATCGAAAATGGCGGGAGCAGGACGGCGATGTGCCGGCCGGTGAGTTCGAGGAGCCTCCGCTGCCGCCTTGACATCCGAACGAGGTTTTCAAGCGGCGGGCTGTGAAGGCTTCGCGCGCGCCCTCAGGCGGGGCAGAGCGGGGGTGG
Source organism: Bacillota bacterium (assembly GCA_023511565.1). Lineage (GTDB taxonomy): Bacteria > Acidobacteriota > Terriglobia > Acidiferrales > UBA7541 > DSGC01. The sequence continues at coordinate 7,602 of JAIMBE010000037.1, forward strand.
GCTGGGCCAGGGGGATGCCGGAGCCGACGGCCCGGGAGAGTCCTTCGGACAATGGGGCGGGTCGGCCCCGGTTTCCGTCCCTCTACCGGTGCGCATCTTAGGCGAATAAAAAGCGAAAGTCAAGCAAAAACGGACGGGCGCACTTCTGGCTGCAGAACGCTCCGTGCGCGAGGTGCACGGCGTTGGTTGAGGCCTGCGTCGCGAACGCTGCCGGGCGTTGCTGACGCGGCTGCGTTACAATGGCAAGCGCACGCTACGCGGCCCGACGAAAGCCCACACGATGCCACCTGCTGAACACAACCGCTTCATGGCTCGTGCCATCGCCCTGGCGGTCGAGAACGTGCGCAAGGGACTGGGCGGGCCGTTTGGCTGCGTGGTGGTCAAAGACGACCAGATCGTGGCCGAGGGCGCCAACCGCGTCACCCGCTCGAACGACCCCACAGCGCATGCCGAAATCGTGGCCATCCGCGAAGCCTGTCGTGTGCTCGGACATTTTCAATTGACCGGCTGTGATCTCTACACCTCTTGCGAGCCGTGTCCGATGTGTCTGGGAGCCATCTACTGGGCGCGGCCGGCGCGCGTGTTTTACGCCGGCACAGCCGAAGACGCCGCACAGGCCGGCTTCGACGACGTCAACATCCTGTACGAGTTGCAACGGCCACCCATTCAACGGCGCATCCCCATGCAACAGATGATGCGCGAGCTGGCTCTGGAAGCTTTCCGACTGTGGCAGCAGAAGCCGGACAAGGTGACCTATTAGGCCGTGTGCCTTTGCTTGCCGCCGCCCCCTGCCGCTCACCATGGGCACGATCTCTGACGCCGACTGCGCAGAACTGCTTGTCGGCGCAGCGGGGATGACTATAATGGGCGCACTTTTCGATCCGGGCCGGAGGGAGGTATGGTCGCTCGCTGCGTTGTGCACCTTGCGAGGGGGATTCTGTGGCTGACGTTCGTCCTGCCGGCAGCAGGTCAACAGGCGGTCGAAGTCAGCAAGCGCAACGCCAACTACACGATTCAGGTGCGCCTGGATCCCGAAGCCAAGATGCTCGAGGGCAGAGAAGTGCTGGAGTGGCGGAACACCACGCGCTTTTCGACCTCCGAGCTGTGGTTCCATCTGTACTGGAATGCCTGGCGCAACTCCCGCAGCACCTGGCTGCGCGAAGACGCGCTGCGCGCCGAGCCGCGCGGCGGTCAACTGAAGCAGCGCCGTGCCGAGGACTGGGCCTATGTCCAGGTCGAAGCGGTGCGCGTGTTGCCCAGCGGGCCCTTCGGCGCTGCCGAACTGACCCAGCAGGCCCGCTACGCCTCGCCCGACGACGCCAACCCCGAAGACCGCACCGTGCTGGTCGTACCGCTGCCGCGGCCGGTGGGCCCGGAGGAAACGATCCGCGTCGAACTGATCTGGAAGTCAAAAATCCCGCGCACGTTTGCCCGCACCGGTTTCCGGGGCCGTTACTTCTTTCTGGCCCACTGGTTCCCGAAGCTGGGCGTTTTTGAGCCCGACGGTACCTGGAACAATCACCAGTTCCACGCGGCAACGGAGTTCTATGCCGACTATGGCATGTACGATGTGCAGATCACCGTGCCGCAGGGCTGGCGGGTAGGCGCGACCGGCGTGGCCCTGGGCGTCACCGACCATCCCGACGGCACGTCCACCCATCGCTACCAGCAGGCCGATGTGCACGACTTTGCCTGGACCACCAGCCCGGACTTCCGCGAAGCGCGGCGCCGCTTCGAACGCAGCGGCCTGCCCGCCGTGGACATTCGCCTGCTCTATCAGCCCGAGCACGCTGGTCAGCTCGAGCGTCACTTCCGCGCCGTCGAAGCTGCTCTCGAGCATTACGGCCTCTGGTTCGGCCCCTATCCCTATGGCCATGTCACGGTGATTGATCCGGCCTACGACAGCGGCTCGGGCGGGATGGAGTATCCCACGCTGTTCACCTGCGGTACGCGGTACTGGGCACCGTTCGGGGGCGGCCAGCCCGAGGGCGTTACGATTCACGAAGCCGGACACCAGTTCTGGTACGGCCTGGTGGGCAACAACGAGTTCGAACACGCGTGGTTGGACGAAGGACTGAACACATTCTCCGAAGAGCGCGTCGCGGAGGTGGCCTACGGCCAGTGGTTTTTCGTCCGGCGATTCTTCCGCGAGTTTGTTCCCGTCTGGCTGCGGGATGTGCGCCGCAGCCGCCTGCACGGCATGGGGCTGGATCGCTACCGGGCGGCCGCACGCAGGGAGGTTCCCGCCACGCCCACCTATCGTTACCATCCGGAAACCGCCAGCGCCATCACCTACAGCAAAACAGCCCTCTGGCTGACCACCCTGGAACGCATGCTGGGCTGGGAAACGCTGCAAAGGATCCTGGCCACGTTTTTCCAGCGCTACCGCTTCCAGCACCCGAAGCCCGAAGATTTCTTCCGTACCGCCAGCGAAGTGGCCGGCCAGGATTTGACCTGGTTTTTCGACCAGGTGTTCTACCGGGCGGCGGTGTTCGACTACGCCGTGGAATCGGTCGAAAGCGAGCCGGTGCGCACGCTGGGCTACGTGGAGCGCAACGGCAACCGGATCCTTGCCGAGACGGAATCTGGCCGGGAGGAAGGACCCTATGAGACGCGCGTCGTCGTCCGGCGCCTGCAGGATGGCATCCTGCCTGTCGAAGTTCTGTTTGTGTTCGAAGATGGCGAGCGCATCCGGGAGACCTGGGACGGGCGCGCGCTGTGGAAGCTGTACACCTTCACCCGCCCGGCACGCCTGGAATACGCCGTAGTCGATCCGGAGCGGAAACTCGTGCTCGATGTGCGCTACACGAACAACAGCCGGCGCCTGCAGCCACGCCCGCAGTTTGTAGCGACGAAGTGGGCCGCGCAGTGGATGGTCTGGCTGCAGGATTTCCTGCACACGCTGATTTCCCTGTTCTGAGGAGAAGTCGCCGATGAGTGTGCTGCGTTCGCTCTGGTTCGGCCTGGGCCGCGTGCTCAAGGCACCGGCGCTGCTCGGCTGGATCTACCTGGCCAGCCTGGCCGTTTCGCTGCCCCTGGCCACGGTGGTCCGAGGGAAAATCGCCACGCACGTCGGCGGCAGCCTGGTCGAACAGAATCTGCGCACGAGCTTGGATCTGGACTGGTACGGAGAATTTGTCGAAGAAGTATCCGGCGTGGCCGCAACGTTCGGCCCGGAAGTGATCGGTCACATGGCCCTGGTGGCAAACCTGGAGAGGCTGCTGGATGGAGAGCTGTTTGCCGCCCACCGAACCCTTCTTTCGGCCGGCGGACTGTTTCTGATCTTCTGGACGTTCCTGGTCGGCGGCATCCTGGATCGCTTCGCCCATCCGCGCGAACCCCATTCCCGCGCGCGGCTGTTCGGTCACAGCGGTGAGTTGTTCTGGCGCATGTTCCGTCTGCTGATCCTCTCGGTGCTGTTCTACCTGGCCATTTTTCGGTTCGTGGCCAATCCGTTGCACGATTTCGTCGAGCAGGCCACGCGCGATGTGACCACCGAGCGCACAGTTCTCTTCTGGACGGCACTGGTCTACTTGTTCACCGGAGTGCTGCTGGCTGCGGTCAGCATGGCCTTCGACTATGCCCGGATTGCCGTGGTGGTCGAACGGCGGCGCAGTGCCGTGCTGGCGCTGCTGCGCGGGCTGGGGTTTATCGCCCGGCACCCGGGGCCGACCTGCGGGCTGTATCTGCTTCTGCTGATCGTCGCGGCTGCGGTGATGCTTTTCTATGGAGCCATCGCGCCCAGCAGTAGCCCGTCGAACTGGGCTGCCGTGCTGGGAGCCCTGGCCATCGGCCAGGCGTACGTGCTGGCACGGATTCTGGTGAAGCTGTGGTTCCTGGCCAGCCAGACGGTTCTGTTCCAGGACGCGCAGGGCCAGCCAGACCACACGCCGACCCCTTCCGCACCGCGCTGAACGCCAGGGTCGTTCCGAGCCCGGCACGCAGCGTGGCAGACCGGGATTACGACTGCGGATTGGCAGAGGCCGAGGCGCTTTGTGCCGCAGAGCGTGCTGCGGTACGCCGGGCGCGCGCTCCGCGACCCTTCCCGTTGGGTTTGGTGAACTGTTCTTCCTCGGTAGAGCCGGCCAGGGCCGTTATCGAGGTGCGCCCCTGGCTGACCACCTGCGCCACCTCATCGAAGTAGCCGGTGCCGACAAACCGCTGATGGGTGATGGCACGGTAGCCGGCCTCTTCCGCCATCTGGAACTCGTGCTGCTGCAGCTTCGCGTAGGCGGCCATCCCCGAGGCGGCATAGGCGCGCGCCAGCTCGAACATACTCAGATTCAGCGAGTGGAAGCCGGCCAGCGTAACGAACTGGAATTTGTAGCCCATCTTGCCCAGCTCCTGCTGGAAGCAGGCGAGGGTGGCTTCGTCCAGGTGTTTCCGCCAGTTGAAGGAGGGAGAGCAGTTGTACGCCAGCAGCTTGCCCGGGTAACGGGCGTGGATGGCTTCGGCGAAGCGGCGTGCCTCCTCGAGATCCGGCGTGGCCGTTTCACACCAGATCAGGTCCGCATACGGGGCATACGCCAGCCCGCGGGCGATGGCCGCATCGAGTCCACCGCGAAATTCATGGAAACCTTCCGGCGTGCGACGGGTGCCCAGGAAAGGCCGGTCGTGTTCGTCCACATCGCTGGTGATCAATCGCGCGGAGTTCGCGTCGGTCCGCGCGATGAGCAGGGTGGGAACGTCGAGTACGTCCGCCGCCAGCCGGGCCGCCACGAGTTTTTCGATGAACTCGCAGGTCGGGACCACTACCTTGCCGCCCAGGTGGCCGCATTTCTTCGCCGCAGAGAGCTGATCTTCGAAGTGGACGCCGGCCGCACCGGCTTCGATCATGGCTTTCATCAGTTCGAAGGCGTTCAGGTTGCCTCCGAAGCCGGCTTCGGCGTCGGCTACCATCGGCGCGTACCAGTAGATGTCGTTGCGCCCTTCGGCGTGGTCAATTTGATCACTGCGTTCGAGCGCGCGGTTGATCCGTCGGACCAGGTTCGGCACGCTGTCCACCGGGTAGAGGCTCTGATCCGGGTACGTCTGACCGGCTGCGTTGGCATCGGCCGCCACCTGCCAGCCACTCACATAGATGGCCGGCAGGCCGACCTGCACCATCTGCACAGCCTGGTGGCCGGTCAGCGCGCCAAGCGCGGCCACGTAAGGCTTGGTGTGCAGCAGATTCCAGAGCCGCTCGGCACCCAGCCGGGCTAGCGTGTGTTCGATGCGCACCGTGCCCCGCAGCCGGGCGACATCTTCGGGTCGGTAGGGCCGCGCGATCCCGTGCCAGCGCGGATTCTGCTTCCACTCGTGTTCCATTTGCTCGACCGAGTTGAACAGGTTCATCGCACGCTCCTAGCTCCTGTTTAGATGGGAGTGAATTCGCCGTGCACAATCATCTGCTCGCTGAGTCGCCGTGCCTCGCAGTACCGGTCACGAACCGGCTCGGGCGTTTCCGCGGGCAAAGCCTGCATGATGTGCGCAAGCTCCTGATCGAAGAGCTGCGTCACCAGTTCCGGCGTGTGTCGCACTGCTCGGCCATCGTCGCCGATCACCTCGACCCGGTCGCGGTGCAGCACACGCTGCGCAATCATCAGCCGGTAGATGCGGTCGGTGGCCAGATCTTCCATGTAGCCATCGAGCAGGCTGGCCCCACGACCGCTGAGCACGCCAAAGCGGTAGCGGATCGTCGTGCGCACCGCCGCGCGCGTGCCCGCCAGCGTGCGTCGCCCCTCCCCGTCAGGCAACGGCCGCAGGTCGGGATAGCGCACAAAATCCATCCGCAGGGTGTGCAACTGATTGGGATACGGGAATTGCCGCACCGCAATTTCATTCTGGTCCGGGTGACCGGTCCAGGCACCGTCAAACCGGGACTCGGCTTCGTTCTTCTTGTCTTTCTCGAGCACCGCCAGCGCGCGCGCGTTCAGCTCGGGATCTTCGCGGCTCGGATAGAGCGCCGTCATGCCGCCAATCGCCAACAGGCCGTGCCGGTGGCAGATCTCTGGCAGCAACTCCCGCAGCCGCTGAAAGAAGGCCACGTCGTGGGGAATCGTGTTCCGATCCGGCAACACCCACCGCGGATCCAGCAGATGAAAATGGATCAGGCTGGCCATGTAGTCCCAGCGACCCAGGTTCAGTCCGAGCAGGTGCTCGCGCAGATGGTACGCAAATTCCTCCATCTGGTAGGCCAGCGGATGCGATTCCACCAGCGCCATGCACCGAATATAGTTACGCGGCCAGCCCCGCCGTTCCGCAATGGCCTGGAAGAGATCGCGCCACCAGAGCGCCTCCTCGGCCGATTCGGACTTCGGAATGTAGAACGCCAGAGGATGCTTCAATTGCTCCGGTTGCACCTGGTAGGCGATCCAGGCCACATCGAACAACGGCGCCGGAACAATTTCGCAACCGAGCACGCCGGCCTGATGCAGGTGCAGACCGCGCGGTCGCAGCCAGATCACGGTCGAGCTTGGTTGAATCGAAACCGTGCGTTGGCGCTTGCGATCGAAATAGCTGAGCTCGCCGCGCAGCGCGGCCAGGATGTTGTTCAGACCGGTGCTCAGATTCGGCCAGAAATTGGCCATGGCATCTTCCAGGTCGAGCATGACACCCGGTGCGCCCGAGTTCAGCATCTTGACCACCAGTTCGGCGTCATCCGCCGGGCCGGTCATCTGGTTCCGCTGGTCGTGGCACCACTCCGGCAATTCAATGCACCAGTCTGATGTGGTTGCCTCCGAAGGCGGCCGATGATCCGGCAGTCTGCCTTGGTGCGCAGCACGCAGCACGTCCTCGCGGTGCGCCAGCAGCTCGCGCTGACGTGGTGTGAACTCGCGATGTAATTCAGCGAGAAACTCGACAAAGCCAGCGGGCAGCTCCGTGTGGGGATCGAACCCAGCCGGCGCGGTGTTCATTCGCGAAACATTTCCTGGCTTCGATCCCGTCGCCGCACTGTTTTTCGTGATAAGGTTTTTCGGGCTCATTTGCCGCGTTCGTGGAACTCTCCTGTAGGTGCTCGGTCTGCAAACTGGTTGTGGATTCTGCACGCTGACATGCAACACGTCTCAAAACTGAGGCGATCAGCAATAACTGTTTCAATCCCCAGCAATTAGCCAGCCAAATTCTCCAGTCCCTGGAAATTAATTAAGAAATTTATTTTCAATCAATTATACGATGAGCAGTGGTCCACCAATGCCTTCTGGGAAAAACAATTCCACTTTGGCACTAAGGGTTGACCTCGTGTTTACTTTTGTTCTCAATTTCTGGAATTTTATAATATTTTGAAAAACAACAACTTATCTACACGAAAGGAACAGTTAGAGATTGACACTCAGACGACCAGCCAAATGATCCCAAGCCTTCCCCAAACGTAGTTGCGCAATTTTTCTCATAACTCTATTATTTTCATATCATTATAAATTTTGTCAGATCTACTGAAAAAAGAGATTTTTTAATTTTTTTGAATTTGTTCGGGGTTTGTGTCATACGGCTTTCGGAATTCTCTCACAGGGCAGCATGGCTTGACCAAGCGTCAAGGCACAACGTATGAGCGTCCAAGGGGCCTAGCACCATTTTCAAGAAGTTTTTGCAGACACTTGTAGGAGTGAGTTCACTCTGCCAGTTCGGCAGCGGCTGCCATTCACTCTTCTAGTTCCTGTTCCAAGGCGAGCAAGACCCGACTAACAATGGCTGCAGTGTTAGCTCCCTGGAGATTGGTCATGAGTGCGACCACAATTTTTCGTTCAGGAACAATGACGAGAAGCGCGGCCGTGCCAGCCTGACCGCCGCTGTGCGAGACCAAGGAGTTGCCTTCCGGTCCGTGCTCGTTCAGGACCCAGCCGAGGCCATAGGCGGTTTTGGTCCCATCGCGCATCTGTTGGCGCGTCCACATTGCGTCACGCGTTTCGGGCCGCACCAGGGTTCCATCGAGCACGGCCAGTGCGAAGTGCACCAGGTCGGAAGCGGTAGAAAGCAGACCACCGCCGGGCACTTTCATGCTGGTATCGTGCAGTGCGGCATTGATGAGCTGTCCCACCTTGGCTCGTGCTTTCTGGTGGGCTGGCAAGCGGTTGTAGGTGGCTTCGTCGAGTTTGGCGTATCCACGGGCACGATTAGGGATCAGCTCAAAGTGATCGTCGCTGCGCGTGTGCGTCATGCCGGTCGGTTTCCAGACATGGTGTTGCATGTACTCTTCGTAAGGTTCGCCAGAGGCGCCTTCGATGGCGCAGCCGAGCAGGACGTAGCCGTAGGTCGTGTAGGTGTATCGAGTGCCCGGCTCATGCAAGAGTGGATCTTCGGCGAAGAGCCGCAACGCGTCGTGGAGCGTGAAGAAATGTTCAGTGCCACGGGCTTCGCCCGGGCGCTGATAGTGCCGCACGCCACCTAGGTGTGCGAGCAGATGTCGCACCGTCACTGGCCACGGCTTCCTTGGATATGCCGGACAGTACTTCTGGATTTCCGCATCCAGATCCAGTCGTCCTTGCTCGGCCAATTGCAGCACCGCGACCGCGGTCATCGGTTTGGCGATGGAGGCGGTGCGGAAGCGGGTGTCCGGGAGGACCGGGACATCATTTTCCAGGTCTGCTTTGCCGAAGCCCCGCGCATAGCGGAGCGTGCCGTGAACAGCCACGGCCAGCGAAATCCCCGGAATCTGCTGCTGCTGTTGTTCGGCGGTGACGACGGACTCAATCGCGCGGATGGTTTCTGCGCGCAGCCCGCCCGACTGTGCGGCCACCGCCGCCGACTGGCTGAACAGTACGATCAGCCATATCGTCCAGCCCGAAACCCGCGGCCAGCCCTCGAGACGCATCGTGGCAACTCCTTTCTTCCGCCCGCAGCCGCGCGCTAGGACTATTTGCGGCCCCGCAGCAGGCCGTCGAGCGAAAACCTTCCCGGAGGTGCGAAAACGAACAGCAGTGCAACGGCCAGGTACAGGCCCGCCAACTCGAAGCGCATATCAGTGCTCAAATGGCGATAGGTAGCCACGACAAAATTGAAGGCCACAATCGCGGCCACGTAGCGGGTGAACAGCCCGGCCGCCAGCAGCAGTGCGCCCACCGATTCGGCCAGGGCCGCGCAGACCGCGAAGAATCCGGGTAGTGGAAAACCCAGGCTGGCCACACCGTTGACGAAGCGCCACATGTGTCCCTGAAAGACGTAGCCGATCGCCGCCATCAGCTTCTCCCAGCCGTGAAAGCCGACCAGCATCAGGCCGGCTGAAAGACGGATCACCAGCAATCCCACATCGGTCAACGTGCCACGCGCATCGGGCATGCGTTTCCCTCCTGCACTCTTGGGCCGGCATTGTAGCCGGTTTACGGGGTGGCGAACAATCCGGCGCGTGGTTTCGTTGTGCGGGCCGAGCCCTTTCGGGAACGCCTTGGATCGTGGAGTTCGGGTTTCGCGGTCGATCGGCGAGGACGGTGGATTCAGCCGGAACTTTCCCCCAGCACTTCGCGAATCTTTTGTGCCAGCATCTGCAACGGGAAAGGTTTCTGAAGGAAGGCCGCACGAGGATTGTGCAGGTGGTGGATCACGGCTTCGTCGATGCAGCCGGAAGTGAACACAATTTTGATTTCTGGCCAGTCCGTTTGCAGACGTTCGGCGAGCTCACGACCGCTCATTCCGGGCATGACTACGTCGGTGATGAGCAGATGAATCGGCCCGTCGTGCGCAGCGGCGAGCGTCAGGGCCTGTTCGCCGTTGCGCGCGGGCAGTACCCGGTAGCCTTGGGCGCGAAGAAACTCCTCATTCAGCGTCCGCACGTCCTCATCGTCCTCCACCAGGAGAATGGTTTCGGAGCCCGCCGGCAGCGTGTGGGAGGGTTGGCCGATGCTGCGGCTCGGCTTGGGGGTCTCCACCCGCGGGAGGTAGATTTTGAACGTCGAGCCGCGGCCGGGCTCGCTGTCGACGGTGATGTGTCCGCCGCTCTGCATGACCACGCCATAGACGGTGGACAGACCCAGGCCGGTGCCTCCGGTCTGGCTCTTGGTGGTGAAGAAAGGCTCGAAGATGTGCGCCAGCGTTTCACGGTCCATGCCGCAGCCCGTGTCGGTGACAGCGAGCATCACGTAAGCGCCGGACAGCAGGTCAGGGTGGGCGCCGGCGGAGTGCGCATCATTCCTGAATCGAAAATGCGCGAGTACAAGCTGCCGGAAAAGAAAATCCCTCGCACCCGCGGCCATCACCAAGACTGGCTTGACGCCATCCGCCAGGGAAAGAAGGCCGGATCGGACTTCTCCTACGGCGCACCGCTGACGGAAATCGCCATGCTGGGCGTGATCTACAATCTGGGCGAGGAGCAGGAAGCCACGTCGGACGCTCTGCGGGAAACGCTCCGCGCGGCGACGTGGGAAGGCACGGACCGCAAAGTGTTCAACCTGCCGGTGGCCCTGTCGCTGATGGTGTTTTTCGCCCTGTGTGCCCAGTGCAGCTCGACGCTCGCGGTGATCCGCCGCGAGACCGGCTCGTGGCGCTGGCCGCTGGTGACGTTTGTGTACATGACGAGTCTGGCGTATGTCGCGGCGCTGGCGACATATCAGATCGGGAGGCTCTGCCTGCCGTTGTAAGCGGCACCGCCACAGGACAGGACCGCGGGCTGCACGGAGCGGAACGGCCGCGCGGTGCTGGACCCTGCCGGTCCTATAGAGGTGGCTGCATGACGGTCGACTGGCAAGCCGTGATCGTGGGGCTGGCGGTCGCGACCAGCGCGCTGGTGCTGGCCCGGCGGGCATGGAAGACGCTGCGTGGCCTCGGAGGTGCGTGCGGCGGGTGCCGCGGCTGCCCGGCAACCACGCCGCGCCGAAAGCCCTTGTTGTCGATCGAATCGGAGCAGGTCGGCGGGCCGCCGCCAGAACACTAGGCGACTTGGAGACGAGAAATGCGCCTTCACTCCCTTCGGACCGCCGAGGAAGAAGGTCGGGGATGGACCGTTTTGGCACGGGCTTGTGACACGGGGATCTGCGGGCGGCCGGGTCGCTGCAAGGAAGCAAGCGGCAGTGCGGCGCTACGTCGTGGATGGGTCGCCGGAGGAGGGTGAGTCGGCCCTCGGGCCGCTAAGCAGACCACCCTGCGGAACCGTCGCGGCATGCGGCGGCACGTCGTGGGGTGCTGCGGCGGTACGCGATGGCGGCGGCTCGTCGTCGGAATCAGGTGGCGTTTTCCCATCGCAGGCCGCTCGCGGCGCGGTGGCAGCGGAGCGTGGTACAAAGCCGCGCCAGAACATCCAGGAAGAGCGGTCTAGCGACGACAGCTCGCGCTGCACGATCCGCAGCAAGGTGATCAGGAACACCACGACCATCGGCCCGACCAGAATGCCGACCGGCCCCAGGGCTCGCACCCCTCCGAGCACGCTGAGCAGCGCGAGCAGCGGGTGCAACTTCGATTGCCCGTGCAGCACCAGCGGCTTGATCAGGTTGTCCACCAGCGAGATGACCACTGTCCCGTAGACGGCCAGCCCTACGGCCGTCCAGGTTTCGCCCTGGAAGAAATACAGGTACAGGGCGACCGGCACCCACACGACCGCCGCGCCCGTGAACGGCACGAGCGCCACGATCATCGTCAGCAGGCTGAGCAGGGCCACGGAGCCGCGCAGGCCGCACGCGTAGAACGCCACGCCAGCCAGCACGCCTTGCGCCGCCGCCGACAAGAGCGTGGCGGTCACGATCGCCCGGCAAGCCCGGTCGAATTCGGCCGCCAGCTCCCGCACATGCGACTCTTCCAGCGGCGAGAGGCGGATCAGCCCTTCGAGCATCGCCGATCCTTCCGCCAGCAAGAAAAACAGCGTCACGATCGTGATCAGCGCACCGAAGCCGATCTTCAGAGCCACCAGCGCCGTATCCGTGCCCAGCGACAGGATCGGACCCGCAGCGGCCAGCACCGAATGCCGGAGCTGCTCGATCTGTTCGTCGCTGGGGTTGACCCACTCCGTGAGCCAGGCCCGATAGGTCCCTCCCAGCAAGTTGCGTTTGAACTCGCGGAACTCCGCCTCCGCTTCCAACAGCGCCTCGTCGCGCTCGACCGAGTCGGGCGGCGCGTCTCTCAGTGCCGTCAGCCGCTGGCGCAACAGCGCAGGATCGGCGGCGACGCTGCCGGCAGGCTGCTGCGCCAGGTGCGCTTCCACCTTCGTCAGCCGGTCCAGCAGATTCTGCACCTGCTCCGGCTTGATCGACAGCGATTCGCCATGGCGCTGCTTCTGCCGCCAGGCCTGGAGCGTGGCCTCGACCTGCCGCAGATCCCGCTCCTGCGGGATCTGCAGACCAAACTCGCGTCTCAGGTCGCTCAAGCGCTGGCGGACGTTGCTCAGTTGCAGGCGGTCCACCAGCGACAGGCTCTCCAGCACCGCCGTGCCCACCACCACCCCCACCGGCACCAGCACGATCAAGGTCACCAGCGCCGTCGTGACGCCGGCCGCCAGATGCCGGTAGCCGCGGCAGCGCGCCAGCAC
>JAIMBE010000038.1 GCA_023511565.1 Bacillota bacterium
CCACCGATATCATCCTGAATCTCAAACAGGTGCCGCTCAAGCTGAATGTGGATCAACCGAAAACGATTTACCTGAACGTCGATCGGCCCGGCGTGGTCACCTCAGCCATGATTGAAGAAGATGCCGACTTCGCTGTCCTCGACAAAAATGTCTACATCGCCACGGTCAGCGAAGGCGGCCGCCTCCAGATCGAGATGCGCGTCAAAAATGGCCGCGGCTACGTCGGCGCGGATCGCAACTTCGATGAAGACTTGCCGGTCGGCTACATCCCGGTGGATTCGGTCCACTCCCCGGTGCGCAAGGTGAATTACTCCGTGGAGGCCGCGCGCCTGGGCCAAATGACCGACTACGAAAAACTGAACCTGGAGGTCTGGACCAACGGGGCCATCACACCCCAGGACGCCATCGGCCTGGCCGCAAAACTGATCAAAGATCATATGAGCATCTTCATCAATTTCGAAGAGCAGCCCGAACTCACCGAGGAAGTCGTCGAAGCCTTCCCCGACCCGCGCCTGGAACACCTGGATCGCTCCGTCGAGGAGCTCGAGCTTTCTGTCCGCTCGTACAATTGCCTGAAGAATGCCAACATCCAAACCATTCGTGAGCTGGTTCAGCGCACGGAAAACGAGATGCTCAAGACGAAAAACTTCGGTCGCAAATCTCTGAACGAGATCAAGGAAATCCTCCAGCGCATGGGCCTGAGCCTGGGCATGAAATTCGATGAGCACGGTCGCATCATCTGGCCGCCGCTGCCCAGCCAGACGGCTCCGCCGGAAGAAACCTCTACGTTGTAGCAGGTGGGTGCCATGCGACACCGCAAAGCCGGATTCAAACTCGGACGCAACCCTGCCCACCGTCGCGCCACCCTGCGCAACCTGGTGACGAACGTCCTCCTGCACGAACGCGTCCGCACCACGGTCGCTCGAGCCAAAGCCGCGCGGCCTCTGGTCGAGCGCATGATCACGCTCGGCAAGCGCGACACCTTGCATGCCCGTCGCCAGGCCGCGGCCTTCCTGATGACGGATGAGGCCACACGCAAACTGTTTCGCGTCATCGCCCCGCGTTTTGCCGATCGCCGCGGCGGTTACACGCGCATCGTTCGCGCTGGCTGGCGGATCAGCGATGGCGCTCAACTGGCCATCCTCGAGCTGATTGGTTCCGAGCTGCAGAAGAAAGAAAAAAAGGAAAAGAAGCCCCGCAAGGCTGAGGAGCCCGCGCCGGAGGCCGCCGCCCCAGAGCAAAGCTGATCCCCTCCCGCCGTCGAGCAAAACATTTTGGCCCCGGCAGGCTCCCGCCCCGGGGCCCATTTTTTTTCCGCCCACTGGAAATCTGTGCGGTTCCGTTTGCGTTTATTCTCTGCGCCGGTCGTGCCCGCTGCGTCGGTCCGCGATGCGGCGTTCGACACTGATCCACCGGCCAATCCCCTTGCGACGATCCCCTTTGCGGCGGTCGCCGCCTTGCCGGTAGTCCTCGGCGCGGCCCCAGCGGGTCGTTTCGCCACAACGAGCACAGTGCCGTTCCAGCAGTCCTACAGCCACCAGGTCCTGTTCGTTCGGCGCCAGAGCTCCGGCCGCACGGCTCCCACAACGGGTACACAGAATGACGTCAGCCATCGTCCGAGTCTCCCTGGTTACAACTTCACCGGCTTTCGGGCTGCTTGCTTTCTACCGCGTTCGCATGCGGGCGGCAAGCGAATTCTGAGCGGCGGCTGTTCCCGCACGTCCGAGCCAGCTCTCGAAGATGGCTTGCTGCAGCGGGGTGGGGTTTTCGATCCGCCGCAGCACAAAGCGTGCGTGCGGGTTTGCTCCGAGGCGTACTGTCCGCGTGCCTTGCCGCCCCCAACGCTGAACCGTCAGTGCCACGGTATCGCCGGGCGCTTTTTCTGCCAGGGCTTTGAGGAGCGGTTCGAAATCGAGTTTGCGGCCATCTGCGCCCAGGATGATGTCGTCGCGGTCGAGCCCGGAGGCCTCGGCGGGACTGCCCGGTTCGACATTGGTCACCAGCGTCTGGCCCTCGTGCGTGCTTTGCAGCGTGGCCCCGAGCCACGGTTGTTCAGACAGCGGCACACGCTTGACCGCAATGCCGGCATAGCCAAAGTACTGCTCGTACGGGGGCGGCTCGCGCCCGTCCACGTACCGCCGGAAGAATTCGCTCAAATCCTTTCCGGCCACTTCGCTCGCGGCGCGCACAGCCTCTTCTGGTGTAAACCCAGGGCGCGGCAATGCGTGGCGCTCGTAGAGCAGTCGCATCCAATCATCGAGCGAGCGCCGGTTGGCCGTCGCCTGCCGGATGGCGAAGTCGAGCAGGTGGCCCAGGATCTGTCCGGCGTCGTAGTAGGAGTAGTTGGTGTTGCTCAGGTTCGTGTTGCCTGGCGGGGTGTTCTGAAACCAGGCGTCCCAGCTCGTCTCGGCGATGCTGCGATAGCGCCGCCCGGGCCGCTGTTCAAATTCAGTGATGAGCTCGGCGATCGACTCCAGGTACTGTTCCGGCGTGTAGAAGCCCGCGCGCACCATGGCCAACTGGGCATAGTAACTGCTCAATCCTTCGCTGATCCACAGCGACGGTGTGTGTACTTCTCGACTGTAGTCGAATGGACCGAGGGGCAGCGGCCGGATGCGCTTCACGTTCCAAGCGTGATAGAACTCGTGTGCGGTGACAAACAGCTTCAACTGGTGCTCGCTGCCGTATCGTCCAGCTTGTCTCTCGGCATCCCACGAGCTGGGGAAGGTGATTTGCGTTGAATTCAAATGCTCCAGTCCGCCCCCCACACCCGGCCAGATGTGAAACAGAAACCAGTATTCACGAAACGGGGCTCGTCCGCCAAACATTGCCACCACGGTCTCGACGATCTTCTTTGTGTCGTTAGTGAACTTTGTGAAGTCCTTCTGGCCCAACACGTCGTGCACCACAACGTGATAGGTGGTGTCTGCCACAGTGAAGCTCTGCCGTTGCCAGTCGGAAAGTTCGATCGGCGAATCGACAAACCAGTCGTAGTTCTCGGCTCGGTAGCGGTTTCCGCCGAGCGGCACGAGGCTCGTCGCAACTTGCCAGCCCTCGGGCACGGCCAGGGTCAGTTCGATCGGCCGATCCGTGTGGCCCACCAGATACATCCACGTCGCCGGGCCGGCGAGAAAGGCATGGAGCTCGTTGTACTGAGTCCAGTGATTGGCCATGGTGTTGCCGTACACGTTGTATTGCACTGTGACGGCCCTGGCTCCCTTCAACTCGATTCGCCAGGTTTGCTTGTCCGTCTTGCGCCAGGACAGCGGACGGCCCTGTGCATCGGCTGCGGAAAATTCCTGCACCATCTTGGCGTAGTCGTTGATGCGATATGCGCCAGGTGCCCAGGCCGGCATGGCGAATTCCGCCGTGTCGCCTCGCAGGCTGTCGGCGTGCACAGTGACCTCGAGCAGGTGCGTGTTCGGTGCGGCAAAGCGCAGCTCGTACCGCAGCGGCGCGCGCGGGGTCTGCGCCGTGCCCAGCGCTGTCACCAGCAGCCACCCGGTCAGCAGCGCGATTCTGCCGGCTGGTTGGTGTCGCATCCCTGCACCTCCGAAGACGGTGCGGTAGGTTTACCGCGCAGCGTTCGTCCACGCAGAGCTGTGCCTCCGCGTTCGCCACCACATCAGCGCGAGGGCAACCACACCGCCGATCCCATCCAGGGCCACGTCCGTCACCGAAGCCGTACGGGTCGGGACGAACGACTGATGCCACTCGTCGAGTGCCGCATAGAGGAAGACAATTGCCAATGTGTATCCTTCCCACGGTTTCTGCCCGCCCGACACGGACCCGCGCACGCCGCGCGCCACCAGCAGCGCGAAGACAAAATATTCCACCACGTGACCGGTTTTGCGAAGGAACCAGTGGAGTTGTTCCAGGGTTGCCGGGGAAGCGCCGGGCAGCAACCAGCGCAGCAGAGGCAGCAGCAGCGGGCCAGTGGATTCAGCCGCGAAATTGTGCGAGGAAGACGTCCAGATCAGCGCAGCCCAGGCGATGGCTGGAATCCAGTCCAGCAGACGTCGCATCGGCCAGGTGTTTGTGTTTCTATTCGAGCTGATAGTTTGGCGCCTCGCGCGTGATGATCACGTCGTGCACGTGGCTCTCGCGCAGCCCGGCGGCCGTGATGCGCACGAACCGCGCGCGCTGTTGCAGTTCGGGGATATTGGCTGCGCCGACATACCCCATTCCGCTGCGCAGTCCGCCCACCAGTTGCTCGACCAGCCCCGCCAGCGGGCCCTTGTACGGCACCCGCCCTTCGACGCCCTCCGGCACCGTCTTGCCCCGCTCCGCACCCTCTTGGGCGTAGCGATCGGCCGAACCGGCTTCCATCGCCCCCAGCGAGCCCATGCCCCGGTAGGACTTGAAAGTGCGGCCCTGGTAGAGAATCGTTTCGCCGGGCGATTCTTCGGTCCCGGCGAACAGGCTGCCGATCATCACCGTGGAAGCGCCTGCGGCAATCGCCTTGGTGATGTCGCCGGAGAACTTGATGCCGCCATCGGCGATGATGGGCACGCCAGCGTCGCGTGCGGCCCGGCTCGCTTCCAGGATTGCGGTGAGCTGCGGCACACCGGCGCCCGTGACCACTCGCGTCGTGCAGATCGAACCTGGCCCGATGCCCACCTTCAACCCATCAATGCCCAACGCGATCAGGTCGCGGGCTCCTTCATAGGTGCCCACATTGCCGGCCACCAGTTGCACCTCCGGCAGCTTGCTCCGCACGGCGCGGATGGCCTCCATGACTCGCGTTGTGTGTGCGTGCGCGGTGTCAATGGCCAGCACGTCCACTTGCATCCGGGCCAGCTCCTGTGCCCGTTCGAGAAAATCGCCCGTCGCGCCGATGGCAGCGCCCACCCGCAGTCGCCCATGTTCGTCTTTGGCTGCGTTCGGATAGTCGAGCTTCTTCTGGATGTCTTTGACCGTGATCAGTCCCTTCAGATTGAACTCCTGATCGACCACGAGCAGTTTTTCGATGCGGTGCTTCTGCAACATCCGCTCGGCCTGCTCGAGTGTCGTGCCGACCGGAACCGTCACCAGATTTTCTTTCGTCATCAGGTTGCGCACCGGTTGGTTCAGGTTTTTCTCGAAGCGGAGATCGCGGTTCGTCAAAATGCCCACCAGCCGGGTGCCTTTGGTGACCGGCAGACCGGAGATTTTGTATTTGCTCATGATTTCAAGCGCCTGCGCGACACTCATCTCCGGCGAGATCGTCACGGGGTCCACAATCATGCCGCTTTCCGAGCGCTTCACTTTGTCCACTTCTTCCGCCTGACGCGCGATGGACATGTTCCGGTGAACGAACCCGAGGCCTCCCTGCCGCGCCAGGGCAATGGCCAGCCGCGACTCTGTCACGGTGTCCATCGCCGCCGAAGTGATCGGAATGTTCAGCGCGATCTTCCGGGTCAGCCAAGTGCGTGTGTCCACTTGTGTCGGCAGCACGGCCGATTTACCGGGCAGCAGCAGCACATCGTCGAACGTCAGAGCTTCCGGAATCGAACCCTCGTTCATCCCGTCCCCTTTGCCACTCGCGTCCGAAACGGAAAACATCGCGGGCCGACCCATTGGTCGGCCCGCTGAAACTTACCGTCGGTTGTGCCCAGCGACATTCATAGAGGAAGGCACGATTCTAGGCGTTCATCGGTCTGTGGTCAAGCATCGCTTGGTCCCGGCTCGAGTCGTTGCACCCTCGTGGTCGTGGGGTGGTATTGGGAGAACTCTACCTGGGCACTGCACGCTGGAAGAGAACCTGGCGCTGGTTGTTCACCTGCCGGAACCGTGGTTTAGGAGGAGCAAAACCACTATGCCGCTGGCTGAAAACCGTTCGCTCATAGGGCTAGAAGCTCCGTCATCGGCCAAAGGACTCTCGAAAGTCCAAGGCCAAGATTTCGGGCCGGCCAGAACCGGTGGGTAACGTATCCAGTCTCGTTCTTGTCCCGGAGCCCCTCTGCGCGGATCTCCCGAGTTCCCCGGAGGGTCAGCGAACGGCGCGTTACAAGTCCATCGGGAAGCCTCCTGTGTGCCTGCCTGCGCAGCATAATGAACCTCTCCTGTAAGTAAATTGTATGAGTCAACCGGTTGTTCGCACTGTTCGTTGGGTTTGACCCTTCTGGTTGCATACAATCGGCTGTTGATTCCGATGATCGAGTTCGAACCGCATCCGCTGCTGCGCAATCCCCATGCGATGACGCTGGCGGCTACGTTCTGGCCGCGCCGACGCCGCCGTCTGCCACCGCCGCAGCCCCGGCTGTTTGAGGTCGAGCCGGGCACGCGTCTGCTGGCGCACTGCCACTGGCAGCCACGGCCGGCAGAACGGCCCACGCTGATGCTCGTTCATGGCCTGGAAGGTTCGAGCGATTCCCCCTACATGATTGGCACTGCCGCACTGGCCTTTTCCGCAGGTTGTAACGTCGTGCGGTTGAACCAACGCAACTGCGGTGGCACCGACCCTCTGACTCCCACGCTCTACCACTCCGGCCGCAGTGCGGATCTGGCTGCGGTCCTCGTGGAGCTGCTCGAGCGCGATCGTCTTCCGGCGCTCTGTTTTGCCGGCTTTTCGATGGGTGGCAATCTGGTGTTCAAGATGGCCGGTGAGTTTGGCGCGCAGCCGCCGCCAGGGTTGTGCGGTGTGGCGGGCGTGTGTCCGACGCTCGAGCTGGCTCCCTGCGTGGCGGCCATCGAGCGCCCTGAAAATGCACTCTACCACTGGCACTTTGTGCGTCAGCTCAAGCGTCGCATCGAGCGCAAGGCCCGCCTGTTCCCACACCTCTATTCTGTGGATGGTTTGCGCTCGATCCACAGCATCCGCGAATTTGACAACTGCATCACAGCCCCGCACAGCGGCTTTCGAAGTGCCAGCGACTACTACGATCGTGCCAGCGCCGCCCGCGTGATCGCACAACTCCGCGTACCCGCACTGATTCTGACGGCACGCGACGACATGCTGGTGCCCTTTTCAATTTTTGCGGCGGCTGGCGTGATGGAGCACCCCAGCATTACGTTCGTGGCGCCGGAGCACGGCGGGCATTGTGCGTTCGTTTCGCGCTATCGGGGCCGGGAGCGTTTTTGGGCCGAGGCGCGTTTGGTGGAGTTCTGCCTGCAGCAATCAGCCGAACGGGTGCTCTAGCGACAGGCTGAACCCGGGGGTCAGCAGTCGTGCTGGCCCGTCGGGTTCGATCACCATGATATCTTCCAGCCGCAACCCGTACTCGCCGCGCACATAGATGCCAGGTTCGTTGGAAAATGTCATACCGGGCTCGAGCACCACGCGGCTGCCGCGCACCAGGTAGGGGTGCTCGTGTCCATCCAGTCCGATGCCGTGCCCGAGCCGATGCGTAAACCGCTCGTAATCCTTGCCGTAGCCGGCCGCAGAGATCACCTGGCGGGCCGCGTCGTCGACGGATCCGCAGGTGCGGCCGGCCCGGGCGGCTTCGAGGGCTGCGTCCTGTGCGCGCCGCACTGTGTCGAACGCGTGCTGCAGGGTATCGGAAGGTTTGCCGAGCACGGTGCAGCGCGTCACATCTGAGGCGTATCCGTCCACACTGGTGCCCCCATCCACCAGCACGAGGTCACCCTCGCGCAGCACCTGTTCCTGTTGTGTGCCGTGCGGCAGCGCGGCCCAGGCACCGAACAAGACCAGCGCTCCACCCGAGAGCCCCATGCGCTGATAGCCCTGCGCAATCAGCCCGCCCAGCTCGCGGTTCGTCATTCCTTCTCGCAACGCTGCAAAGGCCGCGCGATACACCTCGATGGTGGCCCAGTTCGCCAGCGCCATCAGTTCCAGCTCGTGTGCCGTCTTGCGCGCGCGACAGCCCACGGTGATCGGATCACCGAGGGTGTATTCGTAGTGGGGCGCGACCTGCCGAAGCCCGTCAAAGAAGAAGAACCGCGTTGTTTCGTCGATCGCGATTCGTCCAGTGCGGAAGCCGCGTTCGGCCAGCGTTCGTGCGACCAGGATATAGGGGCTTTCGTCTTCCTGCCAGGTGCGTACTTCCATCGGCCAGCGCAGCCGCTCCCGCAAGGTGGCCTCCTCGAAGGCCGGACAGACCAGAAACGGTTCGCCCTTCTGAGGAATCACCAGGGCCATCAACCGTTCGCCGCCGCCCCAGCGGATTCCGCAGAAGTAATATTGCGTGCTCCCTGGTGCCGTGAACAGCGCTGCGAACGGAGGCTTCTGCTCGGTCATCAGCCGCTGTGCCTGCGCAATCCGCTGCTGGAACTCCTCCACTGTGATCGGTCGGATGCGATCGCGGATCGGCTTCAGCCGTTCAAACGACTCCGGCAGCGGCCGCTGCGGTGCTTCGACAGCCCCAGCGGCTGCAAGGGCCGGAGTCGCTGCGGCGCTCAGTGCGGCAGCTTTCAGCAGCCTGCGACGTGAAATCCCCATGCTAGCCTCCTCGGGTTGGTTGTCGGAACGCGCGTTTGTAGCCCTGCTCGCCGGTGAAGTCAAGCCGGGCAACACACAAAAAGCCGGGGCTGCCTTGGCAACCCCGGCCCTGCGCCAACCGCTTGGATCGGCGCACCTCCCAAGAGCTACTTCGGCGTGTAGGTGACCTGCACCGGCACGGCGAGTCGGAACTCGAGCAGCGTCTCCGATGGCACGCGCACCTGTTCGCCTTTGGTCAGCACTTGTACGGCAGTGCCTCCGCCTGCACCGGCAGCGGCGCCGATGGCCGCACCTTTGCCACCGCCGGCGATGGCTCCAATCGCCGCACCGATTGCGGCTCCTGCGCCCACCGTTGCGGCGGTGCGCTTGCCGCGGGAGCTACCGACCTGTTCGTAGGTGCTGCTTTCCACCACGTAAGGACGCCCGTCGATCATCAGGCGGATCAACTCGAGCCGCAACTCGCTCCGTCCGGCCAGCCGTCCTGCTGATCGGGACTCGATCAGTTTCACGTACGCATCAGCGCCACGTTCCGCCAACACCAAGCAGTCCACCACCAGGGGCTCTTCGAGCGAAGCATGAAACACCTGTCCGGCGCGATGTTTTTCCGAGTCCACGTCGTCAATCATCCGGAGGGTGATCACCGTGCCCGCGGGCACCTGCACGGTCACCGGTTTCGGGCGGACGGGTTCAGCCGGCGGTGCCGCTGGAGCGGCTACGGCCGGTGCCGGAGCTGCTGTTGGTGCCGGGGCGGGCTGGACTGCCGGTTGTGGTGCGGGAGCCGGTGCAGAAGCTCGTTGAGGCTTCGGTGCTGGCGCCGGCCTCGGGGCGGGTTCTGGCTTGGGTTCCGGTGCTGGAGTCGCTAGTTCGACAACGCGCACCGTCATCTGATCATGTACCTTGCGGACGCCTTCGGTTTCAGCGGCCAGCTTGTAGGCAGCCAGTCGGTCGGCGTCGCTGGCGACTTCTCCCTTCAGGGTGGCTTCGCCATGGCTGACCGCTACTTCCAGGTTTGCATCCTGCAGCTCTGCTGTCGAGGCGATCCGGGATTTGATCTCATAGGCCAGAGCCTCGTCGCTGGGTCCGCGCGTGCAGGCAACAAGGCTCAGCAGGACAAGCAGGCTGATCCCCCACAGCACTCCTGATTTTTTCATCGTTCCTCCTTACTGGGTCGTGCGTCGTGTCTCTGTTTGCTGGCCGACCTGGCAAGCCCAGCATATAGGATGCCGGTCTGCTGTGAAAATGTCGCCCCGCAGTGTGTCCAAGATCCCCCGGACTCAACGGGCTCCGCCCCGCTCCCCTCGCACCGAGAATAAAAAGCCGGGGCAAGGCCCTTGGCCTTGCCCCGGGCATGTGGGTTGCTCGAACCGGATTTTCAGAAGTTCACACGCACGCCAAACTGGAACGCGCGCTGCACCCCGGGCGCGAACGAGCCAGTGCCAGCTCCGACACGGGTCGGCCGCGTGCTCGCTGTGGTGCCGTTGGCGTTGCCCGGGTTTCCATCGAGCACGGAGCTGAAGGCCGCGTAGTTGGCCACGTTGAACAGGTTGAACACCTCAACCATCGGTTCCACGGTCCAACGTTCGGTCAGCCGAATGCGATGGGAGATGCGCAGATCGGTGTTGATGAACGAGTCGTTGTTGACCTGGCCGGCCGGAGCCGGGGTGACCGACGTGAGCACTGCCCCAAGCGCTTGCAGCTGGGCTTCGGTAAACAGACCCGCCTGCACGAGTGCCTGTGCGGCTGGGGAGAGCGTGCCGGCAAACTTCGAGTTCCACCGGCTGATCACGTCGTTGATGTCCTTTGCTTTGATCTCCCGGCTGAACGACCCGCGGTTGGATCCAAAAATCGGATCCTGGGTCACACCGTCGCCGTTCCAATCCGAGAAGAAGATTTCGTCCGCCCCGCCCGTCGTCGCCGGCAGGAACAGCGAATTTGCCAGCGCCGACCGGAACGTGTTGTTCATGCTGATGGTGAAGTTCCATGGCAGGTCGGCCACGAAGCTGACGCTGAGCATGTGCGTGCGGTCCAGGTTCGCTGGCCCGAAGAATTCGGTCGGCCGGTCATTGAAGGCGGCTGTGGACAGAAAGTCCTGATCCGCACCGGTCGATTCAAACCGGCCGAGCTGGTAGGTGATGTTGGTGAACAGCCGCTTGATCCCGAACTGTTCGAACGCACCGATATCGCCGGTCAGGCGAACCTGCAAGGCCTGGAACAACGACAGCCCCTGGGGACTGATCACCCCCATGTTGCGGAAGTTGGGATTCCGCCCGCTGAAGGCAAATCCGTCCACGCCCGCGCCGGCTCCCAATCCATTGTCCGCGAAGTCCGAAATGGTTCCGCCGAGCGCGATCACACAGTCGATGTCCGGGCAGCCGAAGCTGCTCAACGTGGCGGCAATCGCTGCCTGGGCCAACGGGATGTTCAGCGTGTCGGCGGCACCGATGCGGTTCCAGTCGTGGATCAGGTTGAAGTGGACACCACGGTTGCGGACATAGTCCGTGGAGAGCACGAGCCCCGTCTTGATCTCCCACTGGAACCCGATGTTCATGTGCGCGCCGTACGGGGTGTGATAAGCAGGATTGAGCAGATCCGTACCGTCCAGTGTCGCGTTGAACAGGGGATCGCCCGAAGGGAAGTTTGCGGTGGCCGCCGCCGAGGCCTGTTGGTAGAGTTGCTGGGCCTGCACCGCGAAGGGGATCGCTTGCCCGATCGAGCCGTTGAAACAATTGTTTCCGGGCAGGCCGATGCAATCCTTGCTGAAATCAAACAGTACAACGCCGGTCACCGGATCGAGCACGAACGGGAAACCACTGGTGTTCAAAGAGATATCGAAGCCGATGCCCGGCGGAATGTTGATCACGCGATCGAACAGGATGTTGTTGAAGATGTTCGTCTCATAGTAGATACCAGCACCGCCACGCACCACCAGCTTGTTGTTCCCCAGCACATTCCAGGCAAAGCCCGCCGTGGGACCGAAATCATCCGTGTCCCGACGCGGCCGGCCCGACAGGCGCTGGTCGAACAACCCGATCAGCGGGGCCCGCGGCAGGTCGTGGTTCGACAGTGCCGTGTGGTAGGTGTAGCGCAATCCAAAGTTCAGTGTAAACGTGTCTTTGACTCGCCAGCTATCGTGCAGGTAGAACGCCAGTCGGTCGTTGGTCGTCCCGCCGAACGGGAAACCCAAGGCCGGCTTTTCGCTGAAAAATCCGAGGCCGTTCCCCAGTACGATTTGCTGCAGGGGATAGTTCAGCGGGTCCAGATCCCCCTGAGAACTGAATGGGTTGGTGTTGGCAAATGCCCGCGTCAATGGGAGGCGTCGCGACAGAAGCCGCGGAGCCAGACCGAAGAACGCAGCAAAGACGAACTGGTCAATGCGGTTCCATTCGGCCCCGAACCGCAGGGCATGGTTGCCGAAGGTCACGCCGCCATCGTATTTCGTCTGTTTGTTGTCCTGGAAAGTCTTCTGCGGCGCAAGCAAGTCAGGCCCCACATCCTGCAGCACGCCCACAATGCGCACAAGCACCGGGCGTCCGCCGGGATCCAGTGTGTTCGGGGTGCCCGCGGCATCGTTCGCCGGGAAAATAAAGTTGTTGAAGTTCAGGTAGCTGAACCGGAACTGGTGGGTCCAGCGGCTTCCGCCGAAATCCACTCCGGCCACATGGATGTTGGTGTTGTTCCGGTTGGAAAAAGCTGCCAGGTCACGACCGCCAAATCCGGTGACCCCGAAATTGTCGTTGTGAATGTAGCGGTAGAAGCCTTTCCAGCGAGCGGTGAACTGATAGTCCGTTCGGACCCCGCCCATGTTTTCGTCCACCGGCACTCCGAACGCCCCGCTGAACTGCGGAAATTCAGGGATGTTGACGATCGTCTGGCTGTCAATGTTGGTCTTTTCGAATTCCACGTGCCAGAACCACTTGTTCCGGATGAACGGTCCCCCGGCCCGTCCGCCGCCTTGCTCGCGGTCAAATGGGGGCTTGGGACCGACCTTATTTAGGCGCTGGTCGGCGGCAAAGGATTCATCCCGCCAGAAGAAGAATCCCGAACCGTGGATTTCGTTGGTACCGCTTCGCGTGATGATGTTCACAGCCCCGGACGAGGTCACGTCTGTGCTGACGTCGAGCGACGATTGCGCAACCGCGAATTCCTGGATCGATTCGTTCGAAACGTTGGCCACCGTCGTGCCGACGGTTTCATCGGTGATGTCCACGCCGTCAATCTGGATGCGAGTGACCCGGCCTGAACGACCCCCGATCGAAACACCGACCATCTGGTTCTTGGTCGGGTCGAAAGTACCGCCGTCCACCGTCTGCACGCCCGGCTGGAGTTGCGCCAGATCGAGGAAATTCCGCCCGTTCAGTGGCAACTGGTCAATTTGTGATCCTGTGACGACACCTTGGACGGTATGTTGCGTGGTGTCCACGGTCACGGCCCCGGATTCGACCACCACCACTTCGCGAGTTTCGCCCAGCTCGAGCTGAACGGTCAGGGTGGCGACCGAGTTGACGTAGACCGTCGCGTTGGTCCGTACAGTTTTGAATCCCTCCGCCTCTACTGTGACCTGATAGGTCGCAGGGCGGAGGTCCGTCAGG
This sequence comes from Bacillota bacterium, assembly GCA_023511565.1. GTDB lineage: Bacteria > Acidobacteriota > Terriglobia > Acidiferrales > UBA7541 > DSGC01. The sequence continues at coordinate 12,970 of JAIMBE010000038.1, forward strand.
AGAAACGCACCGTCGTTACCGGTAGTCAGCTCCTGACTGAAGTTGATCGAGGTATTGGCAACCGTCACTTTCGCCTTCGCCACAGGCAGACCTTGTGGGTCGGTTACCACACCGGAGAGAGAGCCTGTGATGCGCTGTGCCCATGCCGTCGTCCCGATCAGCAGCACGCACAGGCAAAGACACAGGCTCTGTTTACTTAAGAGCATGTGTTCACCTCCTAACAGAATTTCCAGCGAGGAAGAAGACCGGAAGGGAATCGCAGTTTTGTGTCTGGGGAGTAAGGTCAGATTTTGCAGCCAGGGACTTCTTCGAATATTCGCTCCCGTCATAAGCACGATGTGCTTTTACTACTTGAGACTGTCAATGTAAATAGCTCATCTAGTAATCATTACTTGACCTTCGCCAAAGTTTCGCCAGTTCGCTCGTCTTTAGAAAACGACCGCGCAACTTTTTTTATGCTGTCGGGTTGATACTGATGAGCCGGGAAGGGGGCCGGCAGTCTTCCTTCTTCAAGGAGCTCGTTATGAGTCTGCGACGTCATTTGGGCCTTCTTCTGGTACTCGTGGTAGCGCTTGGTGGGCTGAATTGCGCCGGCGGCAGCCCGCCGCCACCGAATTCCGCACGACCGGGCTTCGGCAACATCTTTGTTGTGGGCACCGACGCTCCGCTCGCCAGCGTACTCGCCTTCCAGGTCACTTTCACAGGCATGACCGTTTCCGACGGTACCAACACCGCCTCGCTGCTGGCCACCCCAGTCGACATCGAATTCGCGCGACTGAATGGCCTGCGCACCCTGCTCACGCTGGACGCCGTCCCTGCCGGCACCTATTCCTCGGTGACCATCACGCTGGCCGCGCCGGTGATCCATTTTCTCGACACGAGCACCGATCCCCCCACCGTGGGCACCCTGAATGGACGGTTGACGCGGTCCAGTGTCACGGTGCAGTTGCGCTCCCCGCTGGTCGTGAATGCGGATGACCTGGTGGGCCTGTTCGTGGACTTCCGCTTGCGCGATTCCCTCGAAGTGGGGCCGGACGGCCAGCTCACCGGCACGGTGAATCCCCATATCGTCATCCGTGCCATTCCACCGGATGCACCGGACGCCGAAATTGACGAACTGCGGGGCGGCGTCGTCAGCGTCAACCTGGCTGAGCGCAGCTTCCTTCTGCAGGGGCCTCACGGTCGCACCCTGAAGGTGCTCACCGACACTCAGACGCAGTTTGAGGAAGGGGAAGGTCTGGAAACGCTCGACAGCAACACGATCGTCGAAGTTTCTGGCGTGTTCGAACGCAGCACGCTCGCCCTCCGCGCCCGGGAAGTGCTCGTGCTGAGCCGCGAGCGCTTTCTGCTCGGCGGCCTGCTCACGGATGTGCGCCCTGCCCCCGGCCCTGCCGAACAGGTGGATTTGCTGGTGCGTACCGAGCTGCCGGATCTGGCCGGTACCCGCGTCGGCCGCATTGCCACGGTCGGCTTTGATGGCAACGAACGCTTCTGGATTCGCCACATGCGTCTGCCGCTCGGCCATCTGCTGTTCAACCGCGCCAGCCTGATCGAAGGCCAGCGGATCTCCATTGGCGGCGCACTGGACACCTCGACTGCACCGGCCACGTTGGATGCCCGCCGCGTCACGCTCCACCCGCAGGGTCTGGAAGGCCTCTGGCTGCCGGGTTCGACCCGCGCGGAAAACAATCTGACCGGCGTCTTTGCCTTCCGCGTCTTCGGCCTGACGGGATTGCTGTTCGAGCGGCCGGTGCGTGTGTTCACCTCCGCCCGCACGCGCTTTGTCAACCTCTCGGGACTGGCGGACCTGAGCGGTGCTCAACCGATTCCCTTGCGGGTCTTCGGCCTGGTTCTGCTCGATCATCTGACGAACGAGCAGGTGGTGTTGGCGCGTCAGGTGCTGCGCGAACGGAACGAGTGACATTGCACTGCCGCGTCTCCACCGGTTGGCCGCAGGTTGTTTTGCGAGCTTCGGCTGTGTAGAATGCGGCGCAGCGAGGCGGAATGGCCGAAGCGCCCAGAAACTTTACCGAATTCTGGCCCCACTACGTCCGGGCACATCGCCATCCCCTGACCCGCTGGTTTCACTTCACGGGAACGGTGCTGGGTTGGGCATTGCTCGTGGCGGCGATCCTGCTGCGCAACCCATGGCTGGTCGCGGCGGCCTTGCTGGTCGGCTACGCGCTGGCTTGGATCTCCCACTTCTTCATCGAACGCAACCGGCCGGCCACGTTCGGCCATCCGCTCTGGTCGTGGCTCTCAGACCAGAAAATGGTCTGGCTGATGCTGACGGGAAGAATGGAAGAAGAAGTTCAACGCGCGAGGCTGTCAGCGGAATTGCGCTGACAGCCGCAGTTCTTCCTATTCGGTTCGTTCTGCCACGATCTCATTGCCGCGCATGCGCACCAGAATCGCCAGCGGCGGTCGGATCGCCGGGCCCGCAACCACCTCGCCCCGGAGCATCGCCCCGTCGGTTCGCGGGCCGAAGCGGAGCGGATGATAGACCGAACCGTTGCAGGGGTCGACCACCATCGGGTGCTGGGCTCGATAGCCGAATTCTTGCTCGAGCCGCTCTCGGTCGGTCACGTATTCCAGCATACAGCGGCCGAACGGTTCTTCCAGTACCAGCGCCCAGTAAGAATTCGCAGAGCGCGCCGAGCCATTCGGCAAGCGAATCAGAATCGCTGGCACCTCACGGCCGCTGTGCTGGCGTCGAATACGGAAGCGCCGGGCCGCCCACGGTTCGGCCAGCTCGCCCACACGCGCCACTGTCACCGGCCCGGGTGGAACTTCTTCCGGCCTCCGTGCCGCTGGTGCCGGCGTTCTTGTGGCCGCGGGTGCTGTCGGCTGCGAGATCGGGCGCAGTTCTGTTGGTTGCGAAGGCTGTTCGGGCAGCATCGGAAACGTGATCCTGGCCAGCACCGCCCCGACCAGTACGGCCGCCACGGAAATGCCAAGTCGGCGCAGCCAAGGCGAGCGCCACCGAAGGTCAGCAAACCACTGCCCGAGTATCCCCCGGCTTTGCGGTGTGTGCGTTGGCGTCACACCGGGAATCTGTGGTTGCGAAGGTTTGAAGGGATCGAGATTGGGGATTTCTGTGGCCATCGTTGAGATTTTTCGGAACTGTCACGGCAACGGCCGATCGCTCCGCCAAAATGAGGTTGTGTCTGCGCAAGTGCCCGTGCACGGCTCAGGTGGTGCTGACGCCAGCAACCGAGTGGTGCCGAACATATTCGCGAACGTTCGACAGGCACAACAGCAGCTCCAGGGTTTTGTCGCGCTGCGCCGGGCTGAGCGCGTGTGCGTTCTGCGCCAGCATCCGGATGGAGAAGTCTGCGATCGTAAACAGCCACTCCAAGGCATCCCAGTCCACAGGCCGGCCTTGCTGGCACAACTCCAACGTCGCGAGTGCTTTCGTATAGGTGTACTCGAAGAAGTGGTCCAGGCAGAGCATCTGAGCAGCCAACGCTGGACGGACAAGCTGATCGCAGCCAGCTATCCGGCACTTTGGTGCTTCCGTAATCCCCACCTTGCACCTCGCCCCGGCAGGCTCGTTGGGAGTCTGCCAGACAGTTTGCAAGCACGGTGCCGGCCAACTCACACACTGTCTAACAATATGAAAACAAAGCGGTTGAAAGTAAATTTCAAAAGCACTGGCGGCAAATGAATGTGCCCTTGGGTAGAAATTACCCAGCTTGGGAATTGTGTGAAAGTTGGCAAAACAGGTTCCGCTTTTGGGGGTTGGGTCGGTTGAAGAGCAAATCCGGGCGCTGCTCGTTCCTCGAGCGCTCCGGCTGTGACGTCACCAACGGAACAGTAACCCAGACTTGATTCGCCAGTTGTTTTGGACCTCGTCGTTGAACCTGGTACGAACATAGCTCAGCTCGGCCGGCCGGAATATCCAGTGACGATGAAATGGAACGTCTAGGCCTCCGCCGACAACCCAGGAGTAGGTGTTGTCGTGCACCGAAAACGCTTCCGGCGTATCCACATCGAATTTGATGCGGCTACGGCCGCCGAGCAGGTGAACCCAGGGAGTCAGCGGCCAGCGTTTACGCCAGGCCAACTGCACCCCAAAATGGTAGCTGTACAGACTGGCCAGAACGCCCGCAGGCCGGCCCCAACTGCCGCCTACTTCCGCCTTGAAGGCAAACCAGCGCAATAGATAGACGGTCAGCACTCCCCCAAAGCCATCCATGCCAAAGTCGTCGAACGGAGCCTGAGCCCCTGCTTCGAAGCGTTCATACAGCACGCCAATTTCCGCACGGTGTTTTGGTTGGGCCTTGGCCGGCCAGGCCGCACAGGCCAGTGTGGCGATGAGGATCAAACTGCGTAGGGGCATCGCTAACCGCCGGGTCGAACCTTTGTGCAACTTTTGCCCAAGCCGGCATCGTGCCAGTCCCTGGGCAGAGGGGCGCAATGCGAGTCATCAACGGTTTGCAGAAACCAAAAAGGAAAGGGCCGACACAGCGACTGCCGCCGGCCCGGCCCTTTCCGTCGGTATGCTGTGAAGTTCCTCAGAAGGAACCACCCCAGCGGAAGACAATCCCGCCGCGGAATTGGCCCACATCCTGCCTGGTGTCGAACAGCCACATGGACTTGTAGTTCGCTTCGAAGTTCAGGCCCACGTTGCGGTGGAAGTAGACATTGAGTCCGCCACCGACAACCACCGTTCCGTTATTGTCACTGCTGCCAGGGCCTTCGCCGATTTTTATCCGATCCCAGCCGCCCAAGCCTTGGAAGTAAACTTCCACATACTCGCCGGCGTAGGGATAGACCTGGAGCCCGCCGACGATCCACTGATTGTTCGCATCCAGACTGAAGGGATCGCCAAAGGTGGCCCCATACTCGCCGGTAACGGCCAGCGGCCCGTACAGTTGCCGCGAGACCCGAGCAGCAAAACCGGTCAGGTGGAAGTCAATGTTCGAGACATCTTCGCTGATCTGCTCGTTCACGACTTGCGCGCGCAGCCGCCAGCTATATTCACCCTGTGCAGCCGCCGGCTGAACCGCAGTCAAAAGAAATGCAACGACCCCACACACCATCAATAGCTTCCGCATGTGCCACTCTCCTCCAGGCACACAGTGCCTCTGAGATGTTTCACGTTGCCTGAATAGCACGTCCGCACAAGTTCTGCTATGCAAAAGTTCGTACCTGCAACCTTTTCAGTAACCCCTGGGAACATCTTGGGGGCCCTGTGGAAGCAGGGCTAGCCAGAACACAACGGCATAACACGTTCCGAACGTCCACGATGCGAGAAACACCGTTGCCGATTGCCTGCGCAAACGTAGAGCCGCTTTTGGCGAGGCTCAGAGCGCTGTGTCGCGAACCCAGTCCAATTTGGGCCCGGCAGGCAGAAAAAACACTACGACTGGACGAGCCTGATACCAGAATAGCCCGCCGCTCCCGCACACCCTCTGTTGCACACCGGGCGGTTGGGTCGGTAGGCATGACCGCAAAGCCCTCTTCGACGTTTCAGCGCATTTCCGGGTGGTGTGAGGACCGGTCTGACAACACGGCGGACCGAGGCACGGCCTAGGCGACTCGTCCACAGCACTTCTTGTATTTCTTGCCCGAACCACAAGGGCAGGGATCATTGCGACCGATTTTCGCGCCGGTACGCACCGGGCGCGGCGCTTCCTGTTTGGCGCCAGCCTGCAACTGCAGGTTTTGTTGTGCTTGGCGCCGGCGGCGTTCCACGGCTTCGAGCAGGGGTGGTGGAACCTGCCGCGCCGCCTCGGCCCCCGTCTCAGGACGGGCAGGCTGAACGAGGAACAGAAAGCGGACAGTCTCGGTGTCAATGCGGTCCATCATCTCTTCGAACAAGACAAAGGCTTCTCGTTTGAATTCGACCAGCGGGTCCTTCTGTCCGTAGCCGCGCAGGCCGATGCCTTCTTTCAGGTGGTCCAGCGAAAGCAGGTGGTCTTTCCACTGCGTGTCCACCACGTCGAGCACGACGCGGCGTTCCAGCCAGCGCATCACCTCTGCGCCAAAGAGCTGCTCTTTTTCTTGATACCGTCGGTGGATGGCCTCGACGAGCCGGTCGGCGAGTTCGTCGTGGTCGAGTTGCGCCGGGTCAATTCCGACAGCGGCCAAATCCAGACCAAACTGATGCAGCACTTCGTTGGTGAACTGGACAGTGTTCCAGGTGTCCGGGTGAGCATTGCGCGGACAGTAGGTGGCAACAAGTTCGCGCGCAATATCCTCGGCGATACCCAGCACGTAGTCTTTTTGGTCCTTGCCCTCCAGGAGGGCACGGCGAAGCGAGTAGATCGTTTCCCGTTGTTTGTTCATCACGTCGTCGTATTCGAGCAGGTGCTTGCGGGCCTGGAAGTTCTGCGCTTCGACGGCTTTCTGGGCGTTTTCGATGCGGCGGCTGATCAGACGGGATTCGATCGGCACGCCCTCGGTCATGCCCAGCCGGTACATCAGGTTCTTGACCCGTTCGCCACCAAAGATGCGCAAAAGGTCGTCTTCCAGAGAGAGGAAAAAGCGGGAGGAGCCGGGATCCCCTTGACGGCCGGCCCGGCCACGCAATTGATTGTCAATGCGCCGGGCTTCGTGGCGTTCGGTGCCGAGCACATGGAGTCCGCCCAGGGCAACGACTTCATCGTGCTCGACGCGGCACTGCGCGGCGTACTGCTCGTAGATCGGCTTCCAGACGTCGAGCGGAACCTGGTAGATGCGTCCCTCGTGCTGAAACATAACGCGCTGAGCACCGCTGGCGGCGTCGGCTTCATCGGGACGAATGACAGATCCGGCCGGGGCATACGGGACGGCCAGCTTCTCGCGCAGACAGTGTTCGCGGGCCAGCAGCTCCGGATTGCCGCCGAGCAGAATGTCGGTGCCGCGCCCCGCCATGTTCGTCGAAACGGTGACCGCGCCCTTGCGGCCGGCCTGCGAGATGATTTTCGCTTCCCGTTCGTGTTGCTTGGCGTTGAGCACCTGATGGGGAATCCCGGCTTTTTTCAGCAGTGCACTCAGCCGCTCGGACTTTTCGATCGAGATGGTGCCCACCAGCACGGGCTGTCCC
>JAIMBE010000004.1 GCA_023511565.1 Bacillota bacterium
GGCCCGATGATGCGTTCCGTCAGCAGTGCGCGGTTCACCAGCCGGACAGCCCGGGGCAGCTCGATGACAAATTCGTTGAAGACCGGGCCACGGAACCGGCAGCGTACGCCGGCTACCGACTCCAGTTGCGCCCGGGCAAAGCGCGCCTTGGCCAGATTCTGCAGCGCCAGCTCGCGCAGCCCCTGCTTGCCGGCTTGACAGAGGAAAATGGTTGCGGCCAGCGCGTACAGTGCCTGATTCGTGCAGATGTTGGAGGTGGCCTTTTCGCGCCGGATGTGTTGTTCGCGTGCCGCCAGCGTGAGCACGAAGCCGCGGCGACCTTCTCGGTCCGTGGTCTGACCGGCCAGCCGTCCGGGCATCTGCCGAACGAATTCTTCCCGCGTGGCCAGCACGCCCACCGAGGGCCCGCCGAAGCTCGGCGGGATGCCGAACGACTGCGCTTCCAGTGCAACGATATCGGCTTCGGCTGGTGGCCGCACAAGGCCGAGCGACAGCCCTTCCGCAATCGCCACCACGAGCAGCGCGCCGTGCCTGTGCGCCAGCTCGGCCAGCTGCGACACCCGTTCGAGCACGCCGAAGAAGTTCGGCGATTGCACGATCAGCGCTGCCGTGTCTGCGTTGAGCGCTGCACGCGCAGCGTCCAGGTCGACCTGTCCCGTTTCAGCGGAGAAGGGGATTTCGGCAATGGCCAGTCCGTGGTTGCGCGCGTAGGTGGCAGTCACCTGGCGGTATTCGGGATGCACCGTGCGCGCCACCACAACGCGGTGCCGTCCCGTCACCCGCTCGGCCATCAACGCGGCCTCGGCCGTGGCCGTTGAGCCATCGTACATCGAAGCGTTCGCCACCTGCTGAGCGGTCAGCTGGCACATCAGCGTTTGGAACTCGAAGATGGCCTGCAGCGTTCCCTGACTGATTTCGGCCTGATAGGGGGTATAGGAGGTCAGGAATTCACCCCGCTGAATCAACGCGTCGGCCACCACGCTGCTCAGATGATCGTAGACGCCGGCGCCGAGAAAGCGCGAGTATCCCCGTGCGTTTTCCGCGGCCCGGGCGCGGAAGTATTCGATGATTTCGAATTCGGAGAGCGGTCCGGGCAGATTCAACGGCTCGCGCAGGCGGAACACTTCCGGCACAGCGGCAAACAGGTCTTCCATCTGTTGCAGGCCCAGCGCTGCGAGCATCTGCTGGCGCTCGGCCGCTGACTTCGGCAGGTAACGCATCAGTGGCCCGCTTCCTGTTCTTTTTCCGCCACGTAGGCCTGGTAGGCGTCTGCATCCATCAGGCCCTGCACCTGGCTCGGATCGGCAACCCGGATCTTGATGATCCACGCCGCACCGTGCGGGTCTTGATTGATCATCCCGGGTGCGCGGTTCAGCGCTTCGTTCACTTCGATGACCTCGCCGGCGACCGGACAGTAGAGATCGCTGGCGGCCTTGACCGACTCAACGCTGCCGAACGACTGGCTGGCCTCCAGCTTTGTGCCCAGCTGGGGCAGTTGAACATAGACAATATCGCCCAGCGCGCGCTGCGCATAGTCGGTGATGCCCACGATGCCGATGGTGCCCTCCAGTTTGATCCATTCGTGCTCGCGCGTGTAGCGGTAGTCGCTCGGGTACATGATTGGCTCCTTCGTCGGGTGTCCATCCGGGGACACGCCGTGCGGCGTCATTTCGGCCGTTGATAGAACGGCAGGGAGACCACGCGCGCGGCGGCGGGCTGGCCGCGGATACCGATGCGCAGTTCGACGCCAGCGGCGCTGTACTCCGGGGGCACGTAGGCCATGCCGATGTTTTTTTTCAGAAACGGGGCGGGCGATCCGCTGGTCACGCGTCCGATTTCGTGCTCGCCAGCCAGCACCGGATAGCCATCGCGGGCGATGCGATTCTCGCACATCTCAAAGCCCACCAGAACGCGCCGGAGTCCCTGCTGTCTCTGCGCCACCAGGGATTGGCGACCGAGAAAATCGCCCTTGTCCAGCTTGCAGATCCAGTCCAGCCGCGCCTCCCAGGGCGTGGTCGTCCGATCCAGCTCATGTCCGTACAGGCACATGCCGGCTTCCAGCCGCAGGGTGTTCCGCGCGCCGAGTCCGCAGGGAAGCAGTCCGTCGCGCTGGCCGGCATCGAGCAGATCGTTCCAGACGCGTTCGCTGTGCTCGGGCGCAAAATAGAGCTCGAAGCCGTCCTCGCCGGTGTAGCCGGTGCGCGCGATCAGGCACGACACGCCGCTCACCTCGCCGAACGTAAACCGGTAGTAGCGCAGCGCGGTCAGATCGGTTCTGGTCAGCCGGGCCAGGATGTCCTGAGCCTTCGGTCCCTGCAGAGCCAGTTGTGTGTAGCGTGCTCCGGCGTTTTCCACCACGGCGCCAAACCGATTCTGCGCGCAGATGTGTTCGAAGTCGGCGTCTTGATTGGCCGCATTCACGCAGAGCAGGTAGTGCATTGCGGAGATTTTGTGCACGAGCAGATCGTCCACAAAGGTGCCCTGCTCGCTCATCAGCCCGGAATACTGCGCCTGCCCTTCGCTGAGCCGCGCGGCATCGTTGCAGGTGACCCACTGGACCAGTTCGAGCGCGTGCGGCCCGCGAATCTCGATCTCACCCATGTGGCTGACGTCGAACAGCCCGGCGGCGGTGCGCACGGCCAGGTGTTCGGCAATGATGCCGGAGTAGTCGACCGGCATCTCCCACCCCCCAAAGGCCACCATCCGGGCGCCCAGGCGGCGGTGGGTCGCATGCAGAGCGGTTTTGCGTAGCGTTTCGGTGGCCGGCGGACTCACTGCGGTGTCTCGAGAGCTGCAGAAAGCAAACGAAACTAACACGCGTGCGGAGGGGTGTCAAGGAACGCGCTGGGTTGCTTGGCACGCAGCACGGACCCGGTTCCGGGTTGTTTGGCCTCGCCCGATTCCTCTATAGTGGACTCCGGAGGTGGCCATGGCGGAGCAGGTTCTCTGCGTGCAGTGCGACCGGCCCGAATCGACGTGCACCTGCGAACGCTACTGCTGTCTGTGCCAGTCCCAGTACGACATCCGGCTCTGCACCGACGGCCAGTACTACTGCCCCGACTGTCGGGAGGCGTGCGAGATCCCGTTGGCAAGAATCCGTGTCCACTGAACACTCCCAGGTCCACATCAAACTGCCCAACGCACCGGAGCTGGTCGGAGCCGTGGTCGGGGCTGCCGAGCATCTGGCCCAGCGCGTTGGCTTCGACGCCGCCGCACAAGCCGACCTGTGTCGGCTGGCCGAGCAGGCCTGCCGCAACGAGGTGGCTGCGCTCCCTGCCGAAGATTCCACCCTGGACGTCACCCTCGAGGATTTTCCCGACCGCGTCGAGCTGACCTTCGAGCACGAAACCCGCGCCCCGGCTGCGACTGCGGCCGATTATCCGCTGGCTGACCGCGTCGAAGCTGAAGTGCGCGGCAGCGTCTCGCACCTGAAGCTCACCAAGTACGCGCACGCGCGGAAGTAGCCCGCCGCGTGCCCGGCCTAGAGCGGGGGCAGGAAGAGATTCCGCCGCAGCAGCGCCTGCAGCAGGTCCTGGTTCAGGGCCATCAGCAGTTCCAGCCGTTCACCGCGCGGCGTGATGCGGATGGCGTCCAGCAGTTGCACCAGTTCGGCTTGGTTGGCCTGCTGCGCCTGGTAGCGACGATAGAGCAGGCCGGCCTGCAGGGTCGCAGCCAACAGGTTGGCATCTTCCGTGTTCGCGCAGACTGCGTGGAACTGCGTGTTGACATCGCGATCCGCGTTCACCAGGATGGTCATGTACTGCACCTTGGTGGCGACGCGGCTGGCCTCGGGGAACTGGGCCGCTTCCGGCACCAGCTGCTTCAGGGCCACCTGGGTGTAGGTACGGTCGAGCACGGCCCAGACCAGGCCGCGCCCGTTCAGCTCATCAATGAGCGGAAACATCTGGTCATTGCGCAGCAGGCCTTCGGCGGCGCCGTAGCGCACCTCGATCAGTTGCTCGACCAGATTCCGGTGACCGAAGGCCGCTGTCGTGGAATCCAGGAAGAAGAAAAAGATGTCCTGCGGGCCCGCGCCACTGCCATAGGCAAAGAGCCGGAATCCGCGGTGTTCCACCACGGGCAGTTTCAACTGCTGTAAGTTGGCTTCAGCGGACTCCGGCGAAAAGGACCCGACGGCAAGCCCAACGATCTGCTCGCCCGTCGTTTCCGTTGGGGGCACGAGCGCCCAGGCGGCTTCGTGCACCTGGTTGTCCGGGTCCAGGCCCACACTGGCCAGGAACTGTTCGAACTGTTTGAACCGGGGAGGAGTCAGTTGCTGCCGCAGTTGGGGAAACCAGGCATACCGGCGCGCGCTGCGCAGGTCGGCGTAGGCGAATTCCCCGATGTCTTTCGGGAACATGGCCACCAGGTCCATCGGCAGCCGGCCCACTTGCTGGGCGGACGACGTGGGCGGCCAGAACCAGCCACCGCCCGCCAACGCGGCAGCGAAGGTCGCGCCCAGCAGAACCGGCAGAATGCGTTTCGCTACTTTCACCCTTTCCCCCTTTCTGGCTCGCCGCTGCTCAGTCCTGCACGACGGGCTCGGCATGGGCGATGCGCTTGCGGATGGCCTCGATCTGTTCCCGCAGGGCCGAGACAATTTCGCGATCGGTCAGGCTCTCCAGGTTGATTTCGACGTTGGCCAGTGCAGCTTCGACCGCAGCGGCGGCCAGCAGTCGGCCGACGCGCAGGTCTGAAAGCATAGAAGGTGCAATGAGCGGTTCCAGTTGCCCGAGCTGTTCGAAGATCGCTGCGGCTTGCTCGGCGGTGGCGAGCGGCGCTTCCGCCGCGTGACGCGTGGCCTGCTGGATGGCCTGTTCGCGCTGCTGAATCTGCTCCGGCGTTTCCTTCGGCTTCTGGACGGCGGCCAGCACGGCCTGAAAAGCTTCCGCGTCGCGATCCATTGCCGCGACCAGGACTTCTCCATGCCGGCGCAGCCGGTCGAGGGCTTCGCTGAGCGGTTCGACGTGTTGGGCCTGCGATTTGCGCTTTCGCGACAGTGCGGCCACCATCTGGCCCAGTGCCGCGCTCAGCGCGCCGGCCAGAGCCGCCACCGAACCGCCGCCCGGAGTCGCCGTGGGCGCGGCGACCGCCTCGAGCAGCGGAGCGGCCATCGCCGCCAGCCGGCCTGGGGTCGGCCCGGGCAGGCCCGCCAATGCCGTCGCAAGCCGGTTCTCCAGCACCTGGGCCGGCGAGAAATTTTCCAGTTGCAGGTAGTAGTCGGCAGTCATTTCGATGGCGCGCCGGGGCACCAGCCCGACAATCTCACTGCCGACCACGTGGACGCCGTATCGTGCCGCTTCGCGCTTGACCATTTCGAACACCACATGCAGCGGTGTCTGCTCGAAGTCGGTCAGGTTGATGGAGACCTGCGCCAGCCCTCGTGCGCGCAGCTCGACGCCCATCGCCTTGACGTAGCGCAGGCCGCCGGATGAGAACCGGATCGTGCGCGCAATCTTCTTGGCGATTTCCACCTCCGGGGTGGCCAGGTTGATGTTGTAGGCAATCAGGAACTTCCGCGCCCCGACGGCAACGGCTCCGGCGGTCGGATGCAGCCGGGCCTCGCCGACATCGGGCGCGCGTTCCGGATTACGCTCCACTTCTTCGCGCAAGCCTTCGAACTGCCCGCGGCGGATGTTTTCCAGAGGGACGCGCTCAGGGCGCGTGGCCGCCGCCTCGTAGAAATAGACCGGGACTCGGTAGCGCTCCCAGATTTCACGGCCCACCCGGCGGGCCAGCACTACGCAGTCGTCCAGGGTGAGGCCTTCGATGGGTACAAAGGGCACCACGTCGGCGGCACCGATCCGCGGGTGCGCACCGCTGTGTTGCCTCAGGTCAATTAGCTCGACCGCCTTGCCGACCCCGCGCAGCGCGGCTTCCGCCACAGCCTCCGGCTCGCCGGCCAGCGTGAGGACGCAGCGGTTGTGGTCGGCATCCATCTCGCGGTCCAAAAGCACAACGCCGGGCACGGCGCACATCGCTGCGACCAGGGCATCCACTTTGTTGGCGTCGCGCCCTTCGGAAAAATTCGGCACGCATTCGACCAGTCGCCGCATCTTGTTCGTGCTCCTTCGGGCTTTGCGGCGGGACCCGTACCCCCGTCTGCCGGCACCCTCAGGTCCGCCGCGAAGCGATCAGCTCGCCGCGCTTGAAAGTGGCCACGCAGCGGTTTACCCCGAAATAGTACGGGATTTCCCGGTAGTCCTCCAAATCGAACACCGCCAGATCGGCGAACTTGCCAACCTCGAGCGAGCCGATGCGCTCGGCCCGACGCAGCGCGTAGGCACCGTTCAGAGTCGCCGCCACGATGGCTTCGGCGGGGGTCATACGCATCTGCGTACAGGCCAGGGCCAACACCATCGGCATCGAAACCGTGGGCGAGGTGCCGGGATTGAAGTCCGTGGCCAGCGCGACGATGGCTCCGGCTTCGATCAATCGCCGTGCCGGCGCATACTCCCGCAGGCTGAGATGAAAACTGCAGCCCGGCAACAGCGTGCAGCAGACGGAAGACCGCGCCAGCGCACGGAGGTCGGCGGCGTTAATTTTCTCCAGATGGTCAGCACTGGCTGCCTCCAGCTCGACCGCCAGGCGCGCCGCACCGGTGCGCGCCAGTTGCTCGGCGTGCAGCCGCGGCCGCAGTCCGGTGGCGCGAGCCGCTGCGAGCAGGCGCCGCGCCTGCGCCACAGTGAAAGCGCCGCGGTCGCAAAACACGTCGCAGAACTCCGCCAGTTGCTCCGCCGCGACCCGCGGCAGCACTCGCTGGATCAGAAACGTGATGTAGGCGTCGGCACGACCGCGGAACTCCGGGGGCACCACGTGCGCACCCAGAAACGTGGGGACGATCTCGACGGGCTGCTCGTGTTGCAACTGCCGGTAGAGGCGCAGCGTGCGCAGCTCGGCGGCTGTGGTCAGCCCGTAGCCGCTCTTCGCTTCGATCGTGGTGGTGCCGTGGGCGGCAAACTCTGCCAGCCAGCCCCGCGCGCGTTCCAGCAGAACCGCCTCCGGTGCGGCTCGCAGCGTGCGCACCGAGCGGAGAATGCCGCCGCCACGCCGGGCAATTTCCTCATAGCTGGCGCCGGCGATGCGCTGCTCGTACTCTTCCGCGCGGCTGGCGGCAAACAGCAGATGTGTGTGCGCGTCCACGAAACCGGGCAGGACGATTTTGCCGCCCAAATCGAGCCGATGGGCCCGCCGGGCTGCCGGCAGCCGTTCCACGTTCCGGCGCGGCCCGACCGCGGCAATGCGTCCGTGGCGGATGAGCAATGCACCGTCGCGAATCAGTCCCAGCTCGCCGAGCGCGCGGCCGCGCCGGGGCCAGCCGCCGCGCAACGTAAGCAACTGTCGGCAGCCGAGAATCAGCAAGTCACGCGCCACGCCGCGCATTCTACGCTGCCCGTGCGGTCTTGTCATGGCTGGGCCGTGCCAGGCTCGGTCGGCCGGCTGTCAGAATTGACCGCTGCAGGGGCACTGGGTAGGATTTTTATGAGGATGCTTCGGAGGTTGCTATGCCGCATTACCAGTTCTTCTGCCGGACCTGCAAGAAGTCTTTCACCGCCGTCATGTCGCTCGAGGAGTACGAGAAGGCCCGGGGCAAGGCCAAATGCCCGAAGTGCGGGAAGAGCACGAACGTTGAGCAGCAGGTGGCTGCTTTCTATGCCGTGACGTCAAAGAAAAGCTGATGGAGCAGCCCCCTGCACGGTTCGCACCCGCGCGGCGAGCGACGGAAAGCACCCCGACAGCGGCCAGCAGGTTCGGGCGGGTTCCTGACGCGATTCGACGTGCCGAAACGCAATCGCTGGGCCCTGGTTGATCCGAGCGCAGGCGCCGTTGTCCCCCGGTTTTGCCGTTAGGGTTCGAATCATTCCTCTCTTGGTTCGAGCGTGTTGATTCACCCCTGTGAGTTCGCCCGGTTTTTACGCGCCCCTCTCTCTGCCCGGTGAGAGCAAGATTTCCCATCCGCCGTTCATGCGCCAACCCCCTGTCCCCGGAAGGCCGGCGCAAACACTTCGTTGGCCCACTGTTCCAGAGTGGTCGGAGTGGTATTGTCTGTTCCGCGCTTTTCCTGTGGGACAACGCGGCCTTCGTTAAACGCGCGGTACATTTCATTGATCCGCTGCGCGCCGTCCGGGGATAGTCCCATCTGCGTCAGGAGGGCCTGGAACGTCTCATAGGGCATCTGTTGGTAGCGCAGCTCCGGCTGGCCGATGGCTCGGCCGAGGATCGCGGCAGCTTCTTGGAGGGAAAGGTCGCGTGGGCCAAGCAGTTCGCGCGTTTGGAGCCCGGTGAAGTCGAGCCGGGAGAGCGCTTCGGCGGCACGCACGCCGATATCGCGCGTGGCAAGCATGGCAATGGCCAGATCACCCCGCATCGAACCGCCCATCATGCCGAACTGCCGGATGGCGCCGATCTGCATCAGAAAATTTTCGAAGAAATAGCCGGGGCGGAGATGGAGCACATTCAGGCCCCGCACCTGATTGATCCGTTGCTCGAAATGGTGCAGGCCGCTGATGGGTCCGGCGCCTGCGGGCAGTTGCGCGCCTACGCTGGAAAGCGTGACCGCATGCGTCAGTCCCGCTTGCTCCGCCGCGCGAGCCAGCGAATCGGCCACACGCGCCTGGTAGCCGAGCATGTCGGCCTGCGTGAAATCCGGTGGAATCATCAGGTACGCCGCCCGGGCCCCGGTGAAGGCACGGGTCATTGCTTCGGTGTCCAGGACATCGCCGGTGAAAACTGCTGCGCCTTGTTCGGCAAGTTTCTTCAACCGTTCGGGGCGGCGGCCCACAGCACGCACGTTCTCTCCTCGAGCCAACAACGTCGTCGCCGCCACACTGCCGGTATTTCCGGTCGCACCCAGGATAACGATCATGGTCTCTCCTTGTTGGTTTGATTTCAGGGATTGGATGAACGGCCCGGCGCGCCCGTCGCACCAGCCTTTTGGAAAGCCGTCTTCCTTTCCCGGTGGTGTTCCTCAGGGCTGTTCGACCCCGGGGATTTTGATGCCAGCTTTGCGGGCAAAGGCCAAGGCTTCGGGGTAGCCGGCGTCGGCGTGTCGGGCGATGCCGATGCCCGGGTCGTTGGTGAGCACGCGTTCGATGCGTGCCGCCATCTCCGGTGTGCCATCGGCCACGACCACCTGCCCGGCGTGCTGCGAGTAGCCGATACCCACGCCGCCGCCGTTGTGAATCGAAACCCACGACGCCCCGCTGGCCGTATTGAGCAGTGCGTTCAGCAGCGGCCAGTCGGCCACGGCGTCGGAGCCGTCGCGCATCTGCTCGGTTTCGCGGAACGGGGAAGCCACCGAACCGGTGTCCAGGTGGTCGCGGCCGATGACGACGGGCGCCTTCAACTCACCACGTGCGACCAGCGTGTTGATCGCCAGCCCGAAGCGATCGCGTTCGCCGTATCCGAGCCAGCAGATGCGTGCCGGCAGTCCCTGGAAACGCACGCGCTTCTGCGCCAGCCGAATCCAGCGGTTCAGGATTTCATCTTCCGGGAACAGTTCGAGCACCAGCGCGTCGGTGCGGTAGAGGTCTGCAGGTTCGCCGGACAGGACCACCCAGCGGAACGGCCCGCGCCCTTCGCAGAACAGCGGCCGGATGTAGGCGGGCACGAAGCCCGGAAAATCGTACGCGTTGGTGACCCCGGCTTCGTAGGCCATCGTGCGGATGTTGTTGCCGTAATCGAACGTGACGGCACCCATCTTCTGCAGCTCGAGCATGCCGTGCACATGCGTGGCGATGGATTCCATCGCCCGCCGGCGGTATTCATCCGGGTCGCGCCGGCGCAGCTCGGCGGCCTGGGCCACGTCCAGCCCCTGCGGGATGTAACCGCCGATCGGGTCGTGTGCGCTGGTCTGATCGGTCAGCAGGTCCGGCACCACACCGCGCCGTGCCAGCTCAGGGATCACATCGGCGCAGTTGCCCACCAGTCCGACCGAGGTCGGCTCCTTCTTGCGCACGGCATTTTTCAGAATCCGCAGCGCTTCATCGAGCGAGTTGACCATCACATCGCAGTAGCCCGTCTTGACGCGCCGCTTGATTCGTTCCGGATCCACCTCGATGCCTAGGAACGCTCCGCCGTTCATCGTTGCGGCCAGTGGCTGTGCCCCGCCCATACCGCCCATGCCGCCGGAAACGACCAGCCGTCCTGCCAGGGTTCCGCCGAAATGTTTTTTCGCGGCTGCGGCGAATGTTTCAAACGTGCCCTGCAGAATGCCTTGCGTGCCGATGTAGATCCAGCTGCCCGCGGTCATCTGTCCGTACATCATCAGTCCGGCGCGCTCCAGTTCCCCGAAGTGCTGCCAGTGATTCCAGTGGCCCACCAGGTTCGAATTGGCGATCAGTACCCGCGGTGCCCAGCTGTGTGTGCGGAAAATGCCCACCGGTTTGCCCGACTGCACGAGCAGTGTTTCGTCCGATTCCAGTTCGCGCAGCGAGCGGACGATGGCGTCGAAGCAAGCCCAGTTCCGCGCCGCTTTGCCCGTACCGCCATACACGATCAACTCCTGCGGTCGCTCGGCTACTTCCGGGTCCAGGTTGTTCATCAGCATGCGCAGGGCGGCTTCCTGCTGCCAGCCTTTGCAGGAGATTTCTGTGCCGCGGGGGGCGCAGACAAGGCGCGCTTCCGTCGCGGTGGGATGCGCCGGATCTGTAGTTTTCGAAGGAATCATCGCCGGCCTCTCTATTCATCTTAACCTACGACACCATAGAAAATCACTGAGACCGTACAGAGCTCCCCAGCACCGGGGAGACGCCGGAAGCCTCCCGCACTCGTGCAGGGCGACGGCCTGTCGCACCCTCGTGTTTGCTGGCGACGTCGGCCGTGTGGGAGCCGGCTTATGCTTCCCGCTTGGCAGCGGGCGAATCTGACTCGGCTCCCGCGGCGGGTGATTGCGCCGACGGCGCCGCCTGCGCTACTCTACCCCAGCCGATTATGTCGTACACGCCCCTGCCCCAGCGGTTTCTCGAAGCGGTCGACCGCTTCGGGAATCCTCGCGAGCAGCTCTACAAGGTTGGCGGTGTCTGGCAAGCGACTTCGGCGCAGCAGATGCTCCATCAGGTGGCGGCACTGGCGCATGCCCTCGCGGAGCTGGGCATTGGGCCGGGCGACCGCGTCGGGCTGTTCGCGCCGAATCGTCCGGAATGGCACATCGTGGATTTTGCCGTACTCGGCCTGGGCGCGGTGGACGTGCCGATCTATTTCAACGAAGCGCCGGACCGGATCGTCTACATCCTGAACGATTCCGGCGCGAAGGTGGCCGTGGCCATTGGAGAGGAACAGGTTCGTCGACTGCTGAGCGTGCGCGAGCGACTGGCCAGCGTCGAACACGTCCTCGTCGGCGGCGTCCCGGCCGAATTCGACGGCAGGGTGCTGCGCTACGAAGCTCTGGTGGCCCAGAGCAGCGAACCTCAGGTGGCTGAATACCGACGCCGGGCAGCCCAGGTACGCCCGGAGCAGCTTGCCTCGCTGCTCTACACTTCGGGCACGACCGGCGAGCCCAAGGGCGTCATGCTCACCCACGACAACTTCAGCTCGAATGCCACCGACGTGCTGCACGGAATGAAGCTGCGGGCCCGGAATGACGTCGGGCTGTCCTTCTTGCCACTCTCCCACGTCTATGAGCGGCTGATTGATTACACCTACCTGTTCAACGGCGTCACGGTTGCCTATGTGGATCGCATCGAAGCGCTGCCCGCCGCGTTGTTGGAAGTCCGGCCCACCCTGATGGCGGCGGTCCCGCGTATATTCGAAAAAATCTATGCCGGTATCCAGGAGCGAGCCGCGCAGACCACCGGCGTGCGACGGAAGCTGTTCGACTGGGCCATGAAGGTCGCGCGCCAAGCAGCGCCCTGGCGCGGATACGGACGCCCCGTCTCCCTCTGGGTGAAGCTGCAGTGGTGGCTGGCCAACTGGTTTGTCTATCCGAAGATTCGCGCGGCGCTGGGCGGGCGCATCCGGCGCATGAATTCCGGTGCGGCGCCCATTGCCCGCGAGCTGCTGGAGTTTTTCTGGGCCGTCGGCGTGAAGATCTATCAGGGCTACGGGCTGACGGAGACGTCTCCGGTCATCTCGACCAATCACGAGCTGTCCAATCGGCTCGGCTCGGTCGGCCGGCCGATCCCCAACGTGGAAGTGCGCATTGCTGAGGACGGCGAAATCCTGGTGCGCGGACCGTGCGTGATGCAGGGCTACTACAACAAACCGGAACAGACGCGCGAAGCCTTCACCGAAGACGGTTGGTTGAAGACCGGCGACATCGGCTGGATGGATGCGGACGGCTATCTCTACGTCACCGACCGCAAGAAAGACCTGATCAAAACGGCAGCCGGAAAATTCGTTGCCCCGCAACCGATCGAGAACCGACTCAAGACCAGTCCCTATATCGCCAATGCCGCTGTGGTGGGCGACCGGCACAAGTTTGTCGTGGCCCTGCTGGTGCCGAATTTTGCTGCCCTCGAGGCCCGCGCGCGCGAGCACGGACTGACGTTCCACTCCCGCGCCGAGCTGGCGGCTCATCCCTGGGTCCGTCAGTTGCTCGAACTGGAGCTGGAGCGGCTCACTGCCGATCTGGCCCAGTACGAGCGGCCCAAACGCTTCGCCGTGCTCGACCACGATTTCAGCTTCGACGGCGGCCAGCTCACCTACACCATGAAGCTGAAGCGGCGCGTGATCGAGCAACGCTACGCGGAACAGATCGCCGCGCTCTACGCCGACGTCGAACAAGCGCATTCCGCCTGAACCGGTACCTCCCTCAGTGGGTGTCCTCCGTGGCCGGATTTGTTCGCCGCACGACCCCGGAGTAGAATGTTCGGGAGGAGTTTCGATGGACGATCCACTTGTGATTGCCGGCCGCACGTTTCGCTCGCGGCTGATTGTCGGCACCGGGAAATACCGCACCTACCAGGAGATGGTTCGCGCGCATGAAGCTTCTGGCGCAGAGATGGTCACCGTGGCGGTCCGCCGCGTCAACCTGACCGACAAAACCAAAGAATCGTTGCTCGACTACATTGACCGTGAAAAATTCTTCCTGTTGCCGAACACAGCCGGCTGCTACACCGCCGAGGAAGCGATCCGCACGGCGCGGCTGGCGCGCGAGGTCGGGCTTTCCCACTGGATCAAGCTGGAAGTGATCGGCGATCCGCAGACGCTGTTTCCGGACACGGAGGAGCTTGTGGCGGCCACGCGGGTTCTGGTGCGCGAGGGATTCGTGGTGCTGCCGTATACGAACGACGACCTGGTCGTTGCCCGCAAGCTGATTGACGCCGGCGCTGCCGCGGTGATGCCGCTCGCGGCGCCGATCGGCTCCGGGCTCGGCGTACAGAACGCCACCAACCTGCGCATCCTGCGCGAACGGATCACGGAAGTCCCTCTGATTGTGGACGCCGGCGTCGGCACGGCCTCCGATGCCACCATCGCTATGGAGCTCGGCGCTGATGGCGTGCTGATGAACACTGCCATTGCCGAGGCCCAGGACCCCGTGCGGATGGCCGAAGCCATGCGCGCTGCCGTCGAAGCCGGTCGCAAGGCCTACCTGGCTGGGCGGATGCCCAAACGGTTGTACGCTTCGGCCTCTTCGCCGTTGACCGGTGTCGTCCGCTGATTCGCGGCTCCGGTTCACACACGCCCGGCGTTCTCACGCCGTCCGGAACAACAGCCCCCAGACCGTATTCACCAGCGTGTGCATCAGTGCGGAGGCAAAGATCGAACCCGTCTTCTGCCACACGCGCCCGTAGAACAGCCCGGCCAGCGTCGCCAGCAGCCAATAGCGCCAGTTCGGAAAGCCCAGGTTGTTGATGTGGGACAGACCAAAGACCACCGCAGCCACGATGAGCCCGGCCCGAGACCCGCGCAGGGATTTCTCGAGAAAATTTTGCAGCAATCCGCGGAAGAGCAACTCCTCGGGCCAGGCTGTGAACAGCAGCGTAGCGACCAACGTGACCGGCAGCAACGGCAATCGCTCCGGGTTCGGCCCCCAGCCGATGAAGCCGATGGCCCTGCCCAGCGGGATCGCCAGCGCGGCGAAGATCACAAAGTGGCCGACGATCACGCGCCCCCAGCGCGGGCCCCAGCCGAGCGAATAGCCCACGCCTTGCAGTCGCCGCAGCAGTAGAAAGCTGGCAATGGCCGTGTTCACAGCCAGCAGCGTGCTGAGCAGGTAGCGGAACTCACCGCTTGCCGCCCACGCGCCACCCAGCCAGCGGAACTCCACGGGCAGCCAGAGGGTCAATGCAGCGGCGTAGTCGGCCCAGGTGCCCGCGCGCTGCCCGCGCACCGGGGCGAGCAGCAGCGTCGGTGTGAGCGTGTACGCGGCGATGGCCAACATCCACCCGGCCGAAGCCGTTCCGGTTCCCGCAGCGTAGACGGCATAGATGACCAACGGCGCAAACACACCGGCCACCGCACCGGCCTGTGCTCGCCACGCTGCGGCTTTGCTCGCCAGCCCCGCCGAAGCGAACAGAATCTGTCCGGCCAGCAGCGCAATCAGCACCCCCAGGCTGACGGCAAAGCTGCGTCCGCTCATGCCGACCCAGTTTCCATAGAAGGCCGCCGCAAGCCCGAGCAGGCTGCACACCACCAGTGCGGCCGAGAAGGGAATCGTTCGCATCGTCGTCCTATCGGCCAATGTACTTCGCCTCGGTATTGTGTGTACAGGCGATGTATTGCCAAGCGGTCGGTTCGTTTGCGGGGATGGGTGCGGACTATTCGGGCCGCTGCGTTTCCGTTGGCTGCGGCTTGGGCGGGAGCGTGAAGATGAACTCGCCCGGTTTGGCCAGGCCCATTTCGTCGCGGGCAATGCGTTCGATCGTGGCGGGGTCACTCTTCAGAGCTTCGATTTCACCCGACAGTCGTTGGTTTTCTTCGTTCAGTGCGGTGATTTCCTGTTCGAGCCGTTCTGCTTCCTTCTGGCTGCGCCGCAGGGCCAGCAACCCGTGCTCGCCGAACAGGTCGTGGACCAGCAACAGGAGCACGCCGACAGCCAGCAGCGGAAGCCCCCGCCGGTGGAGCCTTTGCCGCAGTCGGCCGACCCTGTCGCGAGCGGCCTGCGCCGGGCGCCGTCCGACCTGCTGGCGTTGCAGGGATGGTTTTGCGATTCTGCTCATTCCAGCAGCCACTGCTTAGCGGCTCCAATCAGTCTTTCCGTTTCCGCCGGTGCGTTGCTTTCAGCGTAGATGCGCACCAGTGGTTCGGTTCCGCTGCTGCGCAGCAGCAGCCAGGAGC
Organism: Bacillota bacterium; assembly: GCA_023511565.1. Classification (GTDB taxonomy): domain Bacteria; phylum Acidobacteriota; class Terriglobia; order Acidiferrales; family UBA7541; genus DSGC01. The sequence goes on from JAIMBE010000004.1 coordinate 15,220, forward strand.
CGTCGCCGAACACGAGCTTGATACCATCAGTGCGGTCGGTTTGAATCACTTTTTTGCCGGCGAATTCTGAAAAGTTACCCCGGATGCGTTCAGGCAATCCGGCCCGCACCGCTTCCGGGACGGTCAGATTTTCGCGCTGCGGCCAGAATTCCGCGCCCAGCTTTCGGAACAGAGCGCGCAGCTGATCGGCGAGCGGCATACCACCCCGGCGTGCCGTCATCTCCGCCACCAGCAAGCAGGCGAGGATCCCGTCTTTCTCGGGCACGTGGCCGTGGAGGCTCATGCCGGCGCTTTCCTCCCCACCCAGGGCCACGCGGCCTTGCCGGATCAGCTCCCCGATGTATTTGAAGCCGACCGGTGTCTGGTGAACGTCCACGCCGTAGTGGTGCGCCACCGCGTCGAGCAGGTGCGTGGTGGCCACGCTGCGTGCCACCCCCAGGCGCCAGCCGCGCGTCTCGAGCAGGTAATCGAGCAGCAGTCCCAGGATATGGTTGGGCTGTACAAAGCGGCCGCCGGCGTCCAGCACACCGAAGCGATCGGCGTCGCCATCGGTGGCCAGCCCGAGGTGGGCCTGTTGCGCGCGCACGGCCTCGCGCAGCGGTGCCAGATTCCGTTCGCCTACGTCCGGTCCCAGTCCGTCGAATAGAACATCGCGGTCGGTGCGGATGGCAGTGACGGTCACGCCGTGCTCGACGAATATGCGATCCAAGTAACCGATGCCGGCACCATGGAGCGGGTCGCAGACCACCCGCAGGTTGGCGCTGCGGATTGCCTCCAGGTCCACCAGTTCGCCCAAGCGCTCCAGATACGGCTGGCGCGGTGCGATGCGGTCGCCGTCGGCTTCGGCCGCTTCCGGAACCGGCCGTCCAGTGGCCGCCAGCTGCGCAAAGCGCCCTTCGATCTCGCGGGTCACTTCGGGCCTTGCGGGCGCTCCATCGGCGCCGGAAAATTTCAGTCCATGATAGTCGGCCGGGTTGTGCGACGCGGTGAAATTGATGGCCCCGTCGGTTTTCTGCCGCAGAATTTCCCAGGCGATGGCGGGTGTGGGTGTGGGGGCGTCGCACAGCAGCGCGCGCACATCGTGTGCGGCGAGCACGCCGGCCGCCGTCTGCGCGAACTCCTCGGAGAGAAAGCGCGTGTCGTGACCCACGATCAGTGTGGGATTCCTCCGCCGGGCTTTCACATGGCCGGCGATGGCTGCCACGGCCAGGCGGACGTTTTCAAAGGTGAATTCGTCAGCCAGGATGGCGCGCCAACCGGAGGTTCCAAATCGGATCTGTTTGCTCGGCATCGGCGGCTATTGTATCTTGACGCCCGGACGGGGCAAGCGTGGCGTCGTCAAGTTGCGCTTGGGGGAGCCGAGCGAATGCCGAGACGGCGGGATCCCATCGTGGTCTTTGTTACCTGCGGCACAGCCGCCGAAGCCGACCGCATCGCCCACGCGCTGGTCGAACAGCGTCTGGCCGCCTGTGTGAATGTGCACGAGGCGCGCGTGCGCTCCACCTACCGCTGGCAAGGGAAGGTGGAAACTGCGGCGGAACACCTGCTCGTCATCAAGACGGACCGGCGGCTGTTCGCGCGTCTGGAAGCGGCCCTTGTGCGCCTGCACAGCTACCAGGTGCCCGAGATCATCGCCGTGCCCATCGTGCACGGGTCACAGCCGTACCTGCACTGGCTGGACGATAGTTTGCTGCCGGAGACGCGCTCCCGGCAGAAAAAAGCGAGCCGCACATGACAGCGCCGGCGGAACTGGCCCCCTGGCTGCTCGGCGAGCGGAATGGCTTCCGCTGGTACCACGTCGAAGACCTCTCCGGCCCGGCCCTGGACCAGCTCGCCACCACCTTCGGTCTGCATGAGCTGGCCATCGAGGACTGCCGCGACCAGTTGACCCGCGCCAAGCTGGAAGAATACGAAGGCCACCTCTTTCTGGTGGCCAACACCGTCCATTTCGATCCGGAAACGTGCACCAGCCGCTTTGGCGAGTTCGACATTTTTGTCGGACGCGAGTTTCTTATCAGCGTCCACCGAGGTCCCAGCCGCACCGCGGCCGCCGTGCGGCAGAAATTCGAAGCGCAGCCGCGGCTGGCGCATCCCGGCCGGCTGCTCCACGCGCTGCTCGACGTCATCGTCGATCGCTACCTGCCCGTGCTCGACTCCATCGAAGATCGCATCCGCGTGCTCGAAGAGCGTGTGGTCGAAGATCCCTCGCCGGCCCTGCTGGCGGAACTCTTTCGCTTGCGTCGTGCGCTGGTCGATTTCCGCCGCACCGCTGCCACCATGCGCGAAGTGCTGAATCAGTTGCTGCGCTGCACCGAGCCCTGGATCCGTTCTCAGTACGCCTATTTTCGCGATATCTATGACCATTTGGTCCGGGCCATGGACCTGACCGAATCCTACCGCGAAATCCTGACCGGCCTGCTGGACGTGCATCTTTCGGCCACCGCGAATCGCGCCAATGCGGTGATGAAGGCGCTCACGATTTTCGCCACCCTGGCGCTGCCTTTTCTGCTCGTGACTGGTTTTTATGGAATGAACTTCCCGAACCTACCGCTGCTCGAGCATCGCTTCGGGTGGGCGGTGGCGACCGGGATCATGACCGGCGCGGCGCTCGGCCTGCTCTGGCTGTTCCGCCGCAAGTACTGGCTGTAGCGTCAGCAGCGGGACGGCGCCGCCGCTCAGACCTTGGCCAGGGCCTGATCGAGATCGGCGATCAGGTCTTCGGCATCTTCGATGCCGACCGACAGCCGCACCAGTCCGTCGGTGATCCCGATCCGCTGGCGCACTGCGGCCGGCACCGAGGCGTGCGTCATCAACGCGGGCAGGGAGATCAGCGTTTCCACCCCGCCCAGGCTTTCCGCCAGTGCGCAGAGTTTGACGTTTTCCAGCATCCGCTGTGCCGCCTCCAGCGTGCCGAGGTCGAACGAAAGCATCGCGCCCGGTCCGCGCTGCTGCCGCCGGGCCACTTCGTACTGTGGATGGGATTTCAGTCCGGGATACAACACCCGCTTCACTTTCGGGTGCTTTTCGAGAAACTCTGCGACAGCCAGGCCATTCTTGCAGTGCTGTTCCATGCGCACCGGCAGGGTCTTGATGCCGCGCGCCACCAGCCAGCAGTCCATCGGAGCCAGCCCCGTGCCGGCGGAGCGCTGGATGAAATAGATGCGCTCGGCGTCTTCGCGCCGCGTCAAAACTACCGCGCCGCCGGTGCAGTCGCTGTGCCCGTTCAGGTACTTCGTCATCGAGTGCACCACGATGTGCGCGCCGAGTTCGAGGGGACGCTGCAGGTACGGCGAAAGGAACGTGTTGTCCACCACCAGCGTCAGGTTGTGCGCACGCGCCAGCTCGGCCACCGCAGCAATGTCGGTAATGAGCATCGTCGGATTGGTGGGTGTTTCGACGTAGATCATCTTCGTGGCCGGCTGCAGCGCCCGTTCGATTGTGTTCAGGTCAGAGGTGTCCACAAAGTCGAAGGAGAGCCCGAACTCAACCAGCAACTGGGTCGTCAGCCGAAACACGCCGCCATAGACGGCTTGCGAAACGATCACATGGTCGCCGGGCCGCAGCAACCGGAAGACCGCATCAATCGCCGCCATGCCCGAAGAGAACACGTAGGCCGCGTCGCCGCCTTCCAGCTTGGCCACGCAGCGTTCCAGCGCGCGTCGGTTCGGGTGCGCCGTGCGCGCGTAGTCGTAGCCTTTGTGCTTGCCGACTCCTTCCTGCACATAGGTGGAGGTCTGGTAGACCGGCGGAACGATGGCTCCGGTGCTGGGGTCTGGTTCCTGACCCACGTGGATGCAATCGGTGGCAAAGCCCATGGAGGTCTCCTCACTGGTGTCGCTGGTCACTGCGGCCTGCGTGCATTTCCCGTTGCCGGACGAGGCCGCTCGGGTGTAGAAACTTTACCGGGCTGGTGCGGTCCGCAGGGCCGCAAGCGAGCCGCACGAAGGTAACGCAGCCCTTGGTCGCAGTCAATTCGCACCGGTTCGGCGCCGTGGGTCAGGCCATCGGTTTTGTTCGTGCGGTTGCTTTGGCTTGCGGGCTGGACGCGGCACGGACAATACACTGCCGGGGAGCACGACCGCAGGGGCCGCGCGCCGCTGGACAACGTTCCTGTGCCGTCCAACTTCTAATTTCATGATACCGATGGCACGGTTCTGGAAATCTCCGACCGGGTTGCTGGTGCTTTTCCTGCTGCTCCTGTGGCCTGTCGCCGCACAGGAGAAGAAAGCGGAAGCCGGAGGAAAGCCCAACGAAGATGCCCGGACCGATTTGCGCATCGAAGTCGTTGGCGGCAAAAAAGAAGTCCCGGTGGATAACGCCAGTGTCTACCTGCGCTTCCCTCGCGAAGGCAAATCGGAGCGCTCGAAGCTGCTCGAGTTGAATCTGAAAACCAACGCGCAGGGCGTGACCCGCTATGAAATCGCGCCGCGTGGCAAGGTGCTCATCCAGGTGATTGCCCCGGGCTGGAAGACGTTCGGCCGCTGGTACACGCTTGAAAAAGAAAAAGAGACCATTCGTATCAAGCTCGAAGAGCCTCCGCGCTGGTACTGATCTGCGAGTCAATGCTGCTGGGTTCCACGGCCTGGGCGGCTGCGTGTGAAAAGGGTTGTGCTTTTTGCACGTTGGGTTCCAGAATTTTTTTGGGTTGCATCAAGATGGTGCAAACCGCATCAACTTGCGCTCTTCTCTGCGTTTAGAGAATTTCGCAACGCGATTTCCACAAACTTTTCGACATTTTTGTTGAAAACGCGCCTCCCCAGTCCGGCTTTTGACCGCCTCGGTCGTCGAGTGCTACAGTGAGTGTTTGCCGAGGCCGAGTGGATGCCGGTCCGACCAGCGAACGGATTTTCCTATCGTCAATTTCTCTGGGCCAATCTGTGGACGCGTCCAGTTCGCTCGGCGCTGACGATTGTTGCCATCGCTCTGCAGGTCTTCTTGGTGCTGTTCATCGTTGGCCTGTCCAGCGGGGTGGTGCGCGAATGGGGCAAACGCGTCGAAGGTGTTGGCGCTGACCTGTTCGTCCAACCGCCCAATGCTTCGATTTTCTTCGCGTTTTCCAAAGCCATCATGGAGGAAACCCTGGCGGATCGACTGCTCGAGCTGCCCGATGTCGCCCAGGTCGCCCCGGTGCTGGTGGTGAACGATACCGCCGGGCTCAGTGTCATCTACGGCATCGACTACCCCAGCTTCCATCGCTTGGGCCGGGGCTTTGAATTTCTTGCGGGCGGTCCCTTCCAGGCCGCCGACGAGGTGCTAGTCGACGACATTCGTGCGCGTGCCAGCGGCCTGCGCGTAGGTGACCGCATCGAGCTGCTCGGACACACATTTCGGGTTGCAGGCATTGTGCGGCACGGCAAGGGCGCGCGGTATTTCCTTCCGCTGCGCACCGCGCAAGAGATCGTGGGTGCGCAGGACCACATCTCGCTGATCTATGTTCGCAGCCACGGGGACACCGAAGCGACCCGCACCGCCCTCCTGACCCTGCTGCCCGGCTACACGGTGCGTTCGGTGGCCGAGTACATGACGTTGATGAATTCCGAAAATCTGCCCGAGCTGCAGCCGTTCGTTCACTCGATTGTCGGGATCGGTGTGGCCATCAGCTTCCTGGTCGTGCTGCTGACCATGCACACGCTGGTGCTCGAACGCACGCGTGAGATTGGTATCCTGAAGGCCCTGGGTGCCTCGAAACGCGGCATCAGCGGCCTGATTCTGGGTGAGACCCTGCTGCTGGTTGTGCTGGGCTGTGGACTCGGCCTGGTCGCGACCTATGCGGTGCGTGCCGTCCTGGCCCAGACGAACCCCACGCTCACTGTGCTGATTGACGGGGCCTGGATTCTGCGCGCCATTCTGCTGGCTGCGCTCGGGGCGACGGCCGGTGCGCTTTATCCCGCCTGGCGCGCTGCGGGTTTCGATCCGGTGGATGCGCTGGCCTATGAATGATTTTTGCCGGTGCAAACCAGCGAGAAACGTGAGATGATGACTTTCGGCCAGGCAACCTGCGGGCCGAGGTGGACCATGAAACCATTGGTCAAGGCGCTGGCCTTGGTGTGTGTTGCATCGCTGCTGGCCTGGGCCGGCGACCCGTGGAAAGAAAAGCCTTACACCGAATGGAACGAGAAAGATGTGCAAAAAGTACTGAACGATTCCCCCTGGGCGCGGACGGTGCGCGTTGCAGTGAGCTGGCGGCCGCTCCCGGTCGGTACGGAGATCGGTTCCGAAAACGGCGCGCCCGCACCACAACCTGCTGGGGTGCAGCCGGCCGGAGAGATGGGGCTGCCCAGCGCTGCTCCCGTGCAGTCCGGCGCTCCGCCGTCGCCTTCGGAGGTGGCGCTGCGCGTGCCCCAGGCGGAGTTCCTCATCCGTTGGGTTTCGTCGCTCACGGTACGCCAGGCCCTGGTGCGCAATGCCGAGCTGGCGGGCAATCCGCTCCCGGACCCCGGCCAGTTACTGCAAGCCCAGCCGGATTCCTTCCAGATTCTTGTGCTCGGCGCTGACCTGAGTCCCTTTGCTGGCGTCACCGAAGCCGAGTTGCAAGCACGAGCCGGGCTGCACGTCGGCAGTACGAAAAAGAAGGTGGCTCCGGTCGCCGTGCAGTTGCTCCGCAGCCAAGCCGGCGGGCGGTTGCAGGGTGTGCTCTTCCAGTTCCCCAGGCGCGAGGCCTCCGGCGAAGCCGTCGTACCGGCCAATGAAAAATCGCTGGAGTTTTTCTGCTCGGTCAAGTCTTTGAATCTGCGCGCCAAGTTCGACCCACGCAAGATGACCAATCGGGAAGGCGTCGATCTCTAACGCAACGTGACCGCATCGAAGCCATCTCCAGAAGCACGGCACGGGAGGATCTATGCAGAGGCAAAAGCTGACCCTGGCCTGTTGGTTGACTCTGATCTGCTGTGCATCGGTCTGGGCGGAGCTCCCAGCACAGGGCCCCCAACTGCGCGGTGTCTGGTCTCCGAAGGTCGGCGGGGGTGCCGTTTATGAGATCCACCATCCACAGCATGGCAAGACGCAGTTCGAGTTTGCAGTCGTCGGGGAGGAAAAAGTCGTCGGGAAAACCGCATACTGGGTGGAGATGCGTATGACACAGTCCGAGGAAGGCCGTTTGGTGATCAAATCCTTGGTTGTGTTTGAGGCACAAAAACCCGACGTGCTGCGAATGATCATGCAGAGTGGGGATGAGCCGCCGATGGAGATCCCCGTTCTGATGCAGCGGAACACGAGCCAGCCGGGCGGGCCCGTGCCTCAGGACATCCGCGCCGTTGCCGAGCACCTGGGCACCGAAACAGTCACCACACCGGCCGGCTCGTTCACCTGCGACCACTTCCGCATGAAAGATGGCACTGCCGATGTCTGGATCTCCCAGCAGGTGGCTCCCTACGGGATTGTGAAGATGACCGGCCGCGACGGCTCCATGACGCTGCTCAAGCTGCTCGAGGGCGAACGCTCGCAGATTCGCAGCGAGCCGCAAAAGATGCCCCTGATGCCTGGCCTGCCGCCACCGTAGCCTGTGGGACTTCGTTTCGCGGTCGGACTTTCCTGTTCCTGCAGGGCTGCGGAGCTAACCCTGGCATGCCCGCGTGACCCCGTTTGTACAGCGGCTATCGGCCGGTGAGCAGGCGGCCGGACGGAAGGCAGTGGCTGCGGTACTCCACTTCGAGCTGATCCTGCGCCCGCTCCACTTCGCGCAGCGCCCGGGTGATTGTCCGGAGCGGAAATTCGATGGAGACGGACTTCTCCGGGGAGTCGACCTCCACAATCAGCTTCTGGCCGCGCTTTTCGATGTGTACACGCTTCTGGATCTGCTCGACCTCAGCCAGCACGAAATCCGGGGTCGTTTCCAGCTGTTGCACGGCCTCGATCGCGGCCGGCAGCAGCTGGCGCGCTTCGGGTGGCAGTTGAGGAACGCTGGCTTTGGGGATCCATTTCATCGCCAGCGGCAGCGGTGCGGCCGGCAGAAACAGGTTCCGGTCCTCGCCCGCGGGATGGTGCGTGCGCACCCGGACAATCACCGCCCCCTCGCTGTAGGCCAGTACGCCGACCATCACGACGGTCCCCAGCAAACCCAGCAGGAGTTTCCCCACCAGCGCCATGGTGGCTTCCCCGTTCGGCACTAGGTTACGCCCCGCCGGCCCGGAGCCGCAGAATTGACCGTACGCGCACGATCAATCCTGTGTGCTGCGGGTGTCGACCCACACGCGCACCGACTCTTTCTGTTCACGCACATCGACAATGACGATGTCGCCATGCGCGGCCAGCGCCCGCAGTGCAGCGGCTACGTTCAGCTCGTTGGGGTCTTCGGTGTCAAGCAGCGCCTCGACCACGGCCATGGGCACGGTCGCATCGACCGTGGTTCCGTTCTTGCCCCGGACTTCGACCCGCAGGTAGCCTCCCTGCTTGGCCACCCGAACGTTTTCCTTTTCGCTCTCGACGGTCAGGAATTCACCGTCGCGCGTTGTTTTCAGGGCTTCCACGATGGCGCGGATGTCCACCTCATGCAGACCGCGGTGATGGATGCGCAGCCTGCCCCCGCGCAGTTCGTGGGTGTGGATGGCGGGCAGGACTTTTTCCGCCAGAGACAGCGGCAGGTTGATGCGTACCTTTTCACCTTGGCCGTCGGATGCGTCTACGCGGACGTGCAGCCAGCGCTCGTCCTGCGCCAGCGCCGCGGCGGGAGCTGTCAGCGCAAGTCCCGCAAACAATGCCAGCACGGCAAAGAGCCTTCGTGTGGGTCGCATTGGGCTGTCCCTCCTTCACAAAAGCGTACGCAGTCTTCCGCAGAAAAGTTCCCCTCCCGTAGGAGGCGCACTGCGGTGCCGAGTTGTGCAGCAGGGAAGGGAACAGCGACCGGTCAGACTCCGCAGCAGAAGGCAACGATCAAGACAGGACTGTGAGGAAAAAAATAGCGGCGGCCGGGTCCTCGCCTGAGGGATTCCCGAAATTTCCCGGCCGCCGCCTTGACTCTAGTTGTCCTGAGGCAGGACAACCGAGTCAATCACGTGGATGACACCGTTCGAGCAGAGAATGTCGGTCTTCACCACTCGTGCGTTGTCCAACAGGACGTTCGAGCCAGCCTTGATGCTGACGCGCAGCGAGCCGCCCTGTACTGTCTTCAGGTTGCTCTGCTTGACCACGTCGGCGGCGAGCAGTTTGCCCGGCACCACGTGGTAGGTCAGGATGGCCGTCAGCCGTGCCTTGTTCTCGGGCTTGAGCAGCGCGTCCAGCGTGCCCGCCGGCAACTTGGCAAACGCCTCGTCGGTCGGCGCAAACACGGTGAACGGTCCCTTGCCCTTCAGTGTCTCCACCAGCCCGGCCGCTTCCAGTGCCTTGACCAGCGTTGTGAACTGCCCGGCCGCCACCGCCGTGTCGACGATGTCGCGCTCCGGGATTGGTGTCGGAGCCGTGTTGGCCGCCACGCCCGCAACCAGCAGGGTCAGGCCAACCAACCCGCCCAGCAACATCCCCCAAAACGTATTGCCACAAAGATCGAACATGGAGTTCCTCCTTCGTTTTTGTTTTCGTAGCTGTTTGGAGAAAATTTTGCGCGCAACGGCTTCTGGACTCCCCTCAGCGCCCACGGGCCGTTTGCGTCTGGCCGTGCCACCGCTGGCGGATGGACCGCCAGAACAGGATCGAATAGACCCCAGCCAGACCGACCAAGATGTAGACCACAGAACTGATGGCTGAGGTCTCGCCGAAGCGCAGGCCAAAGAGCGCGGCGACCAGATCGAAGCCGGCCACGCCGACCAGCCCCCAGTTCAGCGCGCCGACTAGAACCAGTACAACGACGATAACGTCGAGCGTTCGCATTAGGCGTCCTCCCTCGCGGTGTCATCTGTCCAGCTCTTTCGCTTGTGATTATAATTCAAAATATCTTGACTTCAAGTAAAAAAGCGTTCACACTAATTAGTCATGTGAAACAGAGTCAAAATCCGACCCGTTCGTTTGACTCTCAATCAAATGCAGTGAGGTCCCCATGCTCTCCCCAACCCTGGAACACGGTTTGCGACGTTACGCCATCGGGGAAAAGCTGCGCGCACTGCGCCTGCGCAAAAAGATGGGCCTGGTCGAGCTTGGCCGGCACACCGGGCTTTCCCCCGCGTTGCTCTCCAAACTCGAGCGTGGACGGTTGTTTCCCACGCTGCCCACCTTGCTGCGCATCGCAATGGTTTTCAGCGTCGGCCTGGAATACTTCTTCACCGAAGACCCTCGGCGCCATATCGTGGCCATCGTGCGGCGCCGGGATCGCATCCGCCTGCCCGAACGGCAGGATGCGCGCACGCCGGCCTTCTTTTTTGAATCGCTGGACTATCCGGCAACCGAGCGGAAGTTGAACGCCTACTGGGCGGAGTTCCGGCCGGTGCCGCCGGAGAAGCAGAAACCCCACACCCATCCCGGTGTCGAGTTCCTCTACGTGATTCGTGGCCTGTTGGCGCTGCGCATCCGCGACGAAGAGCATCTGCTGGCCGCCGGGGATTCCATCTATTTTGATTCCTCGCTGCCGCACAGCTACCGCCGCCACGGTCGCCAGCCGTGCGCCGCCTTGGTGGTCACCACGCCCTGAAGCCGATTGCGCCCGGGCCGCTGGGTTTCGGTCACCCGAGCGAATTTTCCGCTGGCGTCGGCCGACGCACTGGCTACAATGCGCCCTCGGGAGGCTGCTTCGATGTCAGCAAAATACCGGGTTCGCTTGCTGGTGGTGGTCCCGCTCTTGTTTTTTGTGCTGCCGGCGTTTGCTCAGGTGCCGGCGTCGGACTTCGTGTCCCGCGCGGAGGAATACCTGGCGGCCCAGATGCGCGTGAACCGGTTCATGGGCACGGTTCTGGTGGCGCACCGAGGTGAAATTCTGCTGCGGAAGGGCTACGGGTTTGCCGACCTGGAACACACCATTCCCAACACACCGATCACGAAATTCCGTATCGGTTCGCTGACCAAGGCGTTCACGGCCGCCGCCATTCTGCTGCTCGAACAGCAGGGCCGGCTGCGCGTGCAGGATTCCATTTGCAGCTTCCTCGACCCGTGTCCGCCGGCCTGGCAGACGATCACGTTGCACCATCTGCTCACGCACACCTCAGGCATTCCGAATTTCACCAGCTTCCCGGACTATGCCGAGAAGATGGCGCTGCCCTGCCCGGTCCGCTGCACGATCGATCGCTTTCGCGATCGTCCACTCGAATTTGTTCCGGGCGAGCGCTGGGCCTACAGCAACTCCGGCTACATCCTGCTGGGTTATGTGATTGAGAAGGTTTCGGGCCAGCCCTATGAACGGTTTCTGCGGGATCGGATTCTCGAACCGCTTGAGCTGGACGATACCGGCTACGATCACACCGAAACGATTCTGCCCCATCGCGCCCGCGGCTACAGCCGCGAAGGCGAGCAACTGCGCAACGCCCGCTTTCTCGACATGACCATCCCGCATGCCGCCGGTGCCCTGTATTCCACCGTCGAAGACCTCTATCGCTGGGAGCAGTCGTTCTACACCGACCTGTTGCTCCCCGCACCGGTGCGGGAGCGCCTGTTCACCCCGGTGCAGAACGACTACGCCTACGGCTGGGGGGTGCGACAACAGTTCGACCGCAAACTGATCGGCCACGGTGGAGGCATCAACGGCTTTTCGGCATTCCTGGCGCGGTATCCCGAGGAGCGGGTCACGATCATCGTGCTCAGCAACGTGGAGCAGGCCAACGCCGGCCGCATTGCGCGCGATTTGGCGGCGATTCTGTTCGGGGCTACCTACGAGCTGCCGCGCGAACGCACGGCCATCGAACTGCCGACGGATGTCTTGGAACGCTACGTGGGCCGTTACCAGTCCGAAGCTCTGACTCTGGAAATCACCCGGGAAGGGAACCGGCTGTTTGCGCAGGCCGCTGGGCAGCCCAAGCTGGAAATCTTCGCCGAAGCGGAAGACAGGTTTTTCCTGCGCGCGGTGGACGCTCAGCTCACGTTCCACCGAGACGCCGCGGGCAAAGTCATCGGCCTGGAACTTGTGCAGGCCGGGACGAAACTCACGCTGCGGCGCATCGAATAGCCACGGCACGCTGCTGGCCCACTGGCTGTGGAGGTGAGTCCATGCGCCCTTACCGAAGGAAGTGGCACCAGCTCGCTGTGTTCTATCTCGCCTGGGCCACAGCGGCGGTCGGGCAGAGCGAAGCCGTCCGGCTCGCGCAGGCTTGGCGGCACCTAGCGGCGTTTGTCCGCCAGCAGATGGCCGAATCGCGCACGCCCGGGGTGGCCCTGGCCATCACCAATCGCGAGGGGCTGCTCCATCTGGCCACCTTCGGACATGCGGATGCGGCTGCCCGCCGTCCGGTCACGTCCGAAACGTTGTTCCAGATCGGCTCGATCTCGAAATCGTTCACTGCGGTGGCTCTGTTGCAGCTGCACGACGAGGGCAAACTCGCGCTCGATGCGCCGCTCGTGCGCTACTGGCCCTGGTTTTCCATCGTCACGGCGCATCCCCCGTTCACCGTGCATGATCTGCTCACGCACACCGCCGGACTGCCGCGCGACCGTGACGATATTCCCTCCTCGCGGTTCAGCGTTTGGGCACTGCGCGAGCGGATCACCGGCGCGCCGCCTGGTGCGCACTGGGCCTACTCCAACGTCGGCTATCAGGTGCTCGGCTACCTGCTCGAAGCGCTCGAGGGGGCCGATTACGCGACGATCCTCCGCCGCCGCATCTTCCAGCCGCTGGGCATGCACCACAGCGAGCCCACGATCACCTTTGCCGCGCGGCCCCGCATGGCTGTCGGCCACCAGACCGCCTACGACGACCGTCCCGCGCACCGATCGCATCCCCTGGTTCCGGCCCCCTGGTTCGAGTACGGTGCGGGCGACGGCTCGATCGCCGCAACACCCGCAGAGCTGGCGGCTTACCTGCGCATGTTGTTGAACCGTGGCGCGGTTGCCGGCGGGCGCCTCCTCTCGGAAGAGAGCTTTGCGCTGCTCACGCAGCGTTTCGTGCGCGCCCGCGGTGATCGATGGTACGGCTACGGCCTCGAAGTTTGGGACCAAGATGGACGTACGTGGTTCGGCCACGGCGGTGCCATGGTTGGCTATCGCGCCATGCTGCTGGGCGATTTCAGCTCCGGCCTGGGGGTGGTGGTGATGATAAACGGACCGGGCGCGCCTGACCGCATCGCCGAGTTCGCCCTGGAATGCGTCCACGCCGCACTGCAGTTGCGGCCGTTGCCGGCATTGCCCGAGCGCGTGCCGCCCACCCGGGTCGAAAACGCCACCGACTACGCCGGCACGTTCACCGCCCCGGATGGCCGGTCCGTGCAGTTCATTGCCTCCGGCGACGGGCTGTATCTGCTGCGTGTCGGGCAGCGCATCCGGCTGGAGCGGCGCGGGCCGGATCGCTTCTATACGCCGCACGCCGACTTCGCTCTGTTCCCGATCGTCTTCACCCGCGCGACGGCCGAGCACGGCCAGGGCCCGGTTGTCGAAGTGCACCATGGCGCCACCGCGTTCTACCACGAACGCTACACGGGCCCGCGGCGCTTTGAGGTGCCTGTGGAATGGAAGTTCTACGAAGGCCATTACAGTACAACGAATCCCTGGCTTTCCAATTTCCGGGTCCTGACGCGCAAGGGAAAACTCTGGGTGGTGTTTCCCTCCGGGGAAGAAGAAGAGCTGGTGCCGCTGGCGCCCGGTCTATTCCGCGTGGGCAGCGAAGAACACTCCGCCGAACGGCTCCAGTTTGACGCGGTGGTCGAAGGACGCGCGCTTCGCGCCAATTTCTCTGGCGTGGACTTCTATCGCACGTTCACGCCGTGAGGAGCACCGGAGTCTGGCCAGCTCGGGCGCGCTTGCGCGGCGACGCGGTTCACGATAGATTGGCGCCCGGAGCGGAGAGGGTGGCATGAAACGCGTCGGAATCGCAGCCGGACTGCTGAGCGTGGGGATACTGATGAGCACCGGGGAGCTGGCACCGCAGGATCGTTGGACAGCACGCTCGATGACCATTACCCGCTACGGCATTGTGGCCGCAGAAAGTCCGCTGGCGGCTCAGGCCGGTGTCCAGATCCTTGCCGCTGGTGGCAATGCCGTGGACGCGGCGATTGCCACCAATGCCGTGATGGGCCTGGTCGCGCCGACTTCGAATGGCATTGGCGGTGACCTGTTCGCACTCGTCTACGAAGCGAAAAGCGGAAACCTCTACGGACTCAACGCCAGTGGCTGGGCGCCACGCGGCCTGACCATTGAATGGCTGAAGTCCAAAGGGCACGACCGGATGCCCCAGCGCGGCATCCATTCGGTCACTGTGCCCGGCGCGGTCGAGGGTTGGGACAAACTGCGCGAACGCTTCGGGACCAAATCCTTTGCGGAGCTGCTGGCGCCGGCGATCCGGTATGCCGAGGAAGGGTTTCCGGTGCCCGAGCTTGTCGGTGCCCTTTGGCCGCTCAGCCTGCGTTTGTTCCGCGATGACCCGCCCGGACTGCGCACCTTCTACCCGGGCGGTCGCGCCCCGGCCGTCGGCGAAATCTTCCGCAACCCCGACCTGGCCTGGTCGTTGCGCCAGATTGCCGCCGAAGGCCGCGACGCCTTCTACCGAGGAACAATCGCCCGTCGCATTCTGGCCGCTTCGGAGAAATACGGTGGCACGATGGTTGCCGAAGACCTTGCGGAATACGAAGCGGAGTGGGTGGAGCCCATCTCCACGACCTACCGCGGCTGGCGCGTCTATGAAATTCCGCCCAATGGACAGGGCATCGCCGCCCTGATCATGCTGAACCTGCTGGAAAACTTTCCGCTGGCCGACTACGGCCACAACTCCGCCAACACGCTGCACCTGATGATTGAAGCCAAGAAGCTGGCCTATGCGGACCTGCTGCGCTTTGTCGCCGATCCGCGTTTTGCTCAGGTGCCGGTTCGCGGCCTGCTCTCCAAGGCGTACGCGAAGCAGCGTGCCGCGCTGATTGACCCGAAGAAAGCCAATTGCGACGTCGGCGCCGGCACACCACCCGAAGCCGGCGATACCATCTATCTGAGTGTGGTGGACAAGGCCGGCAACCTCGTCTCGCTGATTCAATCGAATTATTCCGGGTTCGGTGCCGGCATCGTTCCCGAAGGCACGGGCTTCGGTCTGCAGAATCGCGGGGGGTTGTTTTCGCTCGACCCCACACATCCCAACGCGCTGGCACCGCGCAAGCGCCCGCTGCACACCATCATTCCGGCGCTGATGGAAAACGGAGACACGCGCATCGCGTTTGGCATCATGGGCGGCTGGAATCAGGCACAGGCGCATGCCCAGTTCGTTGCCAACATCGTGGACTTCGGCATGAACATTCAGCAGGCGCTGGAAGCCGCCCGCTTCACCAAGCTCACCTTCACCGGCTGCGATGTGATGCTGGAATCGCGCATCCCGGAAGCCGTCCGCGCCGAGCTGGCAGCTCGCGGGCACGAAATCGAAGTCCGCGGACCGTACTCCGGTCAGATGGGCGGCGGCCAGGCGGTGATGCGCAAGTACGCGACCGGTGTGAACTATGGCGGCTCCAGCCCGCGCAAAGACGGCGCCGCGATCCCGGAGCCGCCGCCGGTGCAGCGGTAGCTGCCGGTGCCGGTCGTTCAGCCGCGGGGGGCCAACAATGATCACGATTCGCCGCGGAGAAGAGCGGGGCCGCACGCGACTGGACTGGCTCGATAGCTATCACACGTTTTCTTTCGACACCTATTACGATCCGCGTTGGATGGGGTTTCGCGCGTTGCGCGTACTCAATGAAGACCGCGTGGCTCCCGGCCGTGGATTCGGCATGCATCCCCACCGCGATATGGAAATCATCACCTATCTGCTGGCCGGTGCCCTGGCGCACCAGGACAGCCTCGGCAATGGCTCGGTGATTCGCCCAGGCGAAGTCCAGCGCATGACCGCCGGCACCGGCATCGCCCACAGCGAATTCAACGATTCCGACTCCGAACCCGTCCATCTGCTGCAGATCTGGATTCAACCGGAACGCAGAGGCCTCGCGCCCAGCTATGGGCAGCGCCGTCTGGATCGCGACGCAATGCGCGGCCGGCTGCTCCGCATTGCGGGTCCGCCAGGCAGTGGTGCGGTGGTGACGATCCACCAGGATGCGCATCTGTTCGCTGCTCTGCTCGAGCCCGGCGAGCCCGCGACCCATACGTTCGCCCCAGCTCGCCATGGCTGGCTGCAGGTGGCGCGCGGCGCAGTCGAACTCCAGGGCCACCGGCTCGCAGCCGGCGACGGTGCCGCCCTCAGCGAAGAAACGCAGATCACCCTGAAGGCTGCCGCCCCCGCAGAGATC
The DNA here is from genome assembly GCA_023511565.1 of Bacillota bacterium. Taxonomy (GTDB): domain Bacteria; phylum Acidobacteriota; class Terriglobia; order Acidiferrales; family UBA7541; genus DSGC01. Next base: position 31,479 of record JAIMBE010000004.1, read on the forward strand.
CTTCTCTTCGATTTGGCCTGAAGCATACGAAGCCGCTGCAGGTCCAGAGAAACAAGCAATCCACCCAGGCGGATTGGCTGCTGATCACACAGTTCCGTTTGCAATCTGCACTCATCAGTTGGTGCTCGCCGTGACGCGGGTGCGGGTGGTGCAGGCCAAGGTTAGTAACGCGCATTCTGCGGGCCGGATTGATTGATCTTTGACCGTGATCCGGATTCGTTCTGAGCCTGACCGTTCTGGCCAGGGTCGCAAGCTTTTCTGCCCGGTTTGTTCACCCGACCCGGGAACTGGACTTGGCCGGTTGTACTCTCCGCGCGGAGTCCCAGACCAAATTTCCCCGTCGGTGCACTGAACGTGCCGCTGCAGTCGCCCTTGGGAACAAAAACACGCCAGAGTTTCAGGACTGTGAAACGGATTCTGCTATACTTGAAGGCCGTAATGGATTTCCGCTGGTTCCGTTGGGTGGGTAGCTGGCTGCTGAGTGTCGGGTTTGCTGCCCATCTGTTTGCACAGACGACAGCCCACCTTGTCTCCGGAACAGTTTCTGACCCGCAGGGTTTTGCCGTGCCCGGGGCGCGGGTGCGGCTGTTGGGTGCCAACCGCGTCCTGCTGCACGAGGTGACCACAGACGAAACGGGCCGCTTTGCGCTGGGCGGCCTTGGGTCCGGCCGGTACGAGCTGCGCATCGAAGCCAGCGGCTTTTCCACGTTCCAACGCGTGTTGGATGTGCCGCAGGACACTGCGGGCGCGCTGGCCATCCAGTTGCAGCTCACGCCAGTGGAGCTGGAGGTGACCGTCACCGGTCGCCACGGTGCTCCGGAAGAGGTGCTGATTGAGCCGGCGACCGTGCGGATTCGGGATCTCCGTCAACTGGCCGTCCGCGAGCCGGCTCATCTGCCCCGCATGTTCTCCGAAGAAGCCGGCATCCTGCCGCAGGAAACGACGCCCGGACAGGGCTCGCCGATTCTGCGCGGCCAGGGCGCGCAGACGGTGCTCTATCTGATCGATGGTCTCCGCTACAACAATTCCATCTATCGCTCGGGCAACACGCAGTATCTCGGCTGGGTGCCTGCTTCCAGCGCCGAGGCCGTTGAGGTTTTCCTCGGTCCGGCCAGTGCGCAGTACGGCAGCGATGCCTTGGGCGGTGCCATCAACGTGATGACCGTGCCGCTTCCTCCGTGGACTCGCCGCGGGGTGCGCGGGTCGGCCGAAGCAGAAACACAGTTCGCTTCGGCCGATCTGACCGGTGGGGCCTCGCTGCGCCTGGGGGTCGCCGGGCCCCGCTGGAGCGCTTTGCAGATTGGCTCGTTTCGTCGCCACCAGGGGCTGCGGGCCGGCGGTGGAAAAGATTCCCACAACGTGCTGCGTCGTTTCTTCGCGCTTTCTCCCGTGCAGGTGCGCCAGATTCTGGGCCACCGGATGGTGGACACCGACTACGCGCAGTCGTCCTGGAGCAGCAAGTTCGGCGTGCAACTGGACACCCAGCAGTACCTCACCTTCGCCTGGATCCAGTCGGAGCAGTTCGGTATCCGACGCTACGACCGGCTGCTCGGGGGCGAAGGCCGACTGTTGCACAACTTCGGTCCGCAGCGGCTCGGTTTCGGCTACGTGCGGTACCAGCGGTTGGACGCGGGTGCGCTCCGCAGTCTGGAGGCGACGTTCGCCATCAACCGACAGACCGACGGCCAGACCACGCAGGCGCGGCTCACCTCAGCGCGCGAAAACGAAATCAGCCGCGTGACGGCGTTCGGTTACCGGCTCTCCACCGCCTGGGCCCCGATCGCACGCCACGCGATCACGGCCGGCGGCGAGTTCTACGACGAGTTCGTCGATGGCCGTGCGTTCTCCCGGGCGCCGGGCGGTGTGCCAGAGCCGATTCGTCCCCGTTTCCCCAACGGCACGCGCTATCAGTCGCTCGGACTCTATCTCTCCGATGATTGGGAAGCACTTCCGCAGCGACTGTTCTTCGAAGTGGGTACACGCTTCAGCTATTTCCGATACCGCAGTTTTGCAGCGAAAAATGTGTTTCTGGATGGCCGCCCCACCGTTCCGGATGCGACCGAAACCTTCACCGACCTCACCTTCAACGCCGGCCTGAGCTATCGCCTGCGACCGGGACTGGTGCTGTTCGGACGCACGGCACGGGGGTTTCGCGCTCCTACCGTGTTTGACCTCGGCGAGCAGGGCATCACCGGCGGTGGGTTTGAGGTCTCGCCGGGCGAGGCGGTGCGTCTGGGCGCCGAAGTCGGCGATTCCGCCAGCCGGGAGGCCCGCAGCACCGGACAATCCTGGCGGCCGCTGGCGCCGGAAGTGCTCTGGAGTTTTGAAGGCGGTCTGCGCTGGCGCTGGGAGCGGGTTAGTGGCGACGTCACCTTGTTCGATTCGGAATTCTTCGATGCCATCCAGCGGCGCGTGCTGATCGTGCCCGTCAACGTGGTCGGACAGACAGTGGGCGGGGAACCGATCCTGGCGCAGGATCGCGAGGGCCGCATCTTCGTTGCCGCGGATTCCCGACCCGTGGTCAGCCGCGCGAATATCGGCCGCGTGCGCATCTGGGGTGTGGAATCCACACTGCGCCTGAACTGGACGCGGCAGTGGAGCTCATCCCTGCGCCACTCGGCACACCGTGGCCGCGAACTCGACACCGGCAATTTTGCTCGCCGCATGGCCCCGGATTTTTTCTTTGCCAGCCTGCGCTGGGTGGACGCCCGCGGACGGTTCTGGCTGGAAACCTTCACGGAAGTCTCCGGTCCACAGACGCGCCTGAACCCCGCCGAGCTGGACGACCCGCGTATCGGCGCCCGGCGGACCGCGACGCAGATCACCGATTTCTTTCACAACGGAGCGCAGCGGCTGGGCTTGATCCGCGACGGCTTGCTGATCGTGACCGGCGAAACGCTCGCGCAAGTGCTCGATCGCGTCCTTGGCCCCGCCCACGAACCCACTCCACTGTTCACACGCACGGAGGGGTATGCCACCCTGAACTTCCGCGGCGGGCTGCGCCTGGGGGAATCCAGTGAGCTGTCCTTTGCCCTGTTGAACCTCACCGATGCGAATTATCGTCGGCACGGCTCCGGCGTGGATGCCCCCGGCATCAATTTCGCGTTGTCCTACCGCTTGCGTCTGCTGCGCTGAACCCGCTGCTGACTGCGGCGCACCTGCAGCGGGCCCGTGCGTTGACATCCCCACGGGCCGGCAGTAGGTTTTCCAGGCGCCAACTCCCGAACCGAAAGCCCGCCAGTTCGTGGGCTGGCGGAAAGGCGGCACCCAGGGTGGCTGGTTTTCTTGAGCACAAACTCGGCCTCTCGTCGTTGCCACTGCGCTGCCTGTCCCATTTTATCTGGCTGGCGGCCACGCTGCTCTGCGTGGACGTGCTGGCGATGACGTTGGCTGAGTCGCTGTTTCTGACCAACGTCGGTGCTGAACGCCTACCGGTGTTTTACGTGCTGTTGGCTGGCGTTTCGATTCCCGTGGCGAGCGGCTTTTCCTACCTGGTGGACCGGGTGCCGCGGCTTCGCCTGTTCCATGGGTTACTGCTGGGTTCCCTCGTTCTGGCGTTGTTGCTGCGCTGGATGGCTAGCCGGGCGATGCTGACCGGCTATTTTGCCCTCTACATCGGATTCAGCGTCGTCGAGCTGTTGATGGAGATTCAGTTCTGGGTGTTGGTCTCGGATTATTTCACTTCGCTTGAATTGAAGCGCGCGGCGCCGCTGCTTCTGGCTGCAATGTCCGGCGGCGGGTTGCTCGGTGGCGCGACGGCCAGCCTGCTGGTGGAAGCGTTCACGCCGACGAACTTGTTGTGGGCGGTTCCGCCGTTCTATTTGCTGGCGATGGCGCAACTCACATGGCTCGGCCGTGCGCAGCAGCCGCTGGAGGCGGCCGAAGCCGAAGAGGAACAGGCGGGCGTGTGGGAAAGCTTGAAGAGCTTTCCACCGCTCATCCGCCGCCACCCCATCATCTGGATGCTGGCGCTCAGCGCACTGCTGGTTCCTTTCCTGCGTTGCGTGGCCGAGTTCCAGGTGTTTTCCATCTATGAGCAGCGCTTCCCGGAGGAGCAAGAACTGGCCGGCTTCCTGGGCCTGCTGAGCGGCACGCTCAGTGTGCTCGAGTTTGCTGTGCTGCTGTTCTTCACCCGCCCGCTCATCCAGAAGCTGGGCGTTCATCGTATGAACCTGATCTATCCCGCCACGACCCTGGCCAGCTTTGCCGGGCTGGCGATCAGCTATCAGGTGCCTGCAGCCATTGCGGCGAACATCAACTACGAAACCCTGGGCAATAGCGTGGCGGCTCCGGTGGATACGCTGAACTACAACGCCATCCCGCGGCGGTTCCTCGGCCGCGTGCGGGGCGTCATCGACGGGCTTAGCTATCCGTTGGGGATGGCCCTGGCGGGTGCATTGCTCTGGGTCGGCCAGTCCGTGTTGGATTCCCTGGAAACCACGCTCAGCGCGTTGCTGTTGACCGCGGGGTTGCTGGCCCTCGGCCACGGCGTGGGTCGCCACTATCTGACTTCGCTGGTGGAGATGTTGCGCTCGCGCTCGGTGAATCTGGATGACGTCGGCGAGGGTTTGGCTAAGCTGCCGCCACGCTACGCCGACGAAGTGCGCCGCTTGCTCACCAGCCCGGATCGGAACGCGCAGATTCTGGGGGTCGAGCTGGCCGCTCGGATGAACCCGGCCGAGTTTCTGCCCGAGCTGCAGGCACTGCTGCCCGCGGCCGATGCGCGCTTGCGCCGTTCCCTGGTCCGGCTTTATGCCGCCTTCCGCCCCGAAGACCTCGCTGGACGGATGCCCAGTTTGCTGGAGAGCGAGGAGGAGAGTTTGCGCGAATTAGCTCTCGAACTCGCCGTGGCGGTGCCCGCTCTGCGCCAGCAAGGGCTCGACCGTGAGCGGCTGGCTGCACTGCTCGACGATCCGAGCCCGGTGGTGCGCGGCCTGGCCTGCGTGGTTGTGCCACTGGTCGGAGTTCGGGACGAGGCACTCGAAGCTGCCTGCGCTGTGGTGCTCGAGCAGCCGCTCGGCCCGACGGCCCATCTGGCTATGATCCAGGCCGTGCGGAGCGCTGCGGATCCAGCTCTGCTGCCGCTGCTGCGCCGCATTCTGGAGCGGGCTGCGCCCACGGTGCAGGACGATGCGCTGGACGCGCTGGCCGTTTTGCTGGATCGCGGTGCGCCTGCCGAAGGGCTGGAAGCTGTCGCTGCTGACTTCCTCACCCATCCCGAAGCCCCGGTGCGTGCGGCCGCCGCCAAGCTGCTCGGCCGGATCCGCACCGCAACCGCTGCCGCGCGGCTGGGTCCGCGGCTCGAAGACACCAGCCAGAGTGTGCGCGAACAAGCGGCGACGGCGCTGGCCGCCTGCGGGGAGCTTGCTCTGCAGGTTGCCGAGCCGTACCTGACCTCGCCGCGCGCCGAAGTCGTCGATGCCGCCATCAGTGCCATCGGTGGTGTGCGCAGCCCGCGCGCCGAAGAACGGCTGTTCCGTTTTTTGCAGGCCGACTTCCGCCAGGTGCGCAACAACCTGGCTTGGCTGCCGCTGTTGCCGGCCGATGGAATCTGGCAACCGCTGCGCATAGCGATCGAAGATTCCAACCTGCGCATCACGCAGCGGGTGTTGCACGTGCTCAGCGCTCTGGGCCATCGCCGCACACTGAACTGCGTACGACGCATTCTCTTCAGCACCGATGAGCGGGCGCGTGCCGATGCGGTCGAAACGATGGCTTCGCTGAGCCATCGTCGTTTCGTCGAGCCCATCCTGCCGCTGCTCGAAGCACAGGCCACGGCGCAGCACCGGCGCAACGACCCGCAGCACAACCCGGCCCGGCCGCGAGCGGTCGCGGCGTCAGAACTGCGCCACATTGCCGAGCAGGCTGCCGTATCTGCGGATCGCTGGGTGCGCGTCGGCGGTATCCTGGCGCTGGCCGCATCGCCCGGGCCAATTCCCGGCGCGCTGCTCCGGGAACCGGCAGACCCGCTCGTGCGGGACGCACTGCTGCACACCTTGATACGCAAAGGGGCTCAACAGGGCCGCCCCGGCACCGAGGACAGCGACACGGCCCACACCGGAGGGGCCACCCTGTGGAATCGGAGTCTGTTCATGAATCGTGTGCTCTTCTTGAAAAATGTTCCGTTGTTCAAATTCCTTTCCCTGGATGACCTGCTCATTGTGGATCAGGCGCTCGTCCAGAAAGAGTATTTGGCCGGCGAGGTTATCTTCCGCGAAGGCCAGCCGGGCAGCGACCTGTGCATCATCACGGCGGGCCGCGTAGAAATCCGCAAGCACGTGCATCCGCGTGAGCACGTGCTGGCGGAGCTGGGCCCCGGGGAGTGCTTCGGCGAGATGGCTCTGTTCGACGACGCGCCGCGTTCTGCCACGGCCGTGGCCGTTTCCGATGCGACTCTGTTGACCCTGGAGCGAAGCCGCTTCCTGAGTTTGACGGCACAACGTCCCGAGATTGCTCTGGAGGTATGCAAGGTGCTCAGCCTGCGCTTGCGCGAAGCGAACGAGCAGCTTGGCAAGCTGGCCGCGGAAGCCGGCTTGGCCGGAGCCGGCCATGACGGCCCAACTCTTTCTTGACAACTGCGCGGGTTGTGGCAGACTCTGCCGAAGGTTGCCCGGGTGCGTAGCTGCCGGCGCGAGCGGTGTGGTCAGTTGAAACGGCCAGCCGGAAAACTGTTTCTTTTTGCGAAATACCCAGCGCCGCGCCTATTGACGCCTTTCTCTCACCTCACTAGGCTACCCGCGAAACGTGGCGTTATGACCTGGGTGAGGGAATCTGCGTGAACATCGTCGCATTCCTACTGCTGACCTTGTCCACGTTCGCCGGAGCTGACCACCGCTCAACGTCCAGTTCCCATCCTCACCAGACGTCCTGTCCGACGGGTGTGCCCGGGTCCGCTCTCGTTGTGCCGGCGGACCGTTCTGCCCCGCTCAGCGAAGAACAAAATCAGCAGCCGTCTCCGCGTCCGGTTGACGGGGCCGCCGACCCGCAGGCAGCGGCGGCACCGTCGGCGACCCCGGCGCAAAGCGAAATCCGTACCGTGCCCAGCCGCTGGCGCTCGTTTGATCCCTCGGGACAAAATCCGGAGTACATCTTCCGCATCTATGATCCCTATCATCAGAACCTGCTGAAGGCCGATTTCCCGCTTGCCGGGAACTGGTTTCTCGAGCTGAACGCACTGAATACGTTCGTCTACAAAGCACGCCGCAATCTGGACTTCAGCAATGTGTTTGCGGATCAGATCAGCCTCGGCAACCTGGAGTTCCATTCTCACAATCACTTTCGCAATGAGAATCTGATTTTCGGACTGGAATTGCGCCGCTTTGACGATACCTTCTTTCCCTCCGACTTTCGCATCCGGCTGAATGGTGTGTTCGACTATCGCGCGGACCTGAACGCCTTTCTGCGCACTTCGAATGTGGAACCGTTTCTGTTCGATGCCTTCGTGGATGTGAAGCTGCATGATTTCGGTGGCGATGAAGATGGCCGCGACAATTTCGATTTGTTGTTCCTGCGCGGCGGCTTCCAAGGCTTCCGGTCCGATTTCCACGGCCTTGTTTTCAACGACGTCGGCTTGGGTGGTCGGCTCTTCGGAGAGTTCCAGCGCAACCGGTTCCGGTACGATTTCCTCTGGCTGAAGCTGTTTCAGAAGGATCCCGCCACGGGCTTTCTTTCGTTTTCGCGGCCGAGCGCACACCAGGTCGCAATCGGCCGTTTCACCTGGGAAGATTTCCTGGTGCTCGGCTGGAACAGCGAATGGTCAGTTCACTACAACCGGGAGCGGCGAAAGATCGGGGGCGGGCCGCTCGAACAGCAGCACGACACGTTCTACTGGGGCGCCACGTTCAACGGCCAGCTCGGCCGGGTAGAATTCAATCCCGCGTTCTATGCGGTGCACGGCAACGCAGATCAGGTCGTGGGCGGCGTGCCTGTGGAACACTCCGTGGCCGCGTTCCTGGTCCTGCTTGACGTGCGGTACCCGTTCGACTACTGGAAATTCCGTGCTGGCTACCTGTTCGCTTCCGGCGACGGCAACCCGGCGGATCGGCGCGACACCGGCTTTGACGCCATCAGTGACAGTATCGTGCTGTTTGGCGGACCGCTCAGTTATTGGACCGGCGAGAACATCCGCTTTGGCCGCGGCGACTTCGTGCGCGCCAACAGCGTATTCCCCTCGCTGCGCGGCGCCAACGAACCGGCCAACTACATCAATCCAGGCATCCAGATTCTGAACGTTGGTCTGGACGTGGTTCTATCGCCGCGGTTGGAGTTCAGCGGCAACGTCAACTACCTGCGTTTTGTCTCCCGGGGCGCGTATACGAACCGGGTCGTGATCCGCGACCTCTCGGCCGGCCTGGAAGAAAATTTCTTCCTCCGCATCAAGCCGTTTCTCCGCGAGGTCAATCAGAACGTGCTGTTGGACGTCGGCTTCAGTGTGTTGCATGCGCAGCCGGGCCTGCAGAGTGCGTTTCAGACTACCCGGGGCACCGTCTATTCCAACTTTCTGGCTTTGCGGTTGGTGTACTGATGCCAAGCGACATGAACTTTCCGCGACGCAGGGGGATCCTGACGGCGCTGTTTTTTGTGGGCGTGTTGGGCGGGCCAGGGGTTCCTGCCGGCCCGGTGGCGCCGCAGCAAGGGCCTGTTACCGGTGCAGATTCACGGGCCTGCCTGGACTGCCATGTTGGAATCGAGCGGATGCACGCCTTCCCGGAAAGAATGTCTGTGGACGACCAGGCCAAATACGATCGCGGTATGGATCGAGTCGGGCTGACCTGTGTGGATTGTCATGGTGGCAATGGCGCCGCCACGGGCAGCCAGGCGAGTGCAGAGCAATACCGGGCCTACCTGGAAGCCGCACACGTGCTCCCGCGCAACCGGAAGTTGTTCCGGAATTCCGCAAATCCCCCGGACAGCTACGCTGCGCTGAACCAAGAGCCTCCGGAGTTCGTCCGCTTCCTGAACCCTTCCGACTTCCGCATCGCCGACCGCACCTGCGGCCAGTGCCATCGGGAGATTCTCTCTGCGATGCGCATGTCGGTGATGTCGCACAACGCCATGGCCCACGGCGCCGTCTTTTACAACAACGGGGCGTTTGAGCGGAAGCAGGCGCTCTACGGCGAAGCCTACGACGCACACGGGAATCCGGCTGAGATCGTGGACGACGAAATCAGTGAAGGCGCCCGTCGGCACGGCGCCATCGAGCGGCTGGTACCGCATCCCAGTTTCCCCATCACGCGCATCAAAGATCCGCTGCGCGTCGCGGAAGTGAACAACCCGGCGCTCGGCGTTCGCGGGCCGGGCACCGATGGGCGCATCGCCGGGGTGTTTCTGAACGTGCTGAAGACACGGTTGAACGACCCGACGCTGTGGTTCCTCGGCCCCAACCGCATTGCCGGCGACTACCGGAGTTCCGGCTGCGCCGCCTGCCACGTCCTCTACGCCAACGACGGCGAACCGGATAGTTCCGCGATGTTTGCCGTCTATGGCAACCGCGGCACGTCGCATTCGAACGACGCTGCGCTCCGCCGCGTGCTGGTCGGTGAGCGCGCCGACGAGCCCGGCCATCCCATCCGGCACACCTTGGAGCTGCGCATCCCAGCTTCCCAGTGTCTGACCTGCCACTACCATCAGGGCGACGGGGCCATCGGGAACTATCTCGGCCGCATCTGGTGGGACCGCGAAAGCGACGCCGAGAAAGTCAGGCAGATTGGCGCCGAACCCGAATACGGTGTGCTCGACCCCGCTACCCGCCGCTACGTGCAAGAGCGCCTGGCCGAATTCAACAAAGAATTCCAGCTTGTCCAGTTCAGCGACTTCCATGCCCACGGCTGGAACTTCACGCGGGTCTATCGACAGGATGAGCGTGGCCGCATGCTCGATGCTGCCGGCCGGCCCATCGCCCAGGACGACCCGCTGAAATGGCTTAAAGGTGTCCATCTGCGCGACATCCATCTGGAGAAGGGCATGTCCTGCATTGATTGTCACACGACGCAGGACACCCACGGCGACGGCAACCTCTATCCCCAGATGACCGACTACATCGAAATCCGCTGCGTGGATTGCCACGGCACGGTGACCCGCCGCACCGACCTGAAAACCAGTGGTCACCCCTGGCGACGGAATGACCTGACCCAGTACAACACCCCGTGGCGGGATCCCCAGACCGGCGAAACGCTCAAGCAGTTTTACGTGGATCCAGCCACTGGCCGCATCTATCAGCGTTCGCGGCTCTATCCGGGGCTCGAGTGGGAAGTGACGCAGCTGGTGGACGTGGTCAACCCGGCCTCGCGCGACTATTCCCCGAAGGCTGCCTATGCCAAGCTCGTTCAGCGCGACGGCAGCGTGCATCTGGGTTCGGGCGACGAAAACCTAGCGCACAGCTACGACCGCATGGAATGCACCACCTGCCATTCCTCCTGGCAGACGACCTGCTCCGGCTGTCACCTGCCACTCGACCTGAACGTGAAGTCGAAAGACAAGCATTACGAAAACCGCTTTTCGCGTGGGTACGCACCCTACTACCGACAAGTGATTCGCACCGATCTGTACTTCTTCGGCATTGGTACCACCAACCACGGGAACAAGGTCACTCCGTTTCGTCCGGCCAGTGCCGTGATCGTTTCGGCGTGGGATCGAAACCGGAACAACATCGTGCATCAGCAACCGCTGGTCAGTGCACCGGGCTTCGCCAACGAAGCCATGACGCCGCATCCCCCTCACACCGTGCGCAAGACGGAGACCCGGACTTGTTCCGATTGCCACCTCAACGAAGCCGGCAACAACAATGCCCGCATCGCCGCAGCCCTCGGCTACGGTGCGAATGCACTGACCTTCATGGGCACTTATGTCTACGTGGCCGAACAGGGTCGGGGCGTGACCGCTGTGGAGGTCACCGAGGGCCGCGAGCCGATGCCGGTCATCGGCTCGAATTTCCATCGGGTTCTGCACCCGGAAAGCTACAACGCCTTCGTGCGCGGCGGCCGCATCCTGCGGCGAGCCTACACGCGACGCGCGCCCAAGGTCGTCTCCGTGGCCACGCGCGGGGAATATCTGCTGGCGGCTGAAGGAGCCGACGGCTTGAAACTCTACGACATCGCGAACATCAACAACAAAGCCGTCGCCCAGCGCATTGTGCAGGCCACGAATTCTCCGCTGGGCGAAACCACCCGTGTCCCGCTCCCGGATGCGACCTTCGTCTATTTGCCGGTTTCGCTGCCCGTGCACGTCGGGCGCGAAGACCGCCGCGTGCTGAACCGGCAACTTCCGCTGCCGGAGATTCGCCGCTTGAACGGCGAACAGGAGTTCCATGAACTCTATCGCTATGCGCTCGTCACCGACCGCCAACGCGGACTGGTTCTGGTGGATGTGGATACCCTGACGGACGGCGACCCCGAAAACAATCGGCTGCGCGCCGAGGTTGTCTTCGATGGTGGTGGCCGGCTGCGTGGCGCCCGCATGGTCAAGAACTGGGGCCACTACGCCGTCGTGGCCAGCGAGCAGACGGGCATCCAGGTTGTGGACCTGCGCGTGCCGACGGCGCCGCGGCTGTTCCGCCCGCCCCAAACCTCGCCCTGGGCCAGCCGGTCCCAGGTCTGGCGGTATGTGTTTACCGGGACGTGAAGATTTGTGGCCAGCGACGGGCCGATGCGGCTGTGGATACCGATTACTTTGCCGTGCATGTCGAAGAGCGGGCCGCCCGAGTCGCCGCCGACGAGGGTGCAGTCGGTGCGAATCAGGTTTTCATTGCGCCACTGCACGCGGCCAAGCCGGACC
>JAIMBE010000039.1 GCA_023511565.1 Bacillota bacterium
ATGCGCGCGCACATCTCTTCGGTGACGAACAGGGCGATGCACATCGGCACCAGCATCCAAAGCACGGCATAGCCGTACTTGGCCCCGGCCAGCGAGTAGCTGTAGATGCCGCCGGCCTCGTTGTTCACGTTGGAGGTGATGACCCCCGGACCGATGATGGCCAGAAAAACGAGCACCCGGCGACGCAGGCGCCGACCGCGATGCTCGAGCAGGATGCCCCGCGAACGCCAAGCCTCCAGGCGTTCGATCAGTTTCTGCCAGTTCATGACGGTTTCCAGAGGCGGTGCACGATGTCGTCTACTGTGATGGCGCCCACCGGACGACCCTGGGCATCCACCACCGCCAAGCTGCGCAGATTGTATTTATCAAACAACTCAAAGACCGTGGCCTCGGCGGTATCCGGCGAGACCGAAAGCAATGGCTCCATGCGCAGCGCCCGCACCGGCTGTTCGGGCGGCGCCAGCAGCAATCGGCCGAGGGGCACCACCCCGGTCAGTACGCCCTGCGCGTTGATCAGAAAGATGGAATCCCATTGGTCGAGATCCGGTTCCTCCCGCCGGATCCAAGCCAGGGCTTCGTCGCGGGTGGCAGTGTCGTTCACCGAGACAAATTTGGTGTTCATCATGCCGCCGGCCGTGTTCTCCGGAAACTGAAGCAGCTCGCTGAACTCCTCGGCTTCGGCTCGTGGCATTTCGCGCAGCACTTCCTGTGAGGTTTCCGGAGGCAGCTCGGCCAGCAGGTCGGCCACTTCGTCCGGCTCCATTTCCTCGAGGATTTCGGCAGCCCGCTCCGGCCCGAGTTTTTCCACGACCTGGGCTTTCAGGCGTTCATCGAGCTCGGCCAGAGCTTCCGCAGCGGTTTCCTCATCGAGCGAGGCAATGATGGCCTGGCGCTCGCTCGGTGAGAGCTGCTCCATGATGTCGGCCAGGTCGGCCGGGTGCAGTTCCGCCAGCTTCTGTAGGCTGATCCGCAACTTCACCCGCCGCATCGGATCGGGTTCAATCAGGTTGACGAATTCCCACTGGATCGTCTTCGGCGGCAGCTTTTCCTGGATGCGGCGAATCACGCTGGGCGAAACGACCCCCTGGAGCAGACGCCGCACCGCCCCGGGCAGGCCCACATCCACCTGGGTGACGCGCAGCTCCACGGTTCCGTTCAGGCGATTTTCCGCCAGATCGAGGTCGTTGACACGCACGACCTTGCGCCCGTTCGTGTCAATGATCTGCTGGTCGAGCAGATCTTTCCGCACGCCCAGCCAGGCTTCGTTGGGGCGGAAGGGCTCCAGCCGTTGCTCGTCCACATTCAGCCGAATGGTGCCGGGCGCAACAAACGCCACCTGATCGTAGCGGACCACCAGCGGTCGGTACTTCCCCCGCCCGAGCAGCAGGCGGGCGATCCGATTGGGCTGCTCGGCCGGTTCGATGAACATCTCGCGGACCCGACCGACAAAATGGCCCTGCACGTCGTAGACCTCCGCGCCCAGCAGTTCCGTGGCATGCAGCATCGCATTCATCCGTCGCCGCTCGCGTTGTGCTTTTCAGCTAGTTAAATGGAGGGCCACGCTTTGTCAAGCAAAGTCACACCGCCGACGGCCAAGCGTGCACCCCGCCGGACGAGGGGTTATCGGCGGATGCGGCGCCGCGCGGCGCGTCGGGTAAACAACATATCGGAAGGCACACGCTGGCGCCGGCGGCAGTCCTCCAGGTACAACCCCAGATAGCTTTCCCGTAGATACTCGCTCCGGGAGTACCCCAGCCGCTCGGCCGCGCGGTCAATGGCTGCCGGGACCCCTTCCAGCTCGACGAAATTTCCGATCGGAGTCTCATCGACTTCGACGAGCACGTCCGACAGGCCTGGCAGGCGAAACGTCGTGCGGAATTTTTCGTACTGAAAAAACGGCTGCAGCCGAAGCGCGGCGAGTGCAGTGCGAAACACCTCAGGATTGACCACTTCCTGCTCGAATTCTTCGCGGACTTTGTACGGTCCGCGCGCCCCAGCGGACCCCTTGAAGGTCAGCAGGGTCCGGCGGCGATGACGGGAGTCGGTGACAATGCGCAGACGCACCAGCTCGCCCCGTCGGGCCAGCGCGTGGTCGGGCGTATCGAACAGGGTGTTGAGCTCGTGCACGCGCCCCTCAGACCGAGCACCCAGGGCCCGCAACCGCCGGCGCAGCGCAGACAAATTCGCGACTCGCAGTTTGACTTCGGTTTCCTGGTGACGGTGCGCACGCACAGCAACGGCAGTATACGTGGCTCGACCGGGTTCTGCCACCGGAACGGCACTCGTGTAGCCACCCCGGAGCCGGGGAACGCTCGACAGTGGCCGGCCACAGGGTTATAACCTTTCCGGAGTCCGGACGGGAAGAGACCCATGACCGAGCCTTCCACTCCACTGCTGCGGCAATATCACGCCATCAAGAAACAGTATCCGCATGCGCTGCTGCTGTTCCGCCTGGGGGACTTCTACGAGCTGTTCTACGACGATGCCATCGTTGCTGCACGCGAGCTGCAGATCACCCTCACTGCGCGTCACCGCGAACGCGGCCAGCCGGTGCCCATGTGCGGCGTCCCCTACCACGCCGCGGAGAACTACATCGCTCGTCTGATCCGCGCCGGCCACAAAGTAGCCATCTGTGAACAACTGGAAGAACCTTCCAAGAGCAAGAAACTGGTGCGGCGCGATGTGGTGCGGGTGATCACGCCCGGCACAGCGACAGAAACGCTCGTGCTCGAAGCGCGCGAAAACAACTTTCTGGCCGCGGTGGCCGGCCTGGCCGATCCTGCTGCGCGCGGCGGCGCAACGCTCGGGCTGGCCTACGTGGATGTTTCCACGGGCGAATTCCGGGCCACAGAATTTTCCGGGCCCCAAGCCCTGGCGAAACTCCGGGACGAACTGGGCGTGCTGGCCCCGCGGGAGCTGCTGCTGGCGCAATCAGCACACGGGTTCGCGCAGAACCGCCTGGAGCTGGACGGCTTCCCTGCGACGATCACACGGCTCGACGAGTGGGTCTTCTCCCCCGACTATGCCAGCCGGCTGCTGAGCGAGCAATTCGGCGTTGCCGTGCTTTCCGGTTTCGGCCTGGAGGGCCACCCGCAAGCCACCGCGGCCGCCGGCGCCCTGCTCCACTACCTGCGGGAAACCTCCGCGGTGAGCGCGGAACGCAGTCCGGCCACGTCGGCGCTAGCGCACCTGGACCGCATCCAGTTCTACGAACAAACCAACGCGCTCGTGCTCGACCAGACAACCGTACGCAATCTGGAGTTGATCGCCCCGATTTTCCCCGAAGAGCGCGAGGCCACGCTGCTGGCGGCACTGGATGAAACGCGAACCGGAATGGGTGGGCGGTTGCTGCGTGCCTGGATTTTGCGACCCTCGGTGGACCGCACGGAGCTGGACGCACGGCTCGACGCCGTGGCCGCACTCCGAGGCAATGCCGTGTTGCGCGAAGAGCTGCGCCGCACGCTCGACGGCGTCCTCGACCTGGAGCGACTGACGGGCCGCATCACGCTGGGCGTGGCCACACCGCGGGAGCTGGCTGCGCTGGGTCATTCCCTCGCACGACTACCCGTGCTCCACGAACAACTCGGCGCCGCAGACAGCCCACGGCTGCAGGCTCTGCGTGCCTCGCTGGATCCACAGGCGGGTGGGCTGGCCGAGATCGGCCAGCGCATCCGCCGGGCCATTGCCGATGACCCGCCGGCGCTCAGCTCCGAACCGGGAATCATCCGCGAAGGCTATGACGCCGAACTCGATGCGCTGCGCCTGCTCTCCCGCCAGAATCGCGCCACGATTGCGGCGATGGAGCAACGCGAACGCCAGCGCACCGGCATCGCTTCGCTCAAAGTGCGCTTCAACCAGGTATTCGGCTACTACATCGAGGTCTCCCGGCCGAACCTGCCCTTGGTCCCCCCGGAGTACGAACGCAAACAAACCCTGGCGAACGCGGAACGTTTCACCACGCCCGAGCTGAAAGAGTACGAACGCAAGGTACTCACCGCCGAGGAACACATTCTGGAGATCGAACGTCGCCTGTTTGGCGAGCTCCGCGCCTGGGTGGCCCAGCAGGCCCCGCGGCTGCGACAGGCGGCTGCGGCAGTGGCGGAGCTGGACGTGCTGGCCAGTTTCGCACACCTGGCCGCAGCAAGAGGATATGTGCGACCACAGTGGACCGACACCGGTGAACTGCTGATTGCTGGCGGCCGTCACCCGGTGATGGAGCGCTTGGTCGAGCAGCGCGGCGAACGGTTCGTACCGAACGACCTGTACCTGAACCGTCATACGCACCGGATCCTGCTGGTCACCGGACCAAATATGGGAGGCAAATCCACCTACCTGCGGCAGGCCGCATTGATCGTCATCCTGGCACAGATCGGCTCGTTTGTCCCCGCGCGCGAGGCGCGCCTACCCATTGTCGACCGCATCTTCACACGCATCGGCGCCTCGGACAATCTGGCGCGCGGCCGCTCCACGTTCCTGGTGGAGATGAGCGAGGTCGCGGCCATCCTGAACCTGGCCACGCCACACAGTCTGGTTCTGCTCGACGAGGTCGGACGGGGTACCGCCACCTTCGACGGACTTTCCCTGGCCTGGGCGGTGGTCGAGTATCTGGCCACGCAGGCGCAGCCTTGGACCCTGTTCGCCACACACTACCACGAGCTGACGGAACTGGAACAGTTGCTGCCCGGCGTGCGCAACGTGCACGTCTCCGTGCGCGAAGCGGGCAGCGAAATCGTCTTTCTGCGGCGGGTCGAACCCGGGCCGGCCGACAAAAGTTACGGGATCGAAGTCGCACGGCTGGCGGGATTGCCGCGCAGCGTGATCGAACGGGCCCGCGAAATCCTGCATCAGCACGAACAGAGCGAACACCAGCTGAGCGAAGCCCTTGTCCCGACGGCCGCTCCGGCCCCGCCGGAGCAGACAGGGCTGTTCACGCCGCTCGACCGCGAAGTGCTGGACGCACTGCGCGCCGCTGACCTGGAAAACCTGACCCCGCTCGAGGCCCTGAACCTGCTTGCCCGGTTGAAAAAGCAGATCGAGCGCTGAACGCTCTTGCGGGTTCCCTATTTCACCCGCCTGCAGTAGAGTGTGCTCGTGGCAACCAACCGAAACCAGCCCATGCGTGTGCTCGGACTGATCTCCGGCACATCGGCCGACGGCATTGACGTCGCACTGGTGCAGATTGCTGGCCGACCGCCCCGGCTCCGCACACGGCTGGAACAATTTCTGACCGTGCCCTACCCGGCCGAAGTTCGCAACGCCGTGCTGCGCCTGGCCAGCGGCAACGCGACCACCACCGCCGAAGTCAGTCAGTTGAACTTCCTGCTCGGCGAGCTGTTTGCACAGGCCGCTCTGCGCGCGCTGCGGAGCTTTCGCGTCTCGCCCAGACAGGTTCATCTGATCGGTTCGCACGGGCAAACCATCTACCACCAGGGCACGCCCGCCCGGCTTCTGGGTACGCCGGTGCGCGCCACGCTCCAGATTGGCGAACCGGCCGTGATTGCCGTCCGCACCGGGCTTCCTGTCGTCGCTGACTTCCGGCCGACGGACCTAGCGGCGGGCGGCCAGGGGGCACCGCTGGTGCCCTTTGTCGATTTTCTCTGCTACCGTCATCCGCGGCGGGCGCGCGTGGTGCTGAACATCGGCGGCATCGCCAACTTCACCGTCCTCCGCGCCGGGGCCCGCGCCGAGGACGTACACGCCTTCGATACCGGTCCGGGCAACATGGTGGTGGACACACTGGTGCGACGGCTGACGCGCGGCCGCCAGGCATTCGACCGCCAGGCGCGTCTAGCACAGCGTGGCAAGCTGCTCCCAGACCTGCTGGCGGAACTGCTGCGCCACCCGTTCTTTCACCAACCGCCGCCGAAAAGCGCCGGCCGGGAACAGTTCGGCGCTGAGTTCGTCGAGAAAATCCTGGCCTGGGGGCGACGAAACCGCGCACGCAGCGAAGACCTGGTGCGCACGGCCACGCTGCTGACGCCTATCTCCATCCTGGATGCCTGGCGGCGCTGGGCCGAACCCCTTCTGGGAAAGCGCGGTCCGGTGGATTTCATCGTTTCCGGTGGCGGGGTGCACAACCCGCTGATCCTCTCGCAACTGGAGGCTGGTCTTGCCACTCGGCACGGACGCCCGGTGCGGCTGCTCCGCTCCGCAGCACTGGGCATGCCGGAAGACGCCAAGGAGGCGTTTGCCTTTGCAGTGCTGGCCTATGAAAGCTATCACGGGCGCGCGGCCAACCTGCCCGGCGCCACCGGGGCGCGGCAGGCCGTGGTGCTGGGGAAGCTCGTGCCGCCCGGAACCAGGTGAGTCGCTTGCACCGCGCTTGGTGGTTGTGGTAGTTTGCCGGGAATCCGAATCCGGCCCGGGCCGGACGGTTCACCGTGAACGGGACACCGTGAGCGGTCGGCTCGTTCCCTGCCGTGTCGGGGGCGCGCACCAGTGAGGGTGCTTTGCCGGCTGAACTCCTGAAGGTTTCTTCCTCTGAACCCGAAGAGCAGGTGGTCCGCTACGCCGCCAACCTGATTTCCAGCGGACAGGTGGTCGGCGTGCCCACCGATACGTTCTACGCGCTCGCGGCCGACCCGTTCAACCTCTCGGCCGTGCAGCAGGTCTATCGCATCAAGGGCCGCGAAGAGAAAAAAGCGCTGCCGATCCTGGTCAGCTCGATCGAGGAAGCCACAGTGCTGGCGCGCGAGCTGCCCGATGCCTTCTTCAAGCTGGCGCGCCGGTTCTGGCCGGGCGCGCTCACCCTGGTGGTGGACGCATCCCACCGCATCCCCCTCAAAGTCACCGGCGGCACCGGTCGCGTGGCCTTGCGCTGGCCGAACTCGGCAATTGCCTGCGCAGTGATCCAGGCCTGCAATACGCCGATTACCGGCACCAGCGCAAACATTTCTGGTTTTCCTCCCTGCTCCAGCGCCGAGCAACTGGTCAAACAGTTGGGCGCGGAGCTCCCTCTGATCCTGGATGCCGGCGACACGGGAGCCTCGCTGGCCTCTACGATTGTCGAGCTGCGCGGGGACACCTGGCGGATCCTGCGCGAAGGGGTCGTGAACGAAAGCGACATCTGCGCCGCACTGGCCGAAGAATGATTCGTGGTCCTACCGGGCTTGCCGGAAGGCGGCTGGACGGGTAGGCTGAGACTATGCAAGTCACGGCTTCCCCGCTGCCGGTCCCCGCAGAAACCGTCACCAGCCGCGAGAATCGCTGGCTGAAGCAGTTCCGCACGGCCCTGGTGCAAGGACGGAGGACGCGGGAAGGCTATATTGGCGTTGAAGGGCCCCACCTGGTCGAAGAGGCCCTGCGCGCTGGCCTGGAAATTGCTGCGGTGTTGGCCAGCCCCCGCGGAGAACACCTGCTTTGTCGCTGGCAGGACCAGCTCGGCCCACAGGTGCGCCTGCTGCGCACCACGGAAAAACTGTTCCGCACGGTTGCGGATACAAAGACGCCGCAGGGCATCGCCGCGCTGGTGCGCCCGCGCGACTGGCAGGTCGAAGATCTGCTGCGCGGGCCCCAGCCGCTCGTGCTGGTGCTGGCCGGCGTGCAGGATCCGGGTAACGTGGGCACGATGATTCGCACGGCGGAAGCGCTGGGCGCCAGCGGGGTCGTGGCCGCCCGGCTGGGTGAGCAGAACTCGGCCCACCCGCTAGCCCCCAAAGCGCTGCGGGCTTCGGCGGGCTCTGCGCTGCGGTTGCCGGTGCTGGCCGGGGCGTCGCTGCCGACGTTGCTGGCTCAATTGCGCATCTCACGGATCCAGATTGTGGCCGCTTCGCCCGTGCGCGGCGCGGCGCCGGCCGCGCTGAACTTCCGCGCGCCGCTGGCGCTGCTGGTGGGCAACGAAGGCACCGGGCTACCCGCAAACGTCGAACGCGCCGCCGATGCCTTGGTGCGCATCCCGCTGACGGGCAGCGCAGCCGGCGCGGTGGAATCGCTGAATGTCGCGGTGGCCGCCACCATCCTGCTCTATGAGGCCGCCCGGCAGCGGGCCGGAGGTCCAGCATGAATTTGTTTCGCAATGCCGAGACCACCCTCGAGGCGCGCGACCTGCAGCCACTGGCCGAACGGATGCGTCCGCGGACGCTGGACGAGGTGCTGGGCCAGGAGCATCTGCTCGCGCCGGGCAAACCGTTGCGCACCCAGATCGAGCAGGATCGCATCGGCTCGATGATTCTCTGGGGGCCGCCCGGTTGCGGCAAAACGACCCTGGCCCAGATCATCGCCCGGCTGACGCGCAGCGAGTTCATTCCATTTAGCGCCGTACTCAGTGGAATTCGGGAAATCAAGCAAGTGATGGCCGACGCGGAACGGCTGCGGCTTCGTGGCCGGCGCACGATCCTGTTTGTGGACGAAGTCCACCGCTTCAACAAAGCCCAACAGGATGCCTTTCTGCCGCATGTCGAGCGCGGCAACATCACCCTGATCGGCGCGACGACAGAGAATCCTTCGTTCGAAGTCATCGGGCCGCTGCTTTCGCGCACCCGTGTCTATGTCTTGAAGCCGCTCGAGCCTGAACAGATTGTACGGCTGTTGCAGCGGGCACTGACCGACCCGGAGCGCGGGCTGGGCAACTTGGTCATCGAGGTCAGCCCTGCGGTGCTCGAGCGGATTGCGGTGGTGGCCAACGGCGACGCACGCGCCGCGTTGAATACGCTCGAAGCCATGGTGCTAGGCACCACGCCGGATTCTGCTGGCCGACGGGTACTCACTCCGGCAGGGCTCGAAGATGTGCTGCAGCGCCGGTGGCTGCCCTACGACAAAGCCGGTGAAGAACACTACAATTTGATCTCCGCGCTGCACAAATCCGTGCGCAACTCCGATCCGGACGCGGCGCTCTACTGGCTGGCCCGCATGCTGGAATCCGGTGAAGACCCTCGCTACATTGCGCGTCGGCTCGTCCGCATCGCCAGCGAAGACGTGGGGCTGGCCGACCCGCAAGCGCTGCCGATGGCTGTCGCCGCCATGCAGGCGGCCGATTTCATCGGTCAGCCCGAAGGCAACCTGGCGCTGGCGGAAGCCGCCATCTACCTGGCGCTGGCACCAAAATCGAACGCGCTGTACACCGGTTACCAGCAGGTGCAACAGGACCTGCAACAGACCCTCGCTGAACCGGTACCGCTCCATCTGCGCAATCCGGTGACGCGTCTCATGCAGCAGCTCGGCTACGGACACGGCTATCAGTACGCCCACGACACCGAGGAGAAGATCACCAACATGCCCTGCCTGCCCGAAACGCTGCGCAAGCGGCAGTACTATCGCCCCACCGAGCAAGGATTCGAGGCGCGACTGCGCCAGCGTCTGGAAGAAATTCGTCGCATCCGCAGCCGGCTGCCCAAACCGGGCTGAGGGATGAACTCCACCGCGGCAGTTTCCGGGGAAGCCATGCGACACGGAAACGATGGCCTGCGCAACTGCTTCGGGGGCTTGCTTCTCGCCCTGCTGATCAGCCTGCCGGGACGGCCCCTGCCGGCCCGGCAAACCGACGCGAACGCACCTGCGCAGCGCGTCGAACAGGAATGCGTAGCTGTGAGCTGGGCGCCGGAAGGCACCCGGTTGGCCTATGCTGTGCGACGCGTCATCCGCCAGCAACGGCTAGAAATGCAGCGCGACGATATCTGGGTGCTTTCGCTCGCCGACGGCAAACGCCACCGGATCGTCAATGGCGAGAAAATTGTCAGCACCCGCATCCCGTTCAGCTACACCGTACGCGGCCTGCGCTGGTCGCCCGACGGGCACCGGCTGACCGCCGAACTCGACACACGGGAGATGGTCGATGAGCGCGGCAACACGCGCGCGCAGTGGATGACCCTGCTGCTGGATGAAAACGGCAAGGAGATCAAAATTCAAGGCGGCGACAGTGTGATCCCGGGGGCCATCGGCGCCGCCTGGCTCGGCGACGGCGTCACCGTGGGTTATCTGGTCGAGGAGGTTGCACCGCGGTTGCTCTTCTCGTTGCACACGGTGCGACCGGTGGCGGGGCGCGGGCGGCGGCTGTTTTCCCAGAGCACCTTTGCCGCAGTCGCCTGGATCGCGCGACAGAACCTGGCGGTGGCCATCGAACGTGATGTGGACTTGCGCGAACGGCCCCGGCTGGTACGGCTGGACCTGGAACGGCAGACACGCCAGTTGCTCGCCGAGCTGGACGGATTCTTTGGCCAGTTGACCGTCGCGCCGAGCGGAGAGAAGGTCGCGTACTTCCGCGACGCGGACACCCTGGAAATCCGCCGGCTGGATGCACCGGTCGAAACGACCCAAGTGCGGATGGCGTACGGCCGCTATCAGTGGACACCGGAGCCGACGCGCCTGTTGCTCCATCGCGTTGGCGAGAGCCGCTCCGGGAGTCTGCACTGGGTACGGTTGCCGGGCGGTGAGGTGGAAGCTGTGCTCCACGGGCTGAGCTTCCGCGACGCAGAGCTTTCCCCGGACGGCCGCTGGCTCGCCGTGCTGCAGCCCGGCAGTCAACACCTGCTGATCTATGCGCTGCGGTGACCCGCTCAGTCGGCGGCCAGTCGGAGCCGCCGCACGTGTTCCTTCAGAATACAGGTGTTCATGACCACGCGCAGGCCGGCCTGCCGGGCAAGTTCCGCGGCTTCCGGATGCAGAATGCCTTCCTGCATCCAGACGGCACGAGCCCCGATGCGGATTGCACTGGCCACAATGTCCGGCACAAACTCGGAGCGGCGGAAGATGTCCACGATGTCCACAGAGAACGGGATTTCTTCCAAACGCGCGTAGGCGCGCTCGCCGAGCACTTCGGTTTCCCTTGGGTTGACCGGAACGATGCGGTATCCGGCCGTCTGCAGATACTGCGCCACCCCGTAGCTGGGACGGAAGCGTCGGCTGGAAAGCCCCACCACGGCAATGACGCGCGCTTGACGGAGCAGCTCGGTGATGGCGTCTTCCTGTCCCCGTACAGGGGTGTGCGGCGGGGGCGGAACATTGTGGTGCTGGTTCATGCCTCCCTCCCGGGTTCGTCGTCGTTCGAGAGCACGCGGCCCAGCGCAGCCAGCAGTGTCCGGTTTTCTTCGGCCGTGCCGACACTGACGCGAATGGCCTGCGGGAATCCCATCCAACCCATGGGGCGGACAATCACGCCCTCGCGCAGCAGCGCATCGGCCACTGGCCCGGCCGCACGACCCAGCTCGACAAGCACGAAATTGGCCACCGAGGGCACCGGACGAAGGCCTAGCCGGCCGAGTCCTTCGACCAACTGCTGCAATCCCAGACGATTGGTTTCGACCGAGCGACGCAGATGTTCGGCATCGTCGAGCGCGGCCCGGGCGGCGGCCTGTGCCACATTGGAGGTGTTGAACGGCGAGCGGATCTTGTTCATCTCTGCCAGCAGCGGCGCCGGCCCGATGCCGTAGCCGATGCGCAGGCCGGCCAGACCGTGCACCTTGGAAAAGGTGCGCAGCACGAGCACGGGGGCGCCACTGCGCACCAACTCGAGAGAGCGGGAATAATCAGGCACCTGCACGTACTCAAAATATGCTTCGTCGAGCACGACCACGGCCGGAGAGAGTTTTTCAAGCTCCTGCAAAAAGCGCTCCAGCGCAGACGCCGTGAACATGGTGCCGGTGGGGTTGTTCGGATTGGCCAGAAAAAACAGCTTGGTCCGGGGAGTGGCAGCATCGAGCAGTGCGGGTAAATCAAATGTGTAGTCGCGCAGCGGACGCGTGATGAGCTGTGCGCCGATGCTCCGCACGGCAATGGAATACATGGGAAAGGAACCCGCTGCGGTGACGGCAGCGTCTCCGGGACTGAGCAGGGTGCGCGCCACAATGTCAATCAAATCGGTCGAGCCGGCACCCAGGATGACGTTGTCCATCGGAACGCCCAGCCGCGCAGCCAGCTCCTGCCGCAGGTAGTAGCCCCCGCCGTCGGGATAGCGGTGGGCTTCGGCCAGTGCCGCCCGCCCAGCTTCCACGGCCTTCGGCGAAGGGCCCAGCGGGTTTTCATTGGAGGCCAGCTTGACCGCGCGGAGATTCAGCCGGCGCTCTACCTCTTCCACGGGGAGCCCCGGTTGATAGGGGTCAATCTGGCGGACAAACGGAGGAATAAGCTCGACGATGGAACGGTTCATCCGTTCTGTGCCCTCGGCGGCGACGGCTCGTGCTGTGGCAGTGGCCCCGGACGCAGCGCACAGGCGAGCTCGAGTGCCTCGAGCTCCGGCCGGGAAAGCGAACGATACCGGCCCGGCGGCAAAGACGCAAGCGCAATTCCATCCAGCTTCACGCGCTTCAACTTTTCAACGGGATGCCCCAGGCGCATCAATAGACGACGCAGGGTGTCGCGTCGCGGCCCGGTCATGGATACTTCATACCACGGATGGGTACCGCTGGCCGCGCGACCAACCTGACGGCGGCTGAGCGGGCGGAGCTGCAAGCCGGTGCGCCGGGCAATCTGCGCCAGCTCGTCGGCGGCGAGCCCACCTTTCACTTTCAACCAGTAGGTCTGCGGCAGCCGATCGGACGCTTTCAGGATGCGGTTGGCCAGCTCACCGTCGTTGGTCAGCAGGAGCAGACCGGAGGCGTGGTATTCCAGCCGACCAATCGGAAAGAGGCGTCCGGCGACGCCGCGCAGCAGATGGGCAATGGTGCGACGGCCCTGCGGGTCGTGCAGGGTGGCCACACAACCGGCAGGCTTGTGCAGTGCCAGGCAGAGACGCTGTGTCGGCAGCCGGAGCCGCCGGCCACCCACGCAGATGTGGTCGCGTTCGGGATCTGCCTTGGCACCCAGTTGGCTTACCACCCGGCCATTCACCGTCACCTGACCGGCGAGAATCAGTTGTTCGGCTTGGCGACGGGAGACGAGGCCGGCGCGCGCAATGATTTTTTGCAGACGTTCCTGCATGGGGCTCAGGCGGTGGGCACGGTTGTCCGAAGCACCTCAGGAACCCGCCTCGTGGCTCCGCTCCGCGACTGCTTCAGTGGAGGCCTCCGCGCGGGATTCGACACCGAGCGCCATCGGCTGCAGCGGCGTCGCCGACTCCGGTTCCGCCGGCGCCACCCCGTCTTCGCTGCCCAGCGCCGCGCGAGCCAGTTGCTCGAACTCCTTCAGGCTGGGCAGGTCGTCCAGGCCCGAGAGCCCGAAGCGAATCAAGAACTCACGGGAGGTGCGGTAGAGGATCGGCCGCCCGAGCACAGGCTTGCGTCCGGCTGTGGTGATCAACCGCTTTTCCAGCAACGTCTGGACCACGCCGGCGCAGTTCACGCCGCGGATTTCGTTGATTTCGGGCAGCGTGATCGGTTGCTTGTAGGCGATCACCGCCAGGGTTTCGAGCGCGGGCATGGTGAGTCGCACGGGTGGCTGGAGACTCTTGATGAAGCGGCGTACGACCTCGTGATGCTGCGGCTTCGTGTAGAGGCGGTAGCCACCAGCCACTTCGCGGATCTCCACGCCGCGATCTTCGGCGGCCGTGGCGGCGATCAGCTCAGCGAGGACAGCACGCGCTTCCGCCTTTTCCACCCGGCAGGCCTCCGCGATGGATTCCAGCGTAGCCGGCTCATCGGCGGCATAGATGATGGCTTCGATGGCCGCTTTCAGTTCTGCGCGTTCCATGGTCACTGGTATTGCCCGTCCACTCGGGCCCAGGCGTCTTCGGCTTCGAATACCGTATCGAACATCCTGTGCTTGCGCAGCAGAATCCTGCCGAACGGTGTTTCCTGCACCACAAGCACCGCCTGCAGCCGCACCATTTCCAGCACCGCCAGAAAGGCAACGATCATGGCCGAACGCGAGGGGCAGCGTTCGAAAAACTCTTCGAGCGGCAACGCGTCGTCGGCCGCCAGCAGCCGTGCGCGCAACTGCTTCATCATCTGCGCCACGGTGAATGGTTCGTGCTCCAGTTCGATGCGGGCGACCTGGCGACGCCGCTCCAGCACCTGCTGGAAGACTTTCACCAGGTCAACCAGCGAAACGACCAGCTCCCCTTCGGTGGCCTCCCCCTCATAGAGGGTGCGATCGGGTTTCGACCATACGTGCGCTTCCAGTTGCTGCCGCTCGCGCAGCATCTGCGCCGCGGTTTTGAATTTTTCGTGCTCGAGCAAACGGTGCACCAGCTCCTGTCGCGGGTCCTCCTGCTCCTCGGGCGGTGCCAGCGGGTCGGCGGGCAGCAGCATTTTGGACTTGATGTAGATCAGCGTGGCCGCCATGTAGATGAATTCTGCTGAAACGTCGATGTCGAGCTGCTCGAGCTGGTGCAGGTACTCGAGATACTGACTGGTGATTTTCGAAATGGGGATGTTGTGGATGTCCATCTCCTGCTTGCGGATCAGATCCAGCAGCAGATCGAGCGGGCCTTCGTAGATCTCGAGCTGTACCTTGTAGGGTTGCGGTTCGGTCATTGTCGGTCGCGATTCCTGCGCCCGCCCGATAGTGTACTGCGAACAGGCCACTGCCGTCAGCTTCTCATTGCGGCGGTGCTCTGTACCGCTCCCTTCCGGAACAAAGCGCGGCAACGGAACCGGAGTCGCAAGGGTCATCACGACTGAGAGACGGCACCGCTCTGCGGGGCAACGACTTTCTTCGCTTCCGAGCCGAACACGGCTTGACGGACACGCCCCATGGTTTCTTGTGTCACCTGTCGCGCTTTGCTGGAACCTTCTTCCAAGATCTCGCGGACACGTTCGGGCTGGGCCTCGTACTGCTGCCTCCGCGCACGGATCGGCTCAATCCAGCGAATCAAGCCCTCCACCATGGCCATCTTGCAGTCCACGCAGCCGATACCCGCAACGCGGCATTCGCGGTCGGCCCAGGCGATCGTTTCGGGCGTCGAGAACAGCTTGTGCCAGGCGAACACCGGACAGACCTCCGGGCGCCCGGGATCGCTGCGGCGGATGCGTTGCGGGTCGGTCATCATCCCCCGCACCTTCTCGCGGATGGAATCATCCGATTCGCTGAGCCAGATGACATTGTTGTAGCTTTTCGACATCTTGCGTCCGTCGGTGCCCGGCAGCCGTGGTACTTCGGTGAGCAGCGCGTCCGGCTCCTTCAGTACCTGTCTCTGTACCAAGAACTCTTCGGGACGCCCAGCCAACACCCTCTTGAATTCGGCTTCAGGCCGTTCACGGGTCAGCTCGTGTAGGAAGTTTTCGTAGCCAACTTCGGCAACG
Source organism: Bacillota bacterium (assembly GCA_023511565.1). Classification (GTDB taxonomy): domain Bacteria; phylum Acidobacteriota; class Terriglobia; order Acidiferrales; family UBA7541; genus DSGC01. The sequence goes on from JAIMBE010000039.1 coordinate 15,111, forward strand.
TAGCTGCGGATCATCCGGCGATAGAAAGAGGGCAGCTCGGAGGCTAGAGTACCTGGTTGCGGGCGCAGTTTCAGTGGGATATTCCGAAGCACAGCAGTGAGTTTCGCCTCGTTCTCGGGGTGGAATAATTCGTCTTTCACCTCGAGGCCAAAGTTGACATTGAACCGGCGAACGATTTCGCGTGCCAGTTCGACGTGCGGTACCTGATCTTCGCCCACCGGCACGAAGTCAGCGTCGTACAGTACGATGTCAGCCGTTTGCAGCAGCGGGTAGCCGAGGAAGCCGTAGGTGTGCAGGTCCCTGTCTTTGAGCTGCTCGAGTTGTTCTTTGTAGGTCGGCACGCGTTCGAGCCACCCGAGCGGTGTGATCATCGAAAGCAGCAGGTGCAATTCGGCGTGCGCGGGCACCCAGGACTGCACAAACAGGGTGCACTTCTGCGGATCCAGTCCGACGGCCAGCCAGTCGGTGACAATCTCGATGCGGTGCTGTGCCACCTGCAACGTGTCGGCATAGTCGGTGGTCAGCGCATGCCAGTCGGCCACGAAGTAGTAACAGTCGTACTGCTCCTGGAGCTTCAGCCAGTTCTCCAGGGCGCCGAAGTAATGGCCGATGTGCAGCCGACCGGTCGGCCGCATACCACTCAGCACCCGTTTGCGTGTCGTGGCCATGGTGCGGCTCACCTCAACCCGAGCAGGTCGCGTGCGATGACCAGCCGCTGGATTTCGCTGGTGCCCTCGTAGATGGAGAGGACTCGTGCATCGCGATACATGCGCTCGACATCGCTTTCGCGCGAATAGCCCTGGCTGCCGTGGATCTGCACGGCCCGGTAGACGACGCGATTCACCATCTCACCGGCATACAGCTTGGCGCGGGAAGCGGCCGGGCCCGGCTTGCCGGCTCCGGAATCCCGCAACCAGGCAGCGTAGTAGGTCAGTGCCCGTGCGGCTTCGATTTCCGTCTGCATATCGGCCAGCATCCACTGGATGGCTTGAAATTCAGCAATCGGCCTGCCGAATGCGCGCCGCTGCTTCGCGTAGGCGATCGAGGCTTCCAGCGCCCCCTGGGCAATGCCCACGGCCTGCGCCGCGATTCCCACGCGACCGCCATCGAGTGCCTCCAGCGCGATTTTCAAGCCCTGGCCTTCTTCGCCCAGGCGGTTTTCTACGGGTACGCGACAACCTTGCAGCACAAGTTCCGCCGTGTGGGAAGCCCGGAGGCCCATTTTCTCTTCGTAGCGACTGATACGAAACCCCGGGAAGGTGGGCTCGACCAGGAAGGCCGAGACGCCGCGGGCACCGGCTTCGGGATTTGTCTTGGCAAACACAAGATAGAGGCCGGCATGCCCGGCGTTGGTCACCCAGGTTTTCGTGCCGGTCAGCAAATACTCGGCACCCTGGCGCACGGCGCGGCTCTGGAGTCCGGCAGCGTCAGAACCGGCGCCTGGTTCTGTCAGGCAGAACGCGCCCAGGATTTCGCCGCGGGCCAGCCGGGGCAAATATTTGCGGCGCTGCGCCTCGGTGCCGTGGCGGTAGAGCGGCGCCGCCACAACAGAATTCGTCACGCTGAGCGTGACGGCCGTTGCGGCGCAGACGCGCGCCACCTCCTCGAGCATGATCACGTAGCTGACCGTGTCGGCCCCGGACCCGCCCCATTCTTCCGGCACGAGCATGCCGCAGAAGCCCATCTCGCCGAGCTTGCGTACCTGGGCCTCCGGAAAACGCGCTTCGCGATCGTTCTCGCGCACCAGCGGGCGCAGCTCCGTTTCCATGAAGTTGCGCACCGTGTCGCGGATCAGGCGCTGGTCGTCGGTGAGCGAAAAATCCATGTTGCCAAGCAACGCGGCAGTGTAGCACAACCCGAGCGGGCGCAGCCCTGGCATCGGCCGGTCAAAGCAGCGACCCCGGGAAACGGCCCGCACCACATCGAGAGGACTCCCATCGTCTGCGGCCGCCCCGCTAGAGTTTTAGCAGCTCCCGCAGACGCCGGGTTTGCGCGCGCGAGACGGGCACCTCGCTCTGCTTCCGGTCGGCCATGCGCAGCAGAAAGGTGGACTTAAACCAGGGTACGACCTCTTTGATCTGGTTGATATTCACCAGGTAGGAACGATGCGCGCGCCAGAACACGTCCGGGTCGAGCTGTGATTGCAACTCTTCCAGCGTGCGGTAGTTCGAAGTGCCTTCGAATTCCGGCGTGAAAATCGTGATCACGCCATCTTCGATCCGGGCAAACACCATCTGGTTCGCGTCCAGCAGCAGCATGCGATTCTGTGCGCGCACCACCAGCTTGACCGGTGGAGCGGCCGGCCGGGCCTGCGCGCTGAGCTGGTGGATGACGTTTTCCAGCCGCTCGATCGGCGAGGCGTCGGCTTCGATCAGTTTCTTGGCCCGCTGGATGGCGCGCGCCACCCGCGCCTTGTCGAACGGCTTCAGCACGTAGTCCACGGCGTGGACTTCGAAGGCCTGCACGGCGTAATTGTCGTAGGCGGTGGCAAAGACAATCTGGGGTACTTTCAGTTTGCGGTCCACCAGCTTTTTGATCACCCCAAAACCGTTCAGACCGGGCATCTGCACATCCAAGAAAACCAGATCCGGCTGGTGCTCCTTAATCAGAGCGATGGCTTCCAGCCCGTTTTTGCCCTGGCCGACGACGTGGACCTCCGGGAAGGACTTCAGCAGGAACGCCAGCTCGTCGCGGGCGGGTTTTTCGTCGTCCACAATCAGTGTGTTGATGGGCATGCTCGTTGCCCGCTCAGGGGCTGCCACCACCGCCGAGTATAGGAAAAGGCCCCTGCGACAATCAACCTGCAGACGCCCATCCGCGCGGGCAGCGGCTCGGGTAGAATGGCGCGACCCATCAGGAGCGAAACATGACCCAAGCACGGCTGCTCAGCTCGCGCACCTTGTACCGCGGGCCCGTGTTTGACGTGCGCCGCGATCGCGTGATCGAACCGGGAGGCCTCGAAGTGACCCGCGACATCGTGACCCACAGCGGCTCGGTGGTGCTGCTGCCGGTCTTCCCGGATGGCCGCATTCTCCTAGTGCGCCAGTACCGGCATGCCGTGGGCCGATTCCTGTGGGAGCTGGTGGCTGGTCGCATCGACCCGGGCGAGCCGCCGTTGCGGGCAGCGCGCCGGGAACTGCTCGAAGAGACCGGCTATTCGGCCCGGCGCCTGCGCAAGCTGCTCGACCTGTTCCCCACCCCGGGCTTTGTCTCCGAGCGGATGCTGGTCTATCTGGCGACCGGGCTGCACCCGGGCCGCGCACGCCCCGAAGCCGACGAGCGTATCCAAACTGGGAAATTCACCCTGGCGGCACTGGAGCGCAAGATTCGCCGCGGCACACTGCGCGATGCAAAATCCATCGCCGCCCTGCTCTACTATGCGCGGTACTTGGCCCGCTGAGCCAGACGACCGGAGAGGTACATCATCAGCTAATTCATTCATCTAGAGGGGGTTACCCCCAGCAATGCTCCCTTGACACGGATGGCAGCCATGAATAGACTCGCGCCGGTTGTCAGCGCCTTGGCCTCAGTCATCGGGCAGAGTGCCGTGGGCAGCCTGCAACACGATACCGTTCGTGCAAGGAGGAGTGAAGTTGAAAGTCACAGGTCAAGTCAAGTGGTTCAACAACGCGAAAGGCTACGGCTTTATTGGTCGTGAGGGGGGAGCCGACGTCTTCGTGCATTACTCGGCCATCGTTGGCGATGGCTACAAATCCCTCCAGGAAGGCGATACCGTTGAATTCGAGATCGTGCAAGGGCAGAAAGGTCCGCAGGCTGCCAACGTGGTCAAGATCGGTTAGCTCCCCGTAACAGTTCCCGCTTGCAAAGCCGCCCGCGCGACCCGGGTGGCTTTGTGTTTCCAGCCGGCCCGTGCCGGACGACCGGCTACCCACGGCGGCCCCACCGCCCTATAATCGCGGCATGGAAAACCGCGAAGTGGCCCGCATCCTGCGGCAGACCGCCGAGCTGCTGGAGATTGACGGCGCACAGATTGGCCGCTACCGCAGCTATGAACGCGCTGCCGAACTGATCGATGCGCTGCCCGAACCCATCGAAGAACTGGCCCAGGACGAAGCGAAGCTGCTGGCGCTGCCGGGCATCGGCGAGCGCATGGCCGAGCACATCCGCGAAATCCTGCGGACCGGCGACTACAGCCTGCGGAAAAAGCTTCTGGAGAAATACCCGCCCACGATTCTCGACCTGCTCAAGTTGCAATCGCTCGGCCCGAAGCGCGTGGCGCTGCTGTGGAAGAAGTTCCGCGCCGGCACCGTGGAACAGGTGGCCGAGCTGGCGCGCGCCGGCAAGCTGCGCGAGCTGCCCGGGTTCGGCGAAAAAAGCGAACAGAACATCCTGAAAGCCGTGGAGACCTTCCAGAAGGCTTCGGGCCGGTTCCACATCCACGTGGCCGATGCCGCCGCCGAAGCCCTCCTGGCGCACATCCGCCGGCTGGGCAAACCGCTCGCCGCCGCTGAAGCGGCTGGCTCGCTCCGCCGCGGCAAGGAGACCATCGGCGACCTGGACATCCTGGTCACCCTGTCCGAGCACCAATACCACCCGCAGCAGGTGCAGGCCGTTGCCGACCACATCCTGAAATTCGAGGGTCTGGAGCGGATCCTGGCGCGCGGAGAGAACAAAGTCAGCTTCCAACTGACCAGCGGGATGCAGGTCGACGTCCGCATCCTGGAGCAGAAAAGCTTCGGGGCCGCGCTGCTCTATTTCACCGGCTCGAAGGAGCACAACGTGCAGC
>JAIMBE010000040.1 GCA_023511565.1 Bacillota bacterium
TCCCAGTACATCTCGTAGTACATCGAGTTCTGGAACGGCAGCAGATTAGGATCCTCGCGGTCGACCGCCACCCGTGCCACCGCCACATACACCGGCTGCATCTTGAACGTAGCGATCGTCACCACAGTCACCACCGTCAGCAGAAACGCCAGGCTCAACCACATGTGCTTGCGCAGAATGACCAGGTAGTCCAACAGGTGAATCTGCCGTCGCTCGGCCTCCCAGTCCAAATGCGCAAACGGGGGCCCAGCCGTCGCTTCCGCAGGTGCCAGTGTGCCCGCCCGCTCGAGTGGCTCACGGGGTACGAGCTTTCCATTCGAGTTCATCGGCGCTATCCCTTCCCCAATCCGGAACGAAACGCCCGGCTACCGCCCGGCCCGCAGAATCACCAGTCCAGACGTGATCGCCAGCCCCACTTCACCCAGCCGCCGCAAGGCCTTTTTGCCGGTGCTGTCCGGCACAAACAGAATGTCGTTCGGATACAGCCGAATATCTTCGGCCTGGCGCGCCATCACCTTCTTCAGGTCCACTTCAATTTCTCTCTTCTGACCGCTCGCGGGATCCTTGCGCAACACGACCGCGTCGCTCGGGCGGGCGGTACCGAGCAGTCCGCGCGCCAGCGCCACCGCTTTCAGCACCGTCATCTCCTCGCTGTCGCTCTGCAGCACGAACCCGCCGGGCTGTTCGACCGCACCCACCACATACACAATTCCTGCCCGCGGTACGCTGACCACGTCGCCACCCTGCAGCGGGATGTTGTAGCGGGGATCGCCCGATTCGAGCAGGTCACGCAGCTTGATGACGAACGTCTGCGCCTGGGCGCTCGCATCGTCCTCGGTCACAGCCGGGCGGGTCACAATCACCACGCTGCCCGCATCGTCAGCGATGCCGCCGGCCTGGGAAAGCACCTCAAGCAGCGTCGTCTGTCGGATGGCCTGATAGACCAGCGGACTGCGCACTGCACCGATCACAGTGATCGGCTGGCTGCGCTGCTCTTTCACAAACACGGTCACCTGCGGATTCCGTACCAGGCCGTTCACCTGCAGCAACTCGGCCAGTTTCTCTTCCAACTGAAACGCGGTCAGCCCGCCAGCCCGCACGCGCACCGGCAGCAGGGGCAGCGAAATGTACCCCGATTCGCTCACCCGCACTTCGCGGGAGAGATCGGGAACATCGAACACCTCGATCCGCAGCAGATCGCCGCTGCCAATCTGATAATCGCCGCCGCGCGCTTGAAACGCACTGGCCAGCTCACGGATTCGCTGATTGGTCTGCTCGGGCGTCTCCAGTTTCTGCTGAGCGACGGTTGCGGGCATTCCGGCTCCGAGCAGAGCAATGACGACCAACACCCGTAGGCTTTTGCTGTGCATCCACTTACTCAAGAGAAGTACCCAAGCAATCGCTGGTGGGATGCGAGACTCGACACCCCCACCTACCTCGCGCCTCATTATACAGGCTCTGCACCCTCGTCAAGCAGGGAAAAGTAGATGTTCAGCGGAAGTTACTCCAGACATCGCCCGCCGCCGCCGGTCCGTCGGAGGTCGCAATCGCCGTCAGCAGCAAAAACAGAATCGCATGCGAAGGCAACTGTAGATTGAAGTCCACCAGGCTGTGCACCAGCAGCCCCGCACAGCCGCTCACCGCGCCCAGCCGCGCCGCCAAGGCAAACGCCAGTCGCTCGTGTGCCAGTCGTCCCAGGGCCAGACGGAATAGCAGCACCAGAAATCCCAGCAGCGCTGCACCGCCCACGATGCCCATCTCGGCCAGCAGCTCCAGGTAATCGTTGTGGGCATGCACCGCCAATTTGCCATCATAGAAGCTTTCGTAACGCGGATGCACGGTGCCAAACGTACCCAGTCCGGTGCCGGTCCAGGTGTGTTCGCGAAAGATCCGCCACGCATCCTGCGCCATGCTCAGGCGCCGGTCGTACGGTATTTCTTCGGCCAACTCTGTGAAACGGCGCAAGAAAGCATCGGCCTCCAGCCACACGAGCAGCCCGCTGGCGAGCAGCACGAAACCCAGCACCGTGGCCATCCGCCTTCGACCTCCGGGCAGCGTGAACAGGAGTCCGGCCAGCAGCGCCGTCTGCGCCACAAAACTGACAATCCCGCCCCGCGACGCGGCCAGAAACAGCGCTCCCACGGGCACCAGCGTGAACAGTCCGACCAGCGGCAACTGATCCCTCCGGACCCCGCGTACGAACAGGATCGCCATCCCCAGCGGTAGCAACAGTTCCATCAGCCCCGAGAAGTGGTTCCGATTCACATAGGGGCCAAAGACAATGCCTCCGTAGCGCAGCTCCCGAAACCAGTACAGCTTCCCGTTGAATGTCAGGTGCTGCACGATCCCGAACAGTGCCACCGCAAACCCCAGCACCATCAGATACCAGATCATCCCGCGCGCTTCCTCGGCCGTGCGCACTGCCTGCACTGCCAGAAAGAAGATCACCCCATAGGCACTCCACTTCAGCAGCGCCACCTTCGTCAGATAGGGGTAGGCGGTCCCACCGCCGAAATACTGTGTCAGCGCGATCGCGCCCAGCACCAGCAGCGGCAGGAACAGTGGGTTCCAGCGTAGCTCGACCGTGCCCCTGCGGAGACACAACGCGACCCAAAGCAGCAACAGCACGGCGGCAGCAACCTGCACCCCGAATTCCGACCACGGTTCGACGGCGCCGTGCGCGGCCACGGCAAACGTCACCACCAGGCACAACCCGATGCGGATGGCCTTCATCGCTCGGCCCCCGGCCCAGTCAATTCGACTGCCGTCAACGAGACGTCGTCCAGCCACACCGTCCCGCGCAGCTTGTTGTCCAACTTCCGGCTCGGGTCGCGTCGCACGGCAATCCGCACCAGACGCGTCTGCGGGCCGGTGGTGAACTCCACCTCTTCCAGCGACCAGGGCTGCGTGCCCACCACACCGGTTGCCGGCGTTACCAGGTCGAGCCGCCGCGGGTCCTCCGCATCCGCAATCCAGAACCGGATCCCGCTGTCCGTGCTCACCCCCTCGGTGCGCAGATACGCCTCGAAGCGATAGCGACGGCCGGGTTCAACCACCACGTACTGCGCGACGTGCTGAAACGCCACATTCGTGCGCCCATCAAAGCGGATCCGCAGCGCGCGTGGTGGGGAACGAAACACGCTGCTATCCAGTTCCACTGCGGCTCCCGGCACGGGGAGGCTGCGCCACCCGAATCCGCCATTCACCAGACCCCGTTCAAATCCGCCATCCCACACCAGCGTGGTCGCCGCCTGGCCCTCAGGATCCTCGCCCGCGATCCGCAGCGCCTCGATCCACACCTGGCGTGCCCGTTCGACCCGCCCCCCGTGCATCAGTACCTCGATCAGCGGCAGCACTTCTCGCAACGGCACCTTCTGGCCCAGCGCCGCCAGCCGCGTCCATGCAGCCAGCGCAGCTTCGGTCTGCCGTTCGCTCAGAAAGAAACTCAGTGCCGCCAGATAGGCTTCCGGCCGCGCTGGCAGTGCTTCGTCAAGCACGCGCTCAGCGTCACCTGTCGCGCGCCGGCACAGGGTTGCAGCCAGCCGGGCCAGGCGCAGGTCGGTATCTACCGCTCTGCGGATTTCAGCCAACGCGGCCTCCTGTTCCCCTTGGCGCAGCAGGAAGTTGCCGTACTTCCAGCCCACCTCCGCCGAAACCGGATAGGCCTGCTGCGCCCGCAGAAACGCTTCGCGGGCCGACTCGATGTGCCCAGCCGCCTCGCGCGCGGCGGCCAGATCGAGCCAGTAGTTGGCCTCGTGCGGATTCAGCGCCGCAGCCCGCTCCAAATGGATGATGGCTGTTTCGATATCCGCCTGAGCGAAATCGAACTGGTAGAACAATCCGTAGCGGTGCCAGTACGCCGCGTTGCCCGGCTCCAGTCGCAGGGCACGTGCCAGCGCTTCCGGAGTCTCAGACGCCGCAGCCCGCGCGGCCAGGTACACCCGGCCGCCCGCTCCGACCAGCACGAACACCACCAGCAGCGCGGCGCCCAGAAACAGAATGCGCCGGGAAGGGGATGTCAGCGCATACTCCATTGTCCGAAAGTCTGCAGGTGTCCCGGGCCGCTGCGCAACAGAAAACTGCACCAGCCCCGGCTCAGCTCACAAACGCCACAGGTAGAGCACGTTCACCGTGCCCTGGTGATCCACGAACTCTTCGGCATGCGCCGGTGCCCAGCCGCCCAGGTGGTTTCGTCGTGCTACGATGCGGGCACCGGCAGGCAGCTCCCGACGCAACTTCTCCCGCAGTTTCAAATGCGCCGTGCCGGTCAGTGTCAAGAGCACCACGGTGGCCTCGCGCAGCGACACGCTGCGCGCGTCTTGCTGCAGGATGCGCACGCGGTCGGCAACACCCTCGCGCCGGGCACGGGCGCGCGCCTCGGCAACCCGCTCAGGATCAACATCCACACCCACGCCGCGCGCACCAAATTGTCTCGCCGCCAGCACCACGCAGCGGCCGTCCCCACAGCCCAGGTCGAAGACCACGTCCGCCGGTTTCACCTCGGCCAGCTCCAGCATCCGCAGGACCACTTCCTCCGGCGTCGGCTCGAAGTTTCCCAGATCGGGCACCCGAGCGCGACCCATCACCCCCGTACCGTACCTCCACACCAGCCGTGCCGGGCGCAGCAGATAATAAAGCGCGTACAGCGGTCGTGGCAGCCGCACCGCCTCCCAGTCCACCTCCGTGGGCTGAAACAACAGTCGTGCCGCGTAGCGCAGGCCTCCGCCCAGCCGACCGTGCAACCGCACGCGAAACCAAAACCGCCGCACGAGCTGCTCAAAGCTGCTCGTTTCGGCGAACAACTCCCGGGTAATCTGCTGCACCAAGGAGCCGGCGGCCGCATCGGCGCGCACATGCGCGGCAACCGCTGCAGGCAGCGGCGCCTCCAGCAACTGCTGCGCCAAGGCCAGCCCCAGCCGCACAATCCGGCCGGCGCCGTAGCGTTCTGCACGCGCCAGGGCCGCTTCCCAGTCCAAACCCGGATGCCTCCGCACTAGCTGCGCCACATCGGCAATCCACGCCAGCCGCTCCCAGAAATCCTTTGCCCCGTGGACACACAAAAACAGCAGCAGGTCTTCCGGGGCCAGCGTTTCGAAGCGAGCAGCGCCGATCGGCGCCGGTTGCAGCCGCGACCAGAACTCGTCGAAATCAACGCGGACGGGAAAATAGCGCAGGGTCGCTTCGGTGTGGAGCTCCACCAGGTGACGCCGCTCAGGGTGCCGAAATGCGTACTGGCCCGGTGCGCCGTGGCGTCGCGGCTGGGTCAAATCGCTGCCAAACGTTGCGTGATAGCCAAGACGCTCCAGCACGGCTCCGGCCGCGACACTCTCGCGCTCGCGCACCAGAAGGTCCAGGTCGCCAAACACGCGCAGCGCCAGATTTCCGTAGAGCAGTGCGGCGGCCACCGGGCCTTTGTACGGCACAACGGTGATGCTCTGTTCGGCCAACGCGGCGACCACACGCACCAGCTCCGCGGTGAGCTCCAACCCGCTGACCGCTGTCGCCTCCACGTAACGCGCGACGAACGGCTGCCAGTAGGGTGGCAGCAGATCCGGTGCACAACGCGCCAGGTGTTCGTTCAGCAGTGGCAGCAGCCCGTGCCGCTCCGCCAGAAGAATCAACCCATCCCAGTCCACCTGGGCGAGCCAGGAACGCAGTTGCTCCTGTTGCCCGGCGTTCAGTTCCGTCCGCGCCAGCAGCAAAAGCACGGCGCGCTCTGGACGAAAAGCAGAGGCCCTGTTTGGGGCTGATTGGGCCGGTGTTGTCATCGGGCCAGGTCGGCCAGCACCGCCTCGCGCACGGCGGGCAGGTGCTGCAACCCGAGCGGATAGCAGAGCCGCTTGATCGCAACCACCCGGGCAATCTCCGTGGTCTGCTGGAACTGCTGCCGCAGGCGCTCCGGATCCGTAATCACCGCATTGAAGGTTCCGCGAAGCAGCTCCACCAGCCCTCGCGAGGGAGCCAGCTTCTGGATGCGAATCCGTCGTGCACGCTTCGCATTCCGCACCGCATCCAACACATAGATGGCGCGCAGCGGCGCTGGACAACGATGCCACTGGCCCTCGCCCAACGGCAGGATCAGCTTCGGCGTGCCGCTGTTCAGTGGTGTCCCGCCGGTCTCAAGGCCCAGCAACGCGCGGGCCATTTCCGGAAACAGCTTCAAACGCGCTGGACCAGGATAGACAACCCATCCTTCTCCTTCCCGACGTACCACCAGCAGGTCGTCGGTCAGCAGCGGAAATCCAGCCTGCAAAAACGCGGCGGCCAGCGTGGACTTCCCGCATCCCGGATCGGCCATGAAAGCCACCGCCTCACCACGAACGACAACGACGGTGGCGTGCAGCGGTTCGACCCCCTGCCGCAGCAGAGCAAAAGAAAGCGCCTGGCCGAACAGGTAGGTGTGGAACGATTCCAGTGTGGCCTCGGCCAGCGGCTGACCACGAATGCTGCGCCCGTCGGAGGAAACGACGAACTCGAACAGCCCGGCCCACCGCAGATAGGTGTCGCCCTGGCTCAGGCGAACGCAGTGAAACCAGTCGTCCGGGCGTGGACTGCTCCGGACTCGCTCGGCGCCCTCCAAAAAGATTTCCGGCGCGCCTGCACCGACCTCCACGCTGGCAAACGGCTCTCCCTCAGCGTCGGGCCAGGGCAGAGGCCATTGGCAACGCACAGCAAGCCCGTACAGCCGATGGACTGGCATGCCGGTGGATTATACTTCGTCGCGAACAATTCTTCGTTGCACCACTGGGAAAAAACAGACCCCGTACACAGTCCGGGCCAGGCCGCATGAATCCCTACGGACTTAGGTGGGTAAGCCAGTCGATCTTGTATTCGGTTTTCCGCCTCCACCGTCGTTCGCAGCTCCACCCTTGAGCTGCGTCAAACGGAGCAGATTGCCATGGACCGTCAAGCGAGGAACCGAATAAGGTTTTTTGGGAACTGGTTTTGTTTCTTTCACGGGACTATCTCCCCACCGTTCTTTGACCTGGGTTCTGGACACCGTACTGTCCCTCCCACCAGCACCTTCAAGTGCCGACCATTTGGCAGGAAGCATAACCCTGGATTACGGCTCGCTGCAAGATGATTTTTCGCATCCTCATGGAAAATAGCAACATCATTAATGATTCTCTGCAATGATGCTCCTTCCAGCAAGGGCTAAAAATCCAGGGACGATATAAAGCCGTTGCGACATCGAGTGCTACTTCGCTGGGTGGCTCGAGCTCCTATAGGGGCGGCTTTCTGCCGCCCGTCTCAGGAACAGTTGTCCCGCACCCGACTTCGCCCGACAAACCCATCATCTCCGCCACGGATGGGAAGGTACCGTTCCTCGGTCCTCGGTCCTCGAAACCCCCGGCAACGACTAAGTGCGTTGGCCACTCAATCTGGTTCTGGGTTTGGCGCCACCACCACCATCACCCATCCCACCACCCTTGACCTGCGTCAGATGGAACAGGTCACCGTAGACGACAAGCCGCGGCGTTGTATAGGGACTTTGCCTTTCAACATTCGACCTGGTTTGGGACAAGTCGCGTTACCACCTCCAGAGATACGGTCGTGCCCGCTCAGGCACACTGGGCGACGGGTTCGCGCGGCGCCATTTCGCGCCGCGCCGCACTCTCTCCGTCGAAGAACCGACGCAACCAGACCGAAAGTCCGAGCAGGTTGCAGAGCTGAGCGCCTTCCGGATCACCCGGGTGCAGTCCGGAAGCTTCCAGGGCAGCCAGCATCGCCTCCAGCCGCGCTCCATCCACGTAGCCGAACGAATGCAGCAGCCGATCCTCCCGCAGGTGCCGGATCAAAATCGGCAGGTCCTGCTGCAAGCCCTCCCGGATGAACACCGTGAAGTCCGCCTTCCAGGTGCGCCCGCGAATTTCCTCCGGCAGGATCCCGCGCATGGCTTCGCGCAGCAGGGCTTTCGGCACGCCGCCCGCCGTCTGCACTTTGCCGGGAATCGCCATCAGAAAACTGATCAGTTCGGGATCGAGAAACGGGAACGCCATCTGCAAGCCTTCGGCCGCGCCGACCTTGTCGTTCCACTCCAGGCTCAACACGTAATAGCGCGCGCGGGCGTCCTCATACAGCGCGCGGGCGTGCAACGAAGCGAACCGTTTGCCGTCATGCGGATTCCGATACACGCCGCGGGTGGCCAGTTCGCGGAACCAGTCGGCATACCAGGCGCAGTCTCGGGTCCGCCCCAGCAACTTCCGGCGGACCATTCGAAGCCACGGCAGCGCACTGGCTGGCGTGTGATACTTCACCAGATCCATCAGAAAGCGCTGCCACAGCGCACGGGGGTCGGTGTCGGTCAGCCAGCGCGTGTACTCGCGCAGGTGCCGAACGACGCGGAGCCATCGGAACTGCCGGACCAGCTCCACCAGATAAGCCGGCACAAACAGCATCTGGTCGCCCCAGTGTCCGGTCAGCAGCACCCGTGCGCCGCGGGCGCGAATCGCCGCGTAAAGTCTCCGTGAGGTCGCCAGTTGCTCGTCGAGGAACGGCATCTCGGTTGCCGTCACCAGCTCGCGCACCGCATCCATCGCTCGCGCGTTCCCGTCCAACATGCCCCAGCACACGGGCACGCGTTCAATGCGCACGCCGTACTCCCGCTCGATGGCCTCCACATACATCATCTCGTCGGCGATCGTGCCCGTCGGCGTATCGAACGTGAATCCGTACAGCGGTACCTGTGGCACCGCTCCAGCCAAGCGCAGTCTCTCCGCCACGCAAAACACCGAGGAAGAATCCAACCCCCCGCTGACGGAAACCGCGACCGGATAGGCGCTGCGCAGCCGCCGCCGCACCGCTCGCTCGAAGTAGTGCCGGAAGGCTTCGGCATACTCGCCCCGCTGCCGAAACCGAAGCCGGCGCTCGACGGGAAAATCCCAGTAGCGACGCAGCTCCTGCTTCTCCGGGGTCACCCGCAGCAGATGTGCGGGAGGTACATGCCGGATGGATTCAAAAAACGTGACACCTTGGTGGTGCAGCGGGCTATCGGCCAGCAGAAAATCAGCCAGGTCGAGATCGTTTGGCCGCGTGCGCACTTCCGGATGCGCCAGGATCGGCTTGATCTCCGAAGCAAACAGGAACAACGCACCAGTATGGTAGTAGTACAGCGGACGCACACCCAATCGGTCGCGCACCAGCAACAGCTCGCGGCGGCCAGCATCGTACAGCGCCAGAGCAAAATCGCCTGTCAGCCGCTCCCACAGCCGCTCGCCCAGCGCACCGTAGGCGGCCAGCAGCAGCTCCGGGTCCGGAGCCTCCGCCGCAATTGACGCGGCAGTGGGCAGAGCTGCGAACAGTTCCTCGCGATCATCAAGCCGTCCGTCGAACACCAGTACACGCCCGGCTGCATCCACCAGTGGCTGCTGTTCTCGCAGCGATTCCGGCGTCAGCCGCTGCAACTGGCTTGCCAGGCCCACCGGTCCTGCGATCCAGCAGCCCTCGCCATCGCCGCCCCGGTGGGCCAGCCGCGCGCTCATCTCCACCAGCAATTCACGCCCCACCGGACGCCCGTCCAGATTCCAGATGCCTGCCAACCCGCTCACGTCTATCGTCCTCCGAGCGTCAGCAGCGGCGCATAGTCACCGATCTCCTCGTCGCCCAGCAGCACGCGCCCCTCGCATTCCAGCCAGGCGTGCGCGGCAAACCTCTGGCCGGAACGCACGCCCAGGTGCAGGCGCGTGGCATGACCTGCTTCGGCACACAGTTGTCGTGCGGCCAGCGCCAGCACCAGACAGCTTGCCTGCGGCACATATCGGCCGGCCCGGCACACCGCCTGCGCAATTTGCTCCGGCGTCCACGGCTGTCGGCGTGCCGAGCGGAGCACCGGCGCGCGCTCCAGCTGCTTGCGGATCACCCTGAATGGCAGCAGCCACAGGCCCGCGCGAACCCACACGACCGCCGCCAGGGCCCGATGCAACAGCCGCCGCTCCGCGGCAGGCAGCCCCAGATATCTACGCAGCCGATTCATCTCGGATCTCGATCAGGCCTTCTGCGGAAAGTTGCTCGAGCAGCGCCAGCAGATCCCGTTCGCACCGCTCGACCGTGACCTCGTATTCTTCAAGCAGCGCGTCGCGAATCTCCTGCACCCGGCGCGCCTGCTGCAGCAGGGTCCAGATGCGTGTGCCGACTCGGTCGAGACCATAATAGACGCCGTTTTTCAGGTTTAGGATGGTCGCCTCACCGGCCAGCTCGCAAAAGATCTGCTCGTTGGCCGCACAAACAACTGATTGTGGTGAAATTCCGCGCCCCACGGATGGCAAGTACCCACCCCCCTCTTTGTGGTGATGACTCCTCGCGCTGCGCCCACTCGCGGGCTGGAACTCGGTAGGGCAGCCTCGGGGATTTTTCCTTGCTGGATGACCGCGACTCATTTTAGGAAAAGCATACCCACGGTTCAACTGGATTGTCCGCTATCTTTTTGTGTATAACAGCCGTGAACGCAAAATATCATTACGCAGCGAAGCATTGCTGCGAACGGCAACTTGTGGCCCCTGCCCTGATTGTCGAAAACCTGTTCAAGTACTTCCCCCCGGCGCAATCCGGCTGGCGAGCCATGCTGCAACCGCTGGCCCGGGCCACCTGCCGCGCACTGGCCGGCGTCTCCTTCACGGTTTCTGAAGGCACCGCCATGGCCATCGTAGGCCCGAACGGGGCGGGCAAGTCCACCCTGCTGCGCATCCTGGCCACACTGCTGCTGCCCACCCGTGGCTGCGCGCGCGTCGCCGGCTTTGACGTCGTGCGCTGTCCTGCCGAGGTTCGCTGTCGCATCGGCGTACACAGCGGCACCGACGGAGGCTTTTACGCCCGACTCACTGCCCGTGAAAATCTCCGCTTCTTTGCCACGCTGAACAATCTCCACACCGCCGAAACACGCGCCCGCATCGCCGAACTGGCCGAATGGTTGCACCTGGGGCCGATTCTCGACTGCCAGGTGCGTACACTTTCCACTGGCACGGTCCACCGCCTCAACCTGGCCCGCGCGCTCTTGCACCATCCCTCGGTGCTTTTGCTCGATGAGCCCACGCGCAGCCTGGATCCGCTCGCTGCCGCCTCCTTCCGCCGCCTGCTCCGTGAAGAGCTGATTGGGCGTCGAGGCATCACCGTTCTGTTCAGCTCGCACGCGCTGGAGGAGGTGCACGCCCTGGCGGACCGGATTCTGCTGCTCGATTCCGGACGCGTGCGTGCCTGCGCGACCCCTGACGAACTGCTCCGCCGCACCGCCACCGATACGCTCGAAGCCGCCCTGGCCCGCCTGCTGCCGTCTCCGGAGCCGCAGCCATGAACCTGGACCAGCCGTTCCGCAAACTGGCCGCGATCTTCCGGCGCGACCTGCTCATCATCCGCAGCTATCGCATCACCTTCTTGATCGAAATGCTCGAAGCGCTGATGGCCGTGGCCTCGTTCTACTATCTGTCCAAATTCGTCCAAACCGAGGCGCTCGCCCGCACGCTGCCCGAAGGTCACGACTATTTCTCCTTTGCCGTGGTCGGCTTCGCTTTCTTCGACTACCTGACCGTGGCCGTAGTGGCGGTGGAGCTCAGCCTGCGCGAAGCTCGCGAAAACGGTGCATTGGAGGCGCTGCTCGTCACCCAGACCTCGGTCCCGCTGCTGCTGGTCGGCTCAGCCCTCTATCCCTTCTTGATTGCTTCGCTTCGCACGCTGGTCTACCTCGGCTGGGCGGTACTGGTGTTCGATTTCCCGGTGACCACAGCCAACTGGCCTGCAGCAGCCACCGTGCTGCTGGCCTCCGTGCTGGCGTTCGCCGGACTGGGCATTCTCTCGGCGAGCTACATCCTGCTGTTCAAGCGCGGCAATCCCGCTCGCTGGGCGATCCTGGGGGTTTCTGCGCTGGTGGGCGGAGTAATGTATCCCGTCTGGGTGCTGCCCGAACCGCTGCAGTGGCTGGCCCGGCTGACTCCCATCAGTTACTCGCTCGAAGCGGTGCGCAGCACGCTGCTGGCCGGCGCCTCGTTTGCGGCCGTCTGGCCGTCCGTGCGCGCCCTGCTGTTGTTTGCTGCCGTGCTGCTGCCGCTTTCGTTTGCTGCGTTTGCCTGGTCGCTCCGCCGCACCAAGATGGCGGGCACGCTGACCCATTTCTGAACCCGTCCCGTTTTTCGGCAACGCAATTCCGACAGTTTCTGTATACTCCCTACGCGATGGAAGCTTCCACGTGGGTCACCGTACTGGTTGGGTTTGCGCTCGGCCTGCGCCATGCGACCGATGTCGACCACATCGCCGCGGTCGGCACGCTGCTCAGCACGGCTCGCGACCCGCGCCACGGTCTCCGCATCGGTGTGCTCTGGGGCCTGGGCCACATGCTGACCGTGTTGCTGTTCGGCAGTCTGCTGATCGCCCTGCACCTCGAGCCGGCGCCAGCGGTCGAATGGACGCTCGAACTGCTCGTCGCGGCGGTGCTCGTCTGGCTGGGCGTGCGCACCCTCCGCCAAGGCCTCCACGGGCGATTCCACTTCCACAAACACCGGCACGGCCCGTTCGAGCACACCCACCTGCATTACCACCCACGCGGGGAATCGGAACACACCCACGACGCCCACGCCTGGGCAGCCGCCAGCGTTCTGGCACGCCGGCTCCGCCGTGGCGACCTTCAGTCGCTGCTCGTCGGCATGACTCACGGATTGGCCGGCACCGCCGGGCTGGCCTTGCTGGTGCTCAGCTCGATTCCCTCGCGCCTGCTCGGCCTGCTCTACCTGACGGTCTTTGGCGCGGGCGCGTTGGTAGGGATGGTTGCGTTCAGCGCGTTGCTCGGGATGCCGCTTGCGCGCGCTTCTCGACGGCTCACCTGGCTTTCAGCGCTGCAGATGACGGCGGGGACGGTGAGCGCCGGGCTCGGCGCTGCGCTCATCTGGCGCGCCTTTCTTCCCGCCGCCCGACCGTTCTAGGCCGTCGGAATCCCGCACCAGCACATACTCGTGCCGCGTTATTTCCCGGCCTGTGCCCGAATCCGCGCTAGCAGCGCATCATCCTCGGGCAGCAGCCCTGCCGCCGGCAGCCGCCCCACCAGCTCGACCCACTTCGGTTCGCGGGCAAACACTTTGCGGAACAGCGGCAGCGCTGGCTCCACGCGTCCTCCTGTCACCAGTGTGACCGCATGCCAGAACGTGATCTCAGTCATCTCAGGCAGCAACGTTTCTGCCGCGGCGTATTCGCGGCTGGCGCAGTCCCAGTCACGCCGCTCGGCGCACAGGTCACCCGCGTTCATGTGATTGTAAGCGCGGTTGACGCGCACCAGCCGCCGCAACTCTCCGAGCGGGTCCGGATGGTCTTCGATGCGCAGGTCAATCACGCGGTCGGCCCAGGGACGACCAGTGGATTTCGCCTTCACAATCACCATCGCCGCCGATTGCCGTCCGCGGATGTCGCCGCCCTCAGCCTCAGCAGCTTCCAGCGCGGCGAGCATGCGCGCGGCCAGGTCGCCTCGGGTCTGCTCGAACGCTTGCGCCATTGCCTCCCACACCGTGGGTTTGTCCATCAGGTTGGCCTGCACCGAGTAGTGGACGCCCGTGCGATGCCCGGCCGCAGCGATGCACTTCGATCCGGTGTGCACGCCCACGCGACCCTCTGCGTCCAGGAAGGCCACCTGGCGAACCTCGCGGCCCGCATCTTGGGCGAGCAATGCGGCCAGCGCATCCGGGGCTGGAATTCCCATGCGCATCATCGCCAGCCCTTTCGGGCCGTAGCTGGGTTCGACAAACGACTGGGTCGCCACCACACCCACGCCCGCCTCCGCCCAGGAGACAATCGAGCCCACCGAGAACCAGTGCGACTGCACTGCCACACCCAGCTCGCCCGTCTCCGGATCGCGCGCGACAATCGAGTACGTCGCGACAGGTCGTCCTGGCACACCGGCCCGTAGCCCCTCACGCGCGCCCACTCCTGACGGATCCGGTGCGGCGACGCCAAGCTTTTGCGCTGCCCCGCCACCTGCACACAGACTCGCCAGCAAAATTCCGCTCAAAATCCGCCGCATGTTCTACCTCCTCGGACAGAGTACGAAAACATCCGGGGGATAAAAACCGTCCTTGCATCTGCTCTCCCACGGCATGTCAGGGCAGCCAGCCTTGAGCCGTCTCCTGTACACCCCTTCGCACCTCAGACATCCAGATACACTGTGGCCGACCAACCCCCATCGGTCCGCTCGACCCGGAACTGATGATAGGTCACCGCCTTGATGTAGGTGCCCGGACGGTGGCGGCTGCGATTGAATGGTTCTCCGTACACCACCCCTCGGACTTCCCCGCCGCTGCTCCCGCCCGGTGGCTGCAGCTCTTTTACTTCCGCGCGCCGAAAGACCATCCCTTCGGAGTCGCCTGTGGCCAGAATTTCTGCCAGCCAGCTGAACAGGAGCGCTTCGAGATCACCACCCGAGGCATAGAGGGTGCGTTGCTCGCGCTCCTCGATTCCGTCCAATTCGCACGCCAGGGTCAGCAGCGCTTCCGCTGCGTTGGCAAACAGCTCTTCGAGCGTCATGCCATACGCCCGGAAGCCCACATCTGCCGGATGTTCCAGAATCTCGAACTTCCCCACCACGGCCGGATTGTACCCCATTTCCCATTCGCACAACGCCGCCCTGCAACAGAACAAAGTCAGTCCACAATCCACAGATGCGGCCTGGCCACAACGAGCGCCCCGTGTCTGCTGCTTCACAATGACGTGACGTCGAACAGCGGCGCATCGTTCTGCTGGAAGCCGCAGGGCACGCCGGGCCCTCCTGCGGCGCTACACTTGTTCGGCGACGCATGGTAAGCTTCGGTGCTTGCGACGGACTTGTGTGCCGGGCCGTGCAACCGAGCGCGTCGCAGGGAGTGATCGCAGTGGATGCGCTTCGGGCCGGGCGGCCGACCCCGCCGACCGCGGCGGACAAAACAGCGCGCAACGCCACCTGATGACCACCAACACCGAAGCGGCTATTAAAATTACGCTGCCGGACGGTTCCGAGCGGCACGTGCCGCGCGGCACGACCCCGCTGGAAATTGCGCGGCAGATTTCACCGCGGCTGGCTGAGCAGGCGCTCGTCGCCCGGATTCAGCGCAACGGTGTTTCCGAGCTGATTGACCTGACCCGTCCGCTCGAAGCCGACGTCCGTCTGCAGATCCTCACCGAAAAAGACCCCGAAGCGCTGGAGGTATTCCGCCACTCCGCCGCGCACCTGCTGGCCGCTGCCGTGCTCGAGTTGTTCC
The DNA here is from genome assembly GCA_023511565.1 of Bacillota bacterium. Lineage (GTDB taxonomy): Bacteria > Acidobacteriota > Terriglobia > Acidiferrales > UBA7541 > DSGC01. The sequence continues at coordinate 15,204 of JAIMBE010000040.1, forward strand.
CTGACGTCAAGCTCGGCATCGGCCCGCCGATCGAATACGGCTTCTTTTACGAATTCCTGCGCCCCGAGCCGTTCACCCCGGAAGACCTGGAAAAAATCGAAGCCAAAATGCGCGAACTCGCCGCGCAAGACCTGCCCAACGAACGACGCCTGCTGCCCAAAGACGAGGCCGTACGGCTCTATCGCGAGCAGGGCCAGACCTTCAAATGCGAGCTGGTCGAAGAAAAAGCCTCCGAGCCGATGGTTTCCTTCTATGTGACGGGCAAATTCGTTGACTTCTGTCGCGGCCCCCACATCCCCTCCACCGGACGCATCCGCGCCTTCAAGCTGATGAACGTCGCCGGCGCGTACTGGAGGGGTCAGGAAGGCAATCCGCAAATGCAGCGGATCTATGGCGCGTGTTTCTTCACCCAGGCGGAGCTCGATGCCTATCTGCACCGCCTGGAAGAAGCCCGCCGGCGCGATCACCGCCGGCTCGGCCCCGAACTCGACCTGTTCAGCATTCAGGATGCGGCCGGTCCGGGCCTGATTTTCTGGCATCCCAAGGGCGGCTTGGTGCGCAAGCTGATGGAAGACTGGTCCCGCGAAGAGCATCTGCGCCGCGGCTATCACCTGGTGTTCACCCCGCACGTCATGCGCCGCGAACTCTGGGAGATCAGCGGCCACATTAACTTCTACAGCGAATACATGTTCGGCCCCATGGAAGTAGAAAAAGGGCTCTACCAATTGAAGCCCATGAACTGTCCGGGCCACATCCTGATCTACAAGTCCCGCCTGCGCAGCTATCGCGACCTACCCTTGCGGCTGGCTGAACTCGGCACCGTGTATCGCTACGAACGCTCCGGCGTGCTCCACGGTCTGCTGCGCGCGCGCGGCTTCACCCAGGACGACGCGCACATCTTCTGCACGCCCGCGCAACTGGAGCAGGAAATCGCCGGCGCGCTGGATTTCGCTCAGGCAGTGCTCCGCGCCTTCGGCTTCGATCAATTCGAGGCGGAACTTTCTGCCCGCGACCCCGCGACCCCGGAACAGTACGCCGGAACCGATGAGGAATGGGAACGCGCCGAGCAGGCCCTCCGTCGCACCCTGGAACAGAACCGCATCCCTTTCCGCTACATGCCCGGTGAGGCCGTTTTCTACGGACCCAAGATTGACGTCAAGCTGTTCGATGTCCTCGGCCGTCCTTGGCAGCTTTCCACCGTGCAGTTTGATTTCAACCTGCCCCGCCGCTTCGGACTGGAATATGTCGCCGAAGACGGCACCCGCCAGCAGCCGGTGATGGTCCATCGCGCCCTGTGGGGTTCCGTGGAACGTTTCTTCGGCGTGCTCATCGAACACTATGCCGGTGCCTTCCCAGCCTGGCTCGCTCCGGTGCAGGTCGTCGTGCTCCCGCTCAGCGAAAAGTTCGAGGCCTATGCTCGCCAGGTCACCGAACAACTCCGTGCGGCTGGCTTCCGCGCCGAACTGGACAATCGCAACGAAAAACTCCAAGCCCGCATCCGCGATGCCCAGCTTGCCAAAACTCCCTACATGCTCGTTGTGGGCGCTCGCGAGCAGGCCGCCGGTACCGTCAGCGTGCGTCACCGCTCGGGTGGCGACCTGGGCGCGCGCCCGTTGGCGGATTTCCTCGACGACCTCCGCCGCGAAGTCGAATCCCGGGCCGCGCTCTGAGCTTGACAGTTTCGATTGCCGTCTGGCGCCGGGCTCGTGGTATACTTAGCACCCTGTGCCCTCCTCGATGGGCAAGACAGGGGCGGGCCTCACGATGGGGTGGGGTTCCCGCGGTCGCGGCTGGTTCGCGGCCGTTTTGTTTCTGGAGGTGAGCCTATCCAGCAGCGTTTCTTTCGTGGCCCCCGGATGGCTCCAGACCGCATCCGGGTGAATGAACGCATCCGCGCGCGCGAAGTCCGCGTGATTGACGAGGAGGGCAATCAGCTCGGCGTCATGCCGCCGTACGAAGCGCTCAAGCTGGCGCGCGAGGCCGGGCTCGATCTGGTGGAAATCTCGCCCAACGCGGATCCTCCCGTGTGCAAAATCGTGGACTATGGCCGCTACCGCTACCAGCAGAGCAAAAAGGAGCATGAACAGCGCAAACACCAGCGCGCGGGGCAAATCAAGGAAGTCAAGTTGCGCCCCTCCACCGCCGAACACGACTACCAGGTGCGCAAAAACCATATCGAGGAATTCCTCAGCCGCGGCCTGAAGGTGCGGGTGATGATTTTCCACCGCGGCCGCGAAATGGCGCACCCGGAAGTGGGTCGGGAAAAAATGCAGCGCCTGCTCAAAGACCTGGAACACGTCGCGCAGGTAGAGGTCCCGCCGCGCATGGAGGCCAATATCCTGTTCGCCCTGCTGGCCCCGAAAAAGGGCCTCAGTCGCCGGAGCACCTCCAGCGCCCAACCCGGCAGCGCGGCGCAGGAATCGCCCCCGGCCTGATGGGGCAGCGCACGTTCCCTGGGGAGAGCCCAGCATGGCTCGCAAACCAAAACCGAAGCTGAAAATCAAGACGCATCGTGGCGCCGCCAAGCGCTTCAAGGTCACGGCCCGGGGCAAGCTCCTGCGCCGACGCTCGCACAAGCGTCACCTGCTGGGCACCAAACCGGCCAAGCGCATCCGGCGCCTGCGCAAAGTGGCAGTTGTGCATCCCGCCGACGTGCGCAACGTCCGCGAAATGCTGCCCTACGGATGAGCTCCGGGCGGCTGTACGCGCCCGCTGAACCCGCACGCGCGACGACGCTGGACGACGTCGCGGCACCGCGGGCGAACAGCCAGGCAGTGCTCACACGGGTGCCTGCCGGCTGAGAAGCGGCCTCTGCCGCTGGTGGCAATCTGCGAGACAAACCCGTGGCGCCGCGGGCCCCGCTGCTGGAAGCGCCCGCCTCCCGCCACGTTTGTCTCCATGTTCGAGATCGCAGCCCAAGGAGAGCCGAAATGGCCCGAGTCAAACGCGGCACCAAACGGCGCGCCCGCCGCAAAAAGTACCTGAAGCGCGCCAAAGGATACTTCCTGACCAAAAGCAAACTGTACCGCTCGGCGAAAGAGTCGGTCGAACGCGCTCTGCGCTATGCCTACCGCGACCGCCGGCAGCGCAAGCGCCAGTTCCGCAGGCTTTGGATTCAGCGCATTGGCGCCGCCGCGCGTTCGAACGGCCTCTCCTATAGCCAGTTCATCCACGGACTGAAGAAGAGCGGCATTGAACTCGACCGCAAGGTGCTAGCCGATATCGCCGTGCGCGATGCCGAGGCTTTTGCCCAACTGGCCGCACAAGCCAAACAGGCCGCAGCCGGCTAGCCTGCGGTTCGACAGGCACGCGCCGCTGCCGAGGCTCGTTTTCCCGGGCCAGGGGGATGATGTAATCTTCTGCGCCTGCGGGCGCACCAGGGCGACCGAACGACTGTGACGGACACACGGAAATCGCTTGCCGAACTGGGCATTGTGGATGCGGTCCAACTGGAGGCGCTGTTTGCTGCCCTGCGCGAGGAATTCGACCGCGCCGCCGCCGAAGCACGCGACGGCACGGAGTGGGAAGCCCTGCGCGTCGCCTGGGCAGGCCGCAAAGCCGGCAAGCTCCGCCAGATCACCGAGAACTGGCTGAAACCCGCGCCGCCGGAACTGAAACGCGCCGTCGGGCAACACCTGAACGAGCTCCGCGCACACCTGGAAGCCACGCTGGCGAAACCGCCTCAGGCTGGCGCTGCCGCTGTGGCTGCCGCCGAAGCCGAACGTGTGGACCTGTCCCTCCCCGGCATCGAACGCTACCTCGGCGTGCGCCACATCCTCAGCCAGGTGCTCGACGAAATCCAGCAGATCTTCCTTCGCATCGGCTTCACCGTCGTGGACGGCCCGGAAATCGAAACGCCCTACTACAATTTCGAAGCCCTGAACATGCCTGCCGACCACCCCGCACGCGACATGTGGGATACGCTCTACGTCGAAACCCCGCGGCCGGGTGAACTGCTGCTGCGCACCCACACCTCCCCGATGCAAATCCGCTGGATGGAAGAGCACCAGCCCCCGGTGCGCATCATCGTCCCGGGCAAGGTCTATCGCCACGACAACCCCGACGCCACCCACGCCTTCGCCTTCTATCAGGTTGAAGGTCTGGCCGTGGATACCGATATCACCTTCTGTGACTTCCGGGGCGTGATGGATTACTTCGTCAAGGAATTCTTCGGACCGAAAGTGAAAACGCGCCTGCAGCCCAGCTATTTTCCCTTCACCGAACCTTCGGCGGATGTGTACGGCAGCTGCTTTGTCTGCGAAGGGGCCGGCTGCCGTCTCTGCAAGCAGTCCGGATGGATCGAGCTGTGCGGGGCGGGCATGGTGGACCCGGCCGTGTACGGCTTTGTGGGCTACGACGCGAAAAAATTCTCCGGGTTCGCCTTCGGCATGGGGGTCGAACGCATGGCTATGCTGAAGTACGGCATCAACGATATTCAGTTGTTTTTCCAGAACGACGTGCGCTTCCTGCGCCAGTTCCGCTGATG
>JAIMBE010000041.1 GCA_023511565.1 Bacillota bacterium
GAATACTCTCCGTTGCCCTGGCTCTACCACAAGTACACCGGCCACGACAACAACCGCGACGCCTACATGCTCACCCAAGTGGAAACTCGCCTGGTGACGAAAATCCTCTATGAGGACTGGTTCCCGCTCGTCTTCCTCGACGAGCACCAGATGGGTTCCGCCGGCGCGCGGCTGTTCGTGCCCCCGTTTGCCGATCCGATCAATCCCAACATTGATCCCGCTGTGATGGCCGCAGCGAATCTGCTCGGCATGTACCTGTTTCACAAAACGCACGCAGCCGGCTTGGTCGGCGTGCAGTACGGCGAGCGGTTCACCTGGTGGTGGCAGGGCTCGGCGAAGAACGGTGCCTGGTATCACAACATGATCGGGCTGCTGACCGAAATGGCCAGCGCGTGGCTGGCCAGCCCTGTCGAGCAGCGTCGGGCCCGCCTCGACCAGCGGTCCCGCGAAGAAGAATCCTCCGGTGCCTTCCACGACCCGCGCGAACCGTTACCCCCGCCGCGCGACACCTGGGCACGCACGAACTATCCTCGCCCCTGGCTCGGCGGCACCTGGCGCCTGCGCGACATCGTGGACTACGAGCTCGTCCTCACCTGGGCCCTGTTGGAAGGTGTCGCGGCCAACCGGGAAATGCTCCAGCGCAATTTTTATACTTTGAATCGCAAGGCCATCGAAGCCGGTCGCAAAGGGAACCCCTTCGCCTGGGTCTTCCCGCCCGAACAACACGACCCGGGCGCAGCCGCAAAATTGCTCGAAGTGCTGAGCCGGGCCGGGATTGAAATTTACCGCGCTGCCGCGGAGTTCACCGCCGACGGCCAGAAGTTTCCGGCGGGCAGCTACGTCGTGCCCATGGCGCAGCCGTTCCGCAACTATGCGAAAGACCTGCTCGAGCCGCAGGATTACCCGATGCGTCCTGCGCGCCCCGGGGAAGCGCCTGAACGACCTTACGACGTAACCGGCTGGACGCTCCCCTACCAGATGGGCGTCACCGCCATTCGCATTGACCGCCCCTTTGAAGCCTCACTTGAGCGCATTCGACCGGGGACGCCCGAAGGCGCACTCGTAGGTCAACCACGCGCCCGCAACGTGGCCTACCTGCTCCCGCACGAGTGGAACGCAAGTGCGCTGGCGGTGAATCGCCTGCTCGCCCGGAACGATGTGGAAGTGTACTGGGCCGCGCAGAGCTTCCAGGTCGCAGGTCACCAATATCCCGAGGGCACGATCGTGGTTCGGCCGGCACGCACGGCGCGCGATCTTGCTGCCGTCATCGAGCCGCTGGCTCGCGAAACGGGTGTCCGCATCACTGCCGTCGAATGGCCACGGACCGCCCTGAAAGCCTGGCGGCTGCGCGAACCGCGCATCGCTCTCTACCAGCCCTGGACGGCGAACATGGATGAAGGTTGGACGCGCTGGCTGCTCGAGCAGTACGGCTTCCCCTACACCACGGTGCACAACGCAGATCTCCGTGCCGGCGGCCTGCGAACCCGATTCGACGTGCTGGTCTTCGCCGATCAGTCGAAGAATTCGATCCTGAACGGCAATCGCGGCGAATGGATTCGCCCGGAGTACCGTGGCGGCATCGGGGAAGCCGGCGTGCGCGCGCTGGACGAATTTGTTCGCGCGGGTGGCACGCTGGTCACCCTGGGCGAAGCGGCCGACCTGGCCATCGATGAGCTGGGTCTGCCTGTTCGCAATGTCCTGCGCAACGTGCCGGCCGCGCAATTTTTCTGTCCCGGTGCCATCCTGGAGATCCTGGTGGACAATCGCCACCCACTCGGCTACGGTATGCCCGAGCGGACCGGCAGTTATTTCCGCAACTCCCCGGCCTTTGAGCTGGTGGCCTCGTTCACCGCCAGCGAACCCCGGGCGGTGGTTCGCTACCCGACGGAAAACCCGCTGAAGAGCGGTTGGATCGGTGGGCCGGAGTATCTTTCCAACCGCATTGGCGCGCTCGAGGTGCGCCACGGCAGCGGCCGGGTCATTCTGTTCGGCTTTCCGGTGCAGTGGCGCGCACAGCCCCATGCCACCTTCAAGCTGTTGTTCAACGCACTGCACTGGTCTGCCGCCACCACCGCAACCGTGCCATGAGCATCTTCCGCAGCTCTGCGCGAAGTGGGGTATGGCCGCAGGGGGTCGCGGTAGCGGTACTGGCCTCGTTTGCCTGGACCGGCTGTGCAGGTCGAAACAGTTCCGCCACGCGCACGGCCGATGACGAGCGCGTGACCGTGCGTGGCGTGCTGGTTCGCGTCGTAGCCATTGGCGGTGAAACCACCGGCTGGGCCCTCCAGCTCGAGACCCCGCTGAAGCTCGAGGGCCAGACCGTTCACGAACTCGAAGTGAACTCCCAGCCGGAGCGCTGGGCCGGTTCTGAAGAGAAACGGGTCGAGGCCCGGGGCCGCATCCGCTGGCGCCAAGGGATCGAGCGGGGCCGCTGGCCGGTCCTGGAAATTGAATCCCTGCGGGAGCTTTCCGTTCCGGATTCATGAACCTGTTGCCCGGGAGCAACTCGGTCTTCGGTGGTGGAATCCAAGCTGTTGGTCGCCGTTGTGCGCCTCACGTGGCAATTGCACCGCGTCCCGGCCCGCGGTTGTCGAGCAGGAGGAACCGATGCGGAACCAACGCTGGCTCGTGTTGATGACTGTTCTGCTGTTGTCCCTCGTGGTCACGGCCTGTCCGAAACAGACCACCATTGCACAGATCAATCAGGATCCCGCCGAATTTCGCGACCGTGAAGTGGCCATTCGCGGCGAAGTGGTGAACTCTTTCGGCGTGCTCGGCCCGGGTGCTTACGAGGTGGACGATGGCACAGGGCGCATCTGGGTGGTGACCGATCGCGGAGTGCCTTCGCGCGGTGCCCGGATTCGACTGGTCGGCCGTGTGACCAGCGGCGTGACCGTGGCCGGACGCACCTTTGGCAATGTGATCCGTGAACGGGATCGCGAGTTGCAGCGCACCAGCTGATTCCGCACGGCCGCGCCTGCGCGGAGGCCACCACGCGAGCCCGCCGCACGGCGCTGCTCCCGTGCTAAGATAGTGCGCAGGAGCGTGGGCATGTCTTTGGACTCGCGTTCCGGATCGCTTCAGGTGGAGTGTTACGCCGGCCATCGTGCCGACCAGCGCCCGCTTCGCTTCCTGCTGCGCGGCCGCGTATTCGACGTGGAAGCGGTCGACGACCAGTGGTACGAGCCCTCCGCCATCTACTTTCGCGTTCGGGCCAGCGACGGCAATTTCTACATCCTGCGGCATGACGAAGTGGCTGACGTCTGGACGCTCGATGCCTTCCGGGCCAGCCGCCGCTGAGCTCCGCCGCAATACTTCCGGAGCGTTTCGGTTGTTCGGGTTCGTTTCGGTGTGCCTCAGGGGTTCGCCATGAAGCCTCGTGTCGGATTCATCGGTTTGGGAGTCATCGGTGCGCCGATGGCCGGCCGGCTGCTCGATCAGGGCCTGCCGTTGCTGGTCTGGAATCGGACACCCTCGCGTGCCGATTCGTTGGTGGCGCGGGGTGCGCACCGCGCGGCTTCGCCGTGCGAACTGGCTGCCGCGGCTGACTTGGTCATCACCATGGTCACTGATGGCCCCGCGCTGCGCGAGGTCGTCGAGCGCGCCGACGGCCTCGCCGCAGGCCTGACCCCGGGCAAAGTCCACTGCGACATGAGCACCATTGACCCGGCCACCACCCGGGCCCTGGCCGACTTCTACGCTGCACGCGGCGTACGTTTCCTGCATGCGCCGGTGCTGGGCAACTGGCGCGCTGCCCGGGAGGGTCGCCTGCTGATCTTTGCCGGCGGTTCCGAACCGGCGATCGAGCAATGCCAGCCCGTCTTCGACGCCTTGGGCAAAAGGGTTTGGCGCTGGTCCCGCCCCGAGCAAGCCACCTGCGTCAAGCTGGCCTGCAACCTGCTCCTGGGCGGGCTGATGGAACTGCTTGCCGAATCGCTCCTGCTGGCCGCTCGCGCCGGCGTCGCGCCGCGCATCCTGCTGGAGATTTTCTCCGAATCCGCACTGCAGTCCCCCATGGTGCAGTCGAAGGGAGAAACCATCGCCCGCAAAAGTTTCCTTCCGCCCAGCTTCTATCTCCGCCACATGCGCAAAGACCTCGATCTGGCCCTTGCAGCTGCACGTGAACTCGGCGCGCACACGCCGGTCACCCGGGCCGTGCGCGACACCTTTGCCGCCGCTGAACACAAACGCGCCGAGCTCGACTATTCCTCGGTGTTCGAATGGCTCGAAGAGCAATCCGCTGCCGGCGCTTCCTGAAGGGTTCGGTGGAGGTCGCGCAGGCTACCTAACGGGTCGTTTCCGCCAGCAGGCTGCGCAGCACAAACCAGACGTTCGCCGGCCGTTCCGCCAGCCGTCGCATGAAGTACGGGCACCACTCGGTGCCGAACGGCACGTAGATGCGCAGCGGATACCCTTGTCGGCGCAGCTCCGCCTGCAGGTCGCGCCGCACGCCGTAGATCATCTGGAATTCATAGCGATCTTCCCCGAGCTGCCGGGCACGCAATTGTGCGCGGGCGAATTCCAGCATCGCGGGGTCATGTGTGGCAATGGCCACCGGGAAGCCGCCATCGAGAAGTTTTTCAAGCAATCGGCGGTAGTTGGCATCCACATCGGATTTTTTCTGGTAGGCCATCTGTTTCGGCTCGCGGTAGGCGCCTTTGACCAGACGGATTTTCGGCCGCAGCGGCTGCAGCCGTTCGATGTCCCGTTCGCTGCGGTAGAGATAGGCCTGGATGGCCAGCGCCACGTTGTCCCGCTGCTTCCGCACCGCCTCGAAGATCTCCAACGTGGCGTCTGTGTAGGCCGAACCCTCCATGTCGATTTCGATCGTGCGGCCGACGTCCTGTGCGGCAGCTGCGATCTGGTCGGTCCACCCTAGGCAGAGGGATGGGCTGAGATCGAGACCGAGCTGCGTGAGTTTGATGGAGACGTTCCCGTCAATCCGTTCGTGCTCGAGCGCGTGCACCATGGCGATGTAGCTGTCGCGGGCCTGTTCGGCTTCACGGACGGTGGAAACATTTTCCCCCAGGTGATTCAGGCTGATCCGGCGCCCGTCACGCGCCAGCTCGCGGCCGGCAGCCAGCGCGTCTTCCAGTCGTTCCCCAGCCACAAAGCGACGTGCAAATCCATAGCGCATGCCCCGCTTGGCAATGGCCTCGGTGACAGTTTTTTTCGTGGAAAGCCAGAAGATGAGGTCCCGAATCAGCATCGACCTGTGCGGGCGTCCTGCCGCCGAACGTTCGTGCACCGATGGCCCGGCTCATCGGATGCGCCACGTTTATACGGCAACGAGGCGGCTGGGGTCAAAAGATTTCGTGTCGTGATCTGGTCCACGGCGCGATTCCCCGAGCCGCAGCGCCGGAGTCGATCCTGCAATAGGGTACGATTACCGTTGACCCCATGAAGGGAAACGCCGCAGCGTCGAGCACAAGGGTTCGGCGGGCTGCCGAGCCCTTTCAGTTCGTTGCCGCTTCCTATTTGACCGCATCGGACGGCAACGGGCGACCACCCTGAGGGAGCTCGCTCAGCACTTGCGCACCTGCCCGGATGCTTCGATTTTTTACCACACGCTTCCAAGCCTGGACTCGCATCATGGCACAAACTTTTCCAGCGATTTTGCCCAGTGGGTCATGGCGGCGTGCAACGAACCGGCACTCGCCGAACGAATGGCCGCGCTCGATCTGCCCGAGTTCGTCTCGATTGCCGATCTGCGCATGGCGCTGGTGCAGGCCGTTGAAGAGCATCTTCGCAGCTTCCCGCCAGCGGCCGAGCGGCCCGCCTTCGAACCCTTCCACTTCTGCGAGGGGATCGAGGTGGTTTTCCCCTTGGAGACGTGCGCGTTCACGCTGGCTGAGAAAATTAATCGCGTGGATTTTTACACGAATCAGCGTTTCCGCAAGGGCTCCCGATTCCCCAGTACTTGTTCTCCCCACCCTTGGCCCACTCGCGGACAAGAACCGTAAGCTGGACGCAAATTCGTCCAGAGCGTGCTCGAGCGCTTTCAGATTGATCCGCAGCGGCCCATTCTGACCCAGGTGTCGCGTTTCGATCGCTTGAAGGACCCGGTCGGTGTGATCCGGGCGTATCGCATGGTGAAGAAGTATCACGACTGTCAGCTGGTCTTGGCCGGCGGCGCCGCGGTGCTCCAGGAAGTTGAAGAAGCCGCGGCGGGCGACCCTGACATTCATGTGCTGGACTTGCCGCCATGGAGCGCGCCAGTGATCAACGCCCTGCAGCGCGCCTCCACCATCGTCAACCAGAACTCCATCCGCGAAGGGTTCGGCTTGACGGTCACCGAAGCGCTGTGGAAGAAAAAACCGGTAGTCGCTACGGCCGTCGGCGAAATCCCCTCCCAGGTCATCCACAAGGTCACGGGCATGCTGGTGCACTCGGTGGAAGGTTGTGCCTACCAGTTGCGCTACCTGCTCGCCAACCCAGACTTCGCGCGGCGGAACGGCCGGAACGGCCACGAGCACGTCAAGGAAAATTTCCTGATCACGGGCAATCTGCGGCACTACTTGCGCTGTTCCTCATCCTGCTGAATCAGCAGTGACGGTTCGCACTGCAAGACGCTGGGCGCGGCCTACGGAACCGCCTCGGGATAGCCCGGATGGCGTCCTCGGGCCGCCCGTTCGATCACAGTTCGTCGATGGTGCCGTTTGGGGATGATGAGCACCGTCCCGTCCAGTCCGGGCAGGATAATGAAAATGCAGACACGGCAGCGATACACTCGATGAAACGACGCACAAACTGCGTCAGTTGATTGGCCACCGTTCGATTTCTTCCACATGTTCGCGGTCTTCTTCCTCCCTGCGGTCGGCCAGCTTACGGATCGCTCGTTTCACCACCCAGAACACAGATACATCATCGCCAGCACGCCGATTAGCGCCACCAGCGATGGCAGCAGGTCTTGCACGGTCAGATTCCGAAACATGTTGCCTCCAGTACCAGTGCGGTGTTTTGGTCATTCTGCTGGCGGCTTCGCCTGTTGCCAATCAGGCCTACTCCCGTCGCGACCCAGCGAAACTTTTTTGCGTGGCCGGGGTTAAGCTTCAATAGCAGCTGCGCAAGAACCAGAAGATTGCGGAGCGGTTTTCGGAGGAGACGAAGTGATGCGAACACGGAATTCTGTGGCTGGCAGGCGTCCCTTCATTTCCGAGCGTTTGCTCGCGGCCGGACTGCTCCTGTGCGGGCTGGGATTGCTGACGCTGGTGGTACCGTGCCTGCGCGCCCAGCAGCCGGCGGCCAAGGCACCGGCCTGGGCGGGCCGGTTGCCCATCACTGAACTCACCGAGGAAGAAGCCATTCTCCATGCGCTGAACCGGCTGGGTTATGGTCCGCGTCCCGGGGAAGTGGAGCGCATCCGTGCCCAGGGGTTGGAAACCTGGATCCACGCACAGCTCCATCCCGAACAGATCCACGATGCCGCCGTGGCCCGTCGTCTGGAACGCTACCCCACGCTGACCATGTCGTCGGGTCAACTGCTGGAAGAATTCCCCAATCCAGCGCGGGCAGCGCGGCGCATGGGGATCTCGGTTGAAGAATACCGCCGGCGGATGCAGGAGCGGCGCTCCGGCTCGGGCGAGGCCTCCAGGCTCACCCTGGCGCAGGACCCGACCCGCTACACGGAGATCCGACTGCCGGGCCGCATCACGGCCGAGCTGGCCATGGCCAAGCTCACCCGCGCCATCTACTCGGAACGGCAACTCGCCGAGGTCCTCGCAGATTTCTGGTTCAATCACTTCAACGTGTTCGCGGGTAAGGGCGCCGACCGCTGGCTGATTACTTCGTACGAACGGGATGCGATTCGTCCGCACGTGCTCGGCAAGTTCCGCGATTTACTGGGTGCCACCGCCGAGCACCCGGCCATGCTCTTCTATCTGGACAACTGGCTTAGCGTAGACCCGAAGGCGTCCGAACGGCTCGAACAGGAACTGGCTCGCCGCCGTGAACTGTTCCGGCAGCGCTTCGGCGATGCCCCCCGGCGCAGCCCTCGCGGCGAGCCGTTCGACCCGTTTTTCGTTGTTCAGAGACAAGGCCGCATGGCCAACGATCCGCGCCAGCTCGACCGGCAGCCGCCAGCGGTCCCGGGCAATCTCCCGGCCGGCCAGCAGCGCGCGCGTCGCGGCTTGAACGAAAATTATGCCCGCGAGCTGCTGGAACTGCACACGCTCGGCGTGGACGGCGGCTACACCCAGCAGGACATCCTCGAAGTCGCCCGCGCCTTCACGGGTTGGACCCTGCGTGCCCTGAGCAGCGATCCCGAGTTCTATTTCGACGCGCGACTGCATGACCCGGGCGAGAAAGTTGTTCTCGGACAGAAGATTCGCCACGGGGGCAAAAAGGACGGCGAAGCCGTGCTCGATCTGCTCGTTCGCCATCCCAGCACGGCGCGCTTCATCGCCACGAAGCTGGCGCGGCGGTTTGTGGCCGATCACCCGCCGGACTCGCTGGTTGCGCGCATGGCGGAAACCTTTCAGAAGACCGATGGCGAAATTCGCGCGGTCGTGCAGACGATGGTCTATTCGCCCGAGTTCTGGTCGCGCCAGGCCTATCGCGCCAAAATCAAGAAACCGTTTGAGTTGGTGGCCAGCGCCGTGCGGGCCCTGGGCGCCGAAGTCGAGGTGCCGCTGCTGTTGGTGAGTTGGGTCGAGCGCATCGGCGAGCCGCTCTACCAGTGCCAGCCGCCGACCGGATACTCCGATCGCGCCGAAGCTTGGGTGAACACGGGCGCACTGCTGAACCGGCTGAATTTCGCCATCGCTCTCGCCGCCAACCGCCTGCGCGGCGTGCGCGTCGACCTGAGCGGTCTGCTGGCCCGCACCGATCCTCGCGATCCCCGCGCCGTGCTCGATCGCGCGGTCGAACAGTTCCTCGCCGGCCAGATCGCACCGGAGACGCGGGCCACCCTAGAACGCCAGCTCGAGGACCCGCAGGTTCGTCAGGCCGTGCTCGACGACCCGCTCCGCGAAATCAATACCTCGCTCGTGGTCGGACTGGTGTTGGGCGCGCCGGAGTTTCAGCGCCGTTAGGCGTGGAAGATGTTGGCGGCCTTTCGCGAGCCGCCTGCGCACTCGACTAGGAGGTCAGCATGGAACTGACGCGCAGAGTCTTTCTCAAATCGAGTGGGATCGCCCTGCTCGGCTTCAGCGCATTACCCGGATTCCTGACCCGGGCCGTGGCCGCGTCACAGCCGACGGGCAGCCGCCGGAAAATCCTGGTTGTGCTGTTCCAGCGCGGCGCCCTGGATGGTCTGAACGCCGTCGTCCCCTACGGCGAAACCAATTACTACCGCCTGCGCCCGACCATCGCGATCCCGCGACCGCAGCGCGGCAATCGCGAAACGGCACTGGACCTGGATGGCTTCTTTGGCCTGCACCCCGCGCTCGAGCCCCTGGTGCCGCTGTTCTCGAATCGGGAGCTGGCGATCGTGCACGCGGTCGGCTCGCCGGCCTATACGCGCTCGCACTTCGATGCCCAGGACTACATGGAATCCGGCACGCCCGGCCAGAAATCCACTGTGGATGGTTGGTTGAACCGTCATCTGCAGGCCAGCGACGCCGAGCGCAGCGAGCAGCAGGGAAATTCGCCTTTCCGTGCCGTGGCCCTCAGTCCCGCGCTGCCGCGCACGCTGGCGGGAGCGGCTCCGGCCGTGGCCCTGGCCGATGTGCGGCAGTTCCAGGTGCTCGCACCGCAGACGGTGGTGGGGGGCTTCGAAACCATGTATGCGCAGGCGGTGGACCAGGCTTTGCGCGGTGTGGGGCAGGAGATGTTTGAGGCCATGGACCTGCTGCGCCGCAACAACCCCGCACGCTACCAGCCCGAAAACGGCGCCGAGTATCCCCGCTCGCGCTTCGGTCAGTCCCTGTTGCAGGTCGCGCAGCTCATCAAGGCCGATATCGGTCTGGAATGCGCGTTTCTCGACAGCGGCGGCTGGGACCACCACGTCAACGAAGGGGGCGTGCAGGGACCACTGGCCAATCTGCTGCGCGACCTGGCCCAGGGGTTGGCAGCGTTTCATCGTGATCTGGGCGAGCGTATGGACGATGTCGTCCTGGTCACCATGAGCGAGTTCGGCCGCACTGTGCACGAAAACGGCAACCGCGGCACCGACCACGGCACCGCCACGTGCTTCCTTGTTCTCGGGGGAACGGTGCGCGGCGGGAAAGTCTACGGCCCATGGCCCGGTCTGGACCGCGGGCAGTTGTTCGAGGGTCGTGACTTGGCGCTGACCACCGATTTTCGCGTCGTGCTCAGCGAACTGATCGCTCGTCACCTGGGCAACACGCGTCTCGACGTGGTCTTCCCCGGTTTCCCCGCTGACCCGAAGTCGTTCCTCGGTTTGCTGCGGGGCTAGCCCGACTGCCGCGCTGCGTTCCGGCGGCGCGCCGCCAGAGACGCCGCGGACGGCCGCACGGGCGGGAGCCCCGGGGCTCAGAGAAACAGCGGGGCCATGACCAGCGTGATGGTGCTCAGCAGCTTGATGAGCACGTGCAGCGAGGGACCGGCGGTGTCTTTGAACGGGTCGCCGACGGTGTCGCCGACGACTGCAGCCTTGTGCGCCTCAGACCGTTTCCCACCGAACTGACCGGTTTCGATGTATTTCTTGGCATTGTCCCACGCTCCGCCGCCATTGTTCATCAGTGTGGCCAGCAGGATGCCCCCGATGGTGCCCACCATCAGCACGGCCGCCACTGATTCGGCGCCCATCGTGTTCACCACGGTTTCCCCGAAGGTCAGTCCCTCGCCAGCGGGCAGGTACTTGAACAGAAAGCCCACCGCAACCGGCACGCCAACGGCCAGCAAGCCGGGCAACGCCATAGCGCGCAGCGCGCCAGCGGTCACGATGTCCACGCAACGGCCGTAGTCCGGTTTCGTGCGGCTTTCCATGATGTCCGGGTGCTCGCGGAACTGCCGTCGCACCTCTTCGATGACGAGCTGGGCGGTGCGTCCTACAGCTTTGATGGCCAAAGCGCTGAACAGAAACACCAGCGTCGCACCGATCAGGGCGCCGATAAACACGGGCACCTTGCCGATGTCCACTGAGCTGAAGAAGTAGGTTGCTGGCGCACCGGCCTTGCGCAGCAGCACGGTCACTTCATCCAGGTACGCGGAAAACAACAGAAACGCTGCCAGCGCGGCCGACCCGATCGCGTATCCCTTGGTGAGCGCCTTGGTCGTGTTGCCTACGGAATCGAGCCGGTCGGTCCGCTTCCGCACCTCCTCGGGAGCGCCCGACATCTCGATGATTCCACCTGCGTTGTCTGTGATCGGTCCGAAGGTGTCCATCGCCAGAATGTAGGCCGCAGTCGAAAGCATGCCCATCGTGGCCACGGCGGTACCGTAGAGACCCGCGCCGGGCACGTCCGGCAGGCCGCGCTGCCCGCAGTAATACGAACCCAGGATCGCCGCCGAAATCGTGAGCACCGGCAAGCCGGTGCATTCCAGTGCCACGGCAAAGCCAGTGATGATGTTGGTGGCCGGCCCGGTCTTCGAACTTTCCGCAATCATCAGCACCGGCCGGTAACGGTACTCGGTGTAGTACTGGGTGATCCACACGAACAGATAGCTGGTGGCAATTCCGATCAGACCCGCGGCGAAGAACCACAGGTTGTTGCCGAGCAGAAAATGCACCGAGATGTAGAATCCGGCGCCGGCAAACAGTGTGGTGACCAAGTAGCCGCGGTTCAGTGCCATCATTGGGTCTTCGGCTTCGTTGCGTATGCGTGCGGACCACACGCCCAGGATGGAAGCGATCAGCCCAAACGCTCGGGCCACCAGCGGGAAAAAAATCGCCAACAACCCGAACTGCCCGAGCAGCGCCACGCCCAGGATCATTGCGCCGATGTTTTCCGCGGCGGTGGATTCGAACAGGTCGGCACCGCGGCCGGCGCAGTCGCCCACGTTGTCGCCGACCAGGTCGGCAATCACGGCCGGATTGCGTGGGTCGTCTTCCGGTATGCCGGCCTCCACTTTTCCGACCAGATCGGCGCCGACGTCGGCCGCCTTAGTGTAGATGCCGCCGCCGAGCTGGGCAAACAGCGCCACCAGGCTCGCCCCGAAGCCGAATCCCACGATCTGGTACGGCACCGTTTGCGGATCGTCCATCCCGCCGAACAGCAAAAAGATGCCTCCCACACCCAGCAGCGACATGGCCACAACCGATAACCCCGTCACCGCGCCGCCGCGCAGAGCCAGTTGCAGCGCCCGGTTCAGATCGGTTCGCGCCGCGGCAGCGGCCCGCAGATTCGCCCGGATCGAAACGAACATGCCGCTGAAGCCGGCAATCCCTGAACAGATCGCGCCCACCACGAACGAAATCGTCGTCCGCCAGGCCAACGTCGCGCCGTGCACTTCGAAGTAGAACCAGAAGATCAGCACGGCGATCAGCAGACTCCAGAGGTAGATCGTTTTGTACTGCCGCCGGAGGAACGCTTCGGCTCCTTCTTTGATGGCCGCGGCGATCTGCTGCATGGCGGCTGTGCCGGTTTCGGCGGAAAGCACCTGTCGCGTGAACAGCGCCGCCATCCCCAGCGACACCACGCTCATCCCGATCACGAACCACATCCATCCAACTTCAGGCGACATGCGGCCTCCCCTGTTGATTCCGTTTTTGTGCTTGCACCCGGCAGGACCGTCCGCTGTTCGGACGTGGCCCGGGCAGCTTACTCCGTGCAGATTCCCTCGGGCAATCTACAAGGCGTGATCACCACCGGTACCGCAAACGCAGTTTTGTAGCAGGATTCCCCCCTATCGTCAAGAATCGCCAGGCCTGCCACGTGGGCGGCAATCTGCTACAATGCCGGCCGGTTGTATGGAGCAAGCCGCGCGATGC
Source organism: Bacillota bacterium (assembly GCA_023511565.1). Taxonomy (GTDB): domain Bacteria; phylum Acidobacteriota; class Terriglobia; order Acidiferrales; family UBA7541; genus DSGC01. Next base: position 12,836 of record JAIMBE010000041.1, read on the forward strand.
ACCCGGCGGATGTTTTCCCCTCCTGGCTCCAGTCCCTGGTCGGCTCGATGGGGGGAGTAGGGCTGTTCGTGGTGGCCTTCCTGGATAGCTCCGTGCTGTCATTTCCCGTCCTAAACGACGTGCTCGTCATACACCTCTCCATGCAGGCACCCGCCCGGATGCCGTACTACGCCCTAATGGCCACACTCGGTTCGCTGGCCGGCAGCCTTTGCCTGTACGAGATGGCCCGTCGCGGTAGTCGTTGGTTTGTCCGCACGCAGTCAGCCAGCGCCCGCGCCACTCGCATCCGGCACTGGCTCGAGCGCAACGGTTTCCTCAGCATCGCCATCCCCTCGGTCCTGCCCCCGCCCATGCCTTTCAAAGCCTTTGTGCTTGCTGCGGGCGGTTTCGGACTCCCGCTGCGCACGTTTGTGCTGGCGCTGCTGGTCGGACGCGGGCTGCGCTATTTCGGCGAAGGCGTGCTCGCCGTGCGCTACGGCGAGCACGCCGTGCGCTATCTGGTCGCCCACAAACTGGAGTTTGCCGTAGGGGTGATCGCTCTGTTTGCACTCGGCCATCTGCTCACCCGGCGGTTGCTGCGTCCGCGGTCAAACGGCCCTGCGCCGGGCTAGGGCGTGCGGGCGAACTCGATTCGCTGCATCGTCACGCGCAGTGTTTCGTCGGTTTCCACGACGGCCATCGGGACTGGGACGGTCGGCGAGGGCTCGAAGCGCAGGTCGTGAATCTCGACCCGGTAGCCTTCCACCTGCCGCACGATGCGCGCCAGCGGAAAGCGCGCAAACAGCAGGAAGCGCTGTACCGCCTCGGTGGACCGCGCCGCTTCGAGCACCGGTGAGGGTTCCGGTTTGTAATGCGTCGAACGGGCACGCAGTGTAGCTTCGACGCCGACCCTCACGTCGAAGACTTCCAGCGTCGTTTCGGTCTCGACCACGCCGCGCCAGAGCAGCGGGGAAGCCGACGCCGGGAAAACCCCCAAAGCCAGTGGCGCGGCCCCGTCGTAGAGTCGTGCGTCGAGCATCTGCCGGGCGCGTTCATGCAGCACGGCCCGGCTGCCACAGTAGCCAGCCACCAGCAGCAGCGCCAACAGTGCTCCCGGGCTGGAGGATCGTTGCGGGCGGCGCGCGCCAATTTCTTCGCTCACCAGACCGAACAGCGCCGGCAGCAGCAGTCCGCCCGCCAGCAGCACCAGCACCCACGGATCCATCGGCTCGAGCAAATCCCAGGCGTACCAGTCGCGGCGAAACGGCCAGAGCAGTTGTGCTCCGTGGGCGTCCAGCAGGGCCACGACCAGATGCACCCCGGCCCCCGTCAGACACGCCGCCAACGCGGCCCACAACCGCACCGGCCGACGGCTCCACCGGCCAGACAACCAGAACAACACAGCCACGGCAATCGCGACGGTCGCCGCTCCGGCCAGCGAGTGGGTTGCCGTGCGCCGCCACTCCAGATAGGCCGCTGCGCCGAACCGCGGGCTCAGCAAGTCGGCATCCAGCAGCAGCGCCAGCGCGGCCAGCGCCCACGCTGAGTCCGCAGCCAGCCGCTTCAGTGCCGCGCGGGCCAGCACGAGCGCTGCCAATAGCTGCGTCACAGCTTCCATGATTCGGCCTTCTCGGGCACCATCAGGGTCAGCGCGTCGGGCACGATCGTGAACACGGACGGCAGCCGTCCCGCAGCCTCGCCGTCCACCTGAGTGTACACGGGGTCGTCTCCCAGCGGTTCGCAGTGCAGCGTGCGCGTCTTGAAGAACAGCACGCCGCCCCGGCGCCGCAGCCGGTGCAACGTGATCGACGGCAGATAGCTCAGATAGCGCAGCCGACTGCGCGTCTGCACCAGCACCACCTCAAAGCAGTCTTCGAACAGGCTGGCTTCGGTTGTGATCTGGAACGGACCACCGTAGTGCGCCGTCCGGCCCACAATCGCCATGGAGACAGCCTGGGCACCGGTCAGCTCCGGTGCCGTCACGCGAAACAACGGGAACCGATAGCGGAACAGTTGCCGAAAGCCTTCCCACCAGTACGCACCCTGTCCGGTGTGTGCTTTCAGTTCTTCATTGATCGAGTACACCAGCACCCCATCCGGCCCCGCCCCACCCGTGCACACGAAGAAACGTGCCGCGCCGCCCGTCTGGCTCTTCAGTTGTCCAAGTGCGATCCGCTGTGGACGGCAGTGCGCCAGCAGCCGCGCCGCCCGGGTGATCGTCCATGGGATGCCCAGCTCCTTGGCCAGAATGTTGGCCGTGCCGGCGGGCAGGACCGCCAGCGGAACCGCGCTGCCGGCCATCCCGTTGACCACTTCGTTGATGGTGCCATCGCCGCCGCAGCAGATGACCAGCTCGCAGCCGCCGGCGATGGCCTGCCGGGCGAGATGAGTGGCGCTGCCTCGGCCACGGGTCGGCATCGTTTCGGCGGCGATGCCGGCCTCCAGCAGAATCCGCCGCGCGATGTCCAGCTCGACCGGGCGCCGCGCGCGTTGCCGGCCCGACAGCGGATTGTAGATGAGCACCGCGTGGCGCATAACTTGGCTTTGGCTGCCCACTGCACACCGTGGTGCAGTCCAATCGCGGCTCTCTCGAATCCTGCATTGTATAATGAACCGCTTCTTTCCGCGGTACCGGATGGGGAAGGAATCGCCCATGGCCCGAAGCAAACCTGCCCGGGATGACGTGGCTCGAGAAATCGAGGCTCTGCGCGAGAAAATCCGCTACCACGAATACCGCTACTACGTTCTCGACGAGCCGGAAATTTCCGATGCCGAATTCGACCGGCTGATGGCGCGGCTGCGAGAGCTGGAAGCCGCGCATCCCGAGCTGGTCACTCCCGATTCCCCCACGCAGCGCGTCGGCGGCGCCCCGCGCGAAGGCTTCGAAACTGTCCGTCACCGCCGCCCCATGCTCAGCCTGGACAATGCCAACAGCTACGAAGAGCTGCGCGAGTTCGACCGCCGGGTCCGCGAGCTGAGCGGTCGCACCCGCGTGGAATACGTCGCCGAGCACAAATTCGATGGCCTCAGCCTGGCGCTGCACTACGAAGACGGCGTGCTGGTGCGCGGGGTGACCCGCGGCGACGGCACCACCGGCGAAGATGTGACCCCCAACGTCAAAACCATCCGCTCGATTCCGCTGCGGGTGGACACCGGACGGCTGCAAAAGCTCCGCATCGGCGCGGATTTCGAGGTGCGCGGCGAAGTCATCATGACTCGCAAGGCCTTCGAAGAGCTGAATCGCCAGCAGGAAGAAGCTGGGGGCAAACGCTTCGCCAATCCGCGCAACGCCGCCGCGGGTTCCGTGCGTGTGCTCGACCCGAAAGTCACCGCTTCGCGCAAACTGGATTTCCACGCTTACTACCTGCTGGTCGAAGACCGCGTGCCGGTGCGCCGGCATTCGGATGCTCTCGAGGCACTGGCAGAACTGCAGTTCAAGGTACCGCCGAGCTGGGAGGTCTGCGACGGCATCGACGCGGTCATCGCCTACTGCCAGCGCTGGGAAGCCCGCCGGGAAAAACTGCCTTATGAAATCGACGGCATCGTGGTCAAGGTGAACGACGTCGCGCTGCAGGAAGAGCTCGGCTATACGGCGAAAGCCCCGCGCTGGGCGGTGGCGTTTAAGTATCCGGCACGACAGGAAACCACTGTGGTGCGCGACATCATCGTGCAGGTGGGTCGCACCGGCGCGCTCACCCCGGTGGCCGTGCTCGAGCCGGTGCAGGTGGGCGGCGTAACCGTCAGTCGTTCCACCTTGCACAACATGGACGAAATCGAACGCCTCGGCGTGCAGATCGGCGACACCGTGCTGATCGAACGCGCCGGCGACGTGATTCCGCACGTCGTCCAGGTCGTCCGGCCGGGCCGGCACCGCAGGCCATTCCGCATGCCGGAGAAGTGCCCGGTCTGCGGCAGCCGCATCCACAAAGACCCGGAGGAAGTGGCCTACCGCTGCGTCAACGCGAACTGCCCTGCGCGGCTGCGCGAGGCACTGCTGCATTTCGCCGGCCGCCACGCCATGGATATCGACGGCTTGGGCGAGCGCGTGGTGGCCTACCTGGTGCGCAAGCAGCGCGTGCGCAGCATCGCGGACCTGTACAGTCTCACAGTGGAGGATTTGCTCCCGCAGGTGGAAGACCAGTATGGATTCGAGGTCGCCGAAGTCGAAGCGGCGCTCGCTCAGGGCGGCGCCGATGCCGAAGCGGTGCGGCGCTGGCTGGAGGCCAAGCTGCCCGACGTCGTTGCCCGAATTTTGACCCGTCTGAAAATCCCTGCGCTGAAGAACGAAGAAGAGCGCCGGCGGCTTGCCACGGCGTTCGGTTCCTTCCGCGCGATCAGTGAAGCCACGCCAGCTCGCTTGGAGCAGGCGGGTCGGCTGTCCGCTGCAGCGGCCAAAAAGATTCATGCCTGGTTTCGCGACCCGGCGAACCGCCGCGTCATCACCGCCCTTTGCCGGGCCGAAGAGGAGCTCCGGGCCGGTTTGCGAAAACTGGCCGAAGCGGAAGCCCACGAACTGCCGGAAGCCGTTCGCGAGCTCGTTGTTCCTCCGCCCATGGCGGCCAAAGCCGCCCAGAATTTGCTGGACCAGATCGAAGCGAGCAAAAAAGCGCCGCTGCACCGCGTGATTTTTGCGCTGGGAATCCGCTTCGTGGGCGAACGCACCGCAGAATTGCTCGCCGAGCATTTCGGCTCGCTCGACCGGCTGGCCGAAGCCAGCGTCGCAGAGCTGACCGAAGTGCCCGAAGTCGGGCCGAAAGTGGCGGCGGCAATCGTCGAGTTTTTCTCCGAGCCGGCGAACCAGAAACTTTTGAAACGTCTCAAGGAAGCCGGCCTGCGGTTTACCGCCGAGCGCGCTGCGCCGAAAGGGACAAAATTTGCCGGGAAAACGTTTGTCTTCACCGGAGAGCTCGAAAAATACACCCGCGAAGAAGCTTCCGCGCTGGTCACCAGTCAGGGAGGCAAGGTCACCAGCTCGGTCAGCAAAAATACCGATTATGTCGTCGTCGGCGCCAATCCCGGATCCAAATACGACAAGGCGAAAAAGCTCGGGGTCCCCATCCTGGATGAAGCCGCGTTTGAGAAGATGGTCTCGGGAAAATAAGCAGCAGCGGCCGGTCGGTGCTCGCCGACGGATTCCACGCGGCTTGAGCGCTGCGCTCGGCAGTCGTATAATGATTTCAAGGCGGGCAGGCCGGGTGATCGCTGTTCCGGGGCTCACGGCTGAGTTCCCGGAATGGAGGAAAGTCCGGACTCCGGAGGGCAACGCGCCTGGTAACACCAGGGGGTCGGCACACTGGCTCCGTGCTGCGGAGCGGGGTGGCGGCCACGGAAAGTGCCACAGAGAATAGACCGCCGAAGTGCCTGGCTCTGTGACAGGCTCGAGGCAAACCTCGAGCACGTCTTCCATGGCCGGCACTGGCAAGGGTGAAACGGTGGGGTAAGAGCCCACCGCCCCGACAGCAATGTCGGGGGCACGGTAAACCCCGCGTGGAGCAAGGCCAAATAGGAGGGGAAGGGCTGGCCCGGCCCGCTGATGGCTCACCGGCGTGAGCCGTCCTGATTCGCCACGCCGGAATTCCGGTGCGGCGAGTACAGTCAACCCTCGGGTAGGCCGCTTGAGCCCGGCAGCAATGTCGGGCCCAGAGGAATGATCACCACGGGACGCAGGCCGAACGAGTCCGGCTGGCGAGTGCCACATGGCGTGGCACCACACGGACGCTGGACGCGCCCCGACAGAATCCGGCTTACAGGCCTGCCCGCCTTCTTCTTGTAAACCTGCTCAACTGGCGCACACTTCTGCGCACGTGGCTTTCCTGAAAATTTCCTGAAAAGTCCTGAGAAGCTGGCAGCGAAAAACTGCTCTGCTTCGGAATTCCGGAAACGCCGCTCCTGCTGGAAAGCTTTGCCTGTCTGGAAATTTCGTCGTTCTGGATGGGAGAACAAAAAAGGCGCGGCCCGGATGCACCCGGGCCGCGCCTGTTGTGGAAAGCGTTTACCAGTTGATACGGAGCACCCACTGGATGATGCGTGAAGTCACGCCGCCACCGCGCACCGTATCCACCTGCGAGGTCAACTGTCCGAAGTTCGAGTTATCAATGTCGTTCGACGCGCCGACAAAGTTCGGTGTGTTGAAGGCATTGAAGAACTCGAACCGGATCTGGAAGTTGAACCGTTCGCTGATGGACGGGATGGGCGTTTCCTTGATGATGCTCAGGTCCTGATTGAAGAACCTGGGCAGGTCAAAGCCCAGCCACGGCATGTTGCCGTTTTCTCCCGGTCCCGGGTGATCGAAGCACGGCGTTGTCTGACCTGGCGTGCAGAAAACGGCACGGCTGGCGCCCGTTACCGGATCGATGGTGAGCAATCCGGAGTTGGGGTTTAGCCAGAACACGCCGTTTTCGGTGCGGAACACGCCGATCTGCTTCTTGAACTCTTCCA
>JAIMBE010000042.1 GCA_023511565.1 Bacillota bacterium
GGATCAGTCTGACCGTCGCGGACTGGCATGAGGGCATCGTCGAAATCGCCATCATCCCGTACACCTACACGCACACCAACGTCAGCAGCCTTGCGCCGGGCGACCCGGTGAATCTGGAATGTGACATTCTGGCGAAATACGTGGAGCGGTTGCTGGAATCGCGTCCCCAGGGCGCTGCGTCGCAGCTCACGCTGGAGCGCCTGCTCGAAGAAGGTTTCTGAGCGCACGGCCGACAACCGGTTCCCCCACGTCAGCGCGTACGCATGTCAAGGTTCGTTCCACTTCCCGAACGGCGAACCGAGGGGATAGCTCTGGGCTCACGCATCCTGCTCCGGCTCCGGCACGGGGAATCGGCGCTGCTTCCATCCGGCCGGCAGCTCAATCTGAAACCGGCCCTTCAGTCCCGGATGGCGAAACTCGAGCACCACCCCGGCGGTGTGGCGTCTGGGCTGGTGTTTCGGTTTCTGTGGACGGCGGCGCGCTTTTTTCCGTGCCGGTTTTTTGCGACGCATCAGTCCTGCCTCTCATTGGCGCTCGGGTTTGCCCCCAGCGCGGCACGGAAGGGGATGCGGATGAGCACATAGGCGACCACGGCAAACACAAACAGAGAGAGCCATCCACCCCAGCGGGGATACAGCGCGAGCTCAGCATGTCCGGTCAGCAGTTGCGTCAGTGAGAAGCTCGCATAGCCCATGCGCTCGGCCACAATGAAGGCCACCGAAAACAGAATCGCCAGCAGGGCTTCGCCGGCGATAAAGCCGGAAGCGAGCAGGGTGCCACGCTGTTCGTAGTGTTCCTGTGCCGCCGGGGAGAGCGTTTTCCGCGCAGCGATGCGGTCGGCCACCCAGCGGAACAGACCTCCGACGAAAATCGCCGAGGTCGTCTCAAACGGCAAGTACATGCCCACGGCAATGAGCATGGGCGCCGGCGCATCAATCAGGATCAGCACGAAGCCGATCACGCAACCGGCCAGCACCAGTCCCCAGGCCATCTCGCCGGCAACGATGCCCTTCGCCAGGGTCGCCATCAAGCCCGCCTGCGGCGCCGGCAGCTCCCGGCTGCCGATGCCATAGGCGCTGTGCAGTGCCACGAACGGCCACATCAGAAAGAACGCGAGCACCGTCACGCTGATCACTTCGGCCACCTGCATCTTCCAGGGAGTGCCACCGAGCAGATAACCGGCTTTCAGGTCCTGAATCAGGCTGCCCGCCACCGAACAGGAGATGCAAACGACCGAGGCTACGCCCAGCACGGCCAGCACACCCGGCGTACCGCGGACGCCAACCGCCACCATCAGCAGCGCCGCGACCACCAGCGCCGTCAGCGTCAGTCCCGAGACCGGCTGGTTGCTGCTGCCAATCAACCCGACCAGATAGCCGCCAATCGCCGCGAGGATGAACCCCACCACCGTCATCACCGCGCCGGCCAGCAGCGCCGACCCCCAGCCTTCGGTAAAGCGATAGTAGATGAGGACGATCGGCACAACGAGAGCGGCAATCGAGGCACCAATCACTTTGATGGGAATATCCTGCTCCAGGCGGTTGCCGGCAGTTTCCGTGGCGGCTCGAGTGCGCGCCTGCAGGGCACCGCGGACTGACGCGATCAGCGAGCCACGCATCGTGTAGAGGGTGTAGACTGCAGCCACCAGCATCGTGCCCACCGCCACCGGCCTCACAATGTTGTACCAGACCGAATTGCTGATGACTTCCCATGCCTCACCGCCCGGGGCAACCCCCGGCAGGCGTCGCGGCAGGTCGGGGTCGAAGAACAGCAGCAGCGGAATCAGTACCCACCAGGCCAGCGCCGTGCCGGAAAAGTTGATGGCAGCGTAGCGCGGGCCGATGATGTAGCCGACCCCCATCAGCGCCGGCGAGGCCAGCGGCGTGGTCCACGGGAGCCCGCCACCGTGGGCCACTTCCCCGATCGGACTTTTGTCAAAATCGAAATGGCGGATCAGGGCCCGGGGGAACTCGATGAAGCCGGTGGTCATCTCGCGGAACAACTGCAGGCCGCGGCTGTTGGTGAACAAATGCAGCAGCGCGCCGACACCCATCGCGCCAAACACATACCGCGGCGCTTCGGTCGCCCCATGCTGACCGGCCTTGACCACTTCGGCGCAGGCCGTGGCTTCCGGAAAGGGCAGGTCGGACTCGACACACAGGGGTCGGCGCAACACGATGATGAAAAATACGCCCAGCAACCCGCCGGCCAGCATGATCCAGACGACGTCCCAGAAATGTCCCGCCAGATCGGGCCACAGTCCGGCCAGGAAAAATGCCGGGATGGTGAAAGCCACGCCGGCCACCAGCGCTTCGCCCACCGAAGCGGCGGTGCGGGTGATGTTCTGCTCGAGCACGCCGCCGCGAAAGAACGGCATGCGAAACACGGCGATGGCGATGACGGCCGCCGGGATCGTCGCGGCAATGGTCTGTCCGGCCTTCAGAGCCAGATAGGCATTGGCGGCACCGAACAGTGCCGAAAGCGCCACGCCGAGCAGCACCGCCCGCAGGGTCATCTCGGGCGGACGGGCTTCGGCCGGCACATAGGGACGAAACGCTTTGCTCATGGCCTCCTCTTCAGCACAGCGGCGCGCGCCGGTTTCGGCAGCCGCTCCGATTCAGACCGTCACATCCAGCGCAGGGATCAGGTTGTCCTGCAGCCGGAAATTGCGCAAAAACGGATCTTCGGCCTGCTCGAAGGCCTCCCAGGGGCCGAAAAAGGCCACCCGCCCTTCGTGCAGAAAAATCACGCGGTCCGCCAGCTTGCGCGCCAGATGCGTGTCGTGGGTGACGACGACGGAGGTCTTGTGGAACCGATGCTTCAATTTCAGGATCAGGTCGCCGATGTGCCCCGCCATCACGTTGTCCACCATGGTGGTGGGTTCGTCATAGAGAATCGCTTCGGGGTCCTGGGCCAGCGCACGCGCAATCGCGACGGCACGTTTGGCGCCGGTGTTCAGCTCGGAGGGTAAGCGGTCGGCGTATTCGCTGGCCTCAAGCATTTCGAGCAGCTCCTCGACGCGGCGATCCCTCTCTTCGGGGGAAAGCTCGCCGCGCGTTTCCAGCGGAAAGGCTACGTTCTCGCGCACGGTCAGCGAATCAAACAGCGCGCCGGACTGGAAGACCATGGTGACCTTGCGACGGATTTCGAGCAGTTGATCTTCGTTCCAGTCGGTGATGTCCTGGCCGGCGACAATCACCCGGCCTTCGTCCGGTTTCAGGAAGCCCAGGATGTGCTTGAGAGATACCGATTTGCCGACGCCGCTGCGGCCCAGGATCACGGCCGTTTCGCCCCGGTCAACCCAGAAGTTGACTCGGTCGAGCACCAGGTTGCCGTCGAAGGCTTTGCTGACGTTCCGGAATTCGATGTAGTGCTCGCTCACTGCGCCGCTGACCGTTCCCACCGGGCTTGTACCTCGGCGTAATCGTCTGGCGAGTTGATATTCTTGAACAGGCCGCCGTACGAATCAAACGGTTTCCACGCGGCGGCTTCGACCGCTTCGACCGTGCAGCCTTTCAGGGCGTCGGTCATCTTGCGCACGCCCGCCTGAATCGCCCGTCGTACGGGCAGCAGACAGCGGCGATGATAGACGGCGCAGAGCGGCTCTGGATGCAGCCGACCGGCCGAGTCAGCGCTGAACGGCAGGACGACGTCAGCTGTCGACTGCTCCGCACGCCCCAGCAGATAGCGCAGCCACGCCAAGGTCAGATAGGGCAGATCGCAGGCAAGGATCAGGTTCCACTTGCTCGTGCTGATCGCCAACGCCGTAACCAGGCCGCCCACCGGCCCCAGACCGGCAGTCTGGTCCGCGACCACACGCGGCCACAGCCGCGCGTACTTCTCCGGCGGCCCGATCACCGTGGCGGACCCCAGCAGAGACTCCACCAGCCGCGCAGCACGCACCAACAACGGCACCCCGCCAAGCTCCAGTAGGGCCTTGTCGGTACCCATCCGCGAACTGGCACCGCCGGCCAGGATGAATCCGGAGGCGCTCGTAAGAAAACTGTCACTCATCGCCCCGAGTCCCTTGCCCATCCATCCTAACCCAGAAGAAATCGGTTCGCGATGCAGGCCGTACGCAAACGCCTCGTTCCACAGAAACTGCGTTCCAAAATCTCGGGGGCATAGAAACCCGCCTCTTCTATTGCGATAAAGCGCACCCAAAAGCCACGGAAACCAAAAAGAGTGGCTCAAAGCCGACATGACCGGACCAGGCCGTGCAACCCTGGCAAATTCAGCGAGGAAAAGGCAGCCTGAAGCCGTCCCTAGACTGCAGTTGCGCGCTGCACTGTCAAGGTTGTGACTCAGAGCCACCTGCCAACCAAAACCGATCTTCCAAGGCTGGTACCGGTAGTTTCAGAGTCTCGAAAAGTTTTCCGGATCCGCGTACATTCTGGACTATTTCTAAATATTTGAAAAATTAGGAATTTACAATGGACTGAAGGTGGCGTAATCAAGGTGGCTAAGATCTTGACAGGGAACAATTTCCTGTTATATTAGCACTCGACCGCGAGGAGTGCTAAATCTTCTGGCGGTTCTGTCCTTAAACATTACACTAGGTCGGCGTCGCTTGGCTGAGATAGGCCAAGGGACACCGGCTGGCAGTTCATCAGCAGAACAACCCGATTTCAGGATGGGAGGTCTGAATACCTATGCCCGTCACGATCACTCCCCTGCATGACCGTGTGTTGGTCAAGCGTATTGAGGAGAAGGAAACCGTGCGAGGGGGCATCATCATCCCCGACACGGCCAAGGAGAAACCTCAGGAAGGCGAAGTGATTGCAGTAGGTGCCGGCCGGATGGAAAAGGGCGAGCGGATTCCGCTGGACGTCAAACCCGGAGACCGCGTCCTGTTCGGCAAATACAGCGGCACCGACATCAAGATCGAAGACGAGGAGTATCTGATTCTTCGCGAGGATGAAATCCTGGCGAAGCTGAGCGGCACCGCGAAAGCGGCGTCGGGCAAGAAGTAGTTTTTCTGCCGGGCGGAGCAGTACCGACCCGGGAGGGGCTCGGTGCACCTGGCAAAGGCAACCGGGCCGCGAAGACACGATTTCCGAATTCAGCGAGGAGGCTGGACAGCTATGGCAAAGCAAATCGTGACTGGCGAACATTCTCGTCAGGCGATTCTGCGCGGCGTCAATACCCTGGCAGACGCCGTGAAGATTACGTTGGGCCCGAAGGGGCGCAACGCCGTGATCGAGAAGAAGTTCGGTCCGCCGGTCATCACCAAGGACGGGGTGACCGTGGCGAAGGAGATCGAACTGAAGGACCCGCTGGAGAACATGGGTGCACAGATGGTGCGCGAGGTCGCGTCGAAGACGAGCGACGTGGCCGGCGACGGCACCACCACCGCCACCGTGCTGGCCCAGGCGATTTTCCGGGAAGGGGTCAAGACGGTGGCCGCCGGAGCCAATCCCATGGCCCTGCGGCGGGGAATCGAGAAGGCCGTCGAGGTTGCCGTCAGCGAGATCAAGAAGCTCGCCCGCGATGTGAAGGGTGAGATGATCGCGCAGGTCGGCACCATCAGCGCCAACAACGACAAGCAGATCGGCAACATCATTGCCGAGGCGATGAAGAAGGTGGGCAAGGATGGCGTCATCACCGTCGAAGAATCCAAGACGATGGAGACGACGCTGGAAGTGGTCGAAGGGATGCAGTTCGACCGCGGCTATCTGTCGCCCTACTTCGTCACCGATCCGGAGCGGATGGAGTGCGTGCTCGAGGACTGCCGGATCCTGATCCACGAGAAGAAGATCAGCTCGATGAAGGATCTGTTGCCGCTGCTCGAGCAGATCGCCAAGATGGGTAAGCCGCTGCTGATCATCGCCGAGGACGTCGAGGGCGAGGCCCTGGCGACGCTGGTAGTGAACAAGCTCCGCGGCACGCTGCAGTGCGCCGCGGTCAAGGCCCCCGGCTTCGGTGACCGGCGCAAGGCCATGCTGGAGGATATCGCCATCCTGACCGGCGGCAAGGCGATCACCGAAGACCTGGGCATCAAGCTGGAGAACGTGAAGATCGAAGACCTGGGCCGCGCCAAGAAAGTGACGATTGACAAGGACAACACCACCATCGTCGAAGGTGCCGGCAAACCCAGTGAGATCGAAGGCCGCGTCAAGCAGATCCGCACGCAGATCGAAGAGACCACCAGCGACTACGACCGTGAGAAGCTGCAGGAGCGGCTCGCCAAACTGGTGGGCGGTGTGGCCGTGATCAAAGTCGGCGCCGCCACGGAAACGGAGCTGAAGGAAAAGAAGGCGCGCGTCGAAGACGCCATGCACGCCACCCGCGCGGCTGTCGAGGAAGGCATCGTGCCGGGCGGCGGCGTGGCGCTGCTCCGCTGCATCCCGGCGCTGGATCGGATGAAGCTCGATGAAGACGAAATGATCGGCGTGAATATCGTCAAGCGCGCGCTCGAAGAACCGGCCCGGCAGATTGCCCAGAACGCCGGCCACGAGGGCGCCGTCATCGTCGAGCGCATCCGGGAAAGCAAGGACGAAAACTTCGGCTTCAACGCCGAGACAGGCGAATTTGGCGACATGGTCAAGGCCGGCGTGATCGATCCGGCCAAGGTCACCCGCCTGGCTCTGCAAAACGCCGCTTCCATAGCGGCCCTGATGCTCACCACCGAAGCGCTGGTCGCTGAAATCAAGGAAGAGGAAAAGAAAGCGGCCGGTGCTGGCGGCGGGGGCATGGGCGGCATGTACTGAACCGAACCTCAACCAGCGAAATACGCTTCGGGCCCCGGCAAGACCGGGGCCCTTTTTATTGGGCTGTTCGGCCTGCGGTCGGCAAATGATTTGCGCAGGCGAGGCTTCACTATGGTTGGTCGAAGAGTCGCGCGCGACGGCTGTCCTCGGTGGCTCTGGCCCGGCGTGTGGCTTCTGGCTTGCTCTGCGGAAAAGAGGGACAGTCGAGGCAAGGCGGGTTGCCTGTCAGCGGGCAATTCAGTATAGTCAGCGGCTTGCCCAGCCTGTCTCGGAGGAGGACCAGATGCCGGGACTTCTCTCGCGGATTCTGCCCCGCGAATTGACTTTCTTCGACCTGTTCACCTCACAGGCAGAAAACGTCCACCACGCCGCCCGTTTGCTGGCCGAACTGTTCGAGAATTACACAGACGTGGCCAACCGGGTGCAGGCCATCAAAGAGCTCGAACATCAGGGCGACACCATCATCCATGACCTGATGACCCGGCTGAATCAGACCTTCATCACTCCCATCGACCGGGAAGACATTCACGCACTCTCGAGCAAGATTGACGATGTGCTCGATCTGGTCGACGCGGCGGCCAGCCGGCTGGTCATCTACCGTGTGGATCGCATCCGGCCGCAAACCGTGCAACTGGCTCGCATCGTTCCGCAAGCTACCGAGCAGATGCTGGCGGCGGTGCGCGCGCTCGAGAAGCAGAACGACATTTTACGCTACTGTCGAGAAATGACGCGCGTGGAAAAAGAGGCGGACCGCATCTGCCGACTGCTGATTGCCGAACTTTTCGAGGAAGAAACCCATCCCGTCGAGATCATCAAGTGGAAAGAAATTATCGAAGTGCTGGAAGCTTCGACCGACAAAGTGGAAGACGTGGCCAACGTGCTCGAAGCGGTGGCGCTGAAAAGCTCCTGATGCGCAGGGGACGTTGCCGCGGACCCGAAATTCCCGCTCCAGTAGGGTGAGGCCGGTTGGAACCGTTCACCTTCATCACCGTCATCTTCCTCGCCACGCTGCTGTTCGAATTTGGCAACGGATTCAATGACGCAGCGAACTCCATCGCCACCATCGTTTCCACCCGGGTGCTCCCGCCGCGGCTGGCCGTGGCCTGGGCCGCGTTCTGGAACCTTGTTGCGGCCTTCGTCTTCGGCACGGCGGTGGCCAAGACGATGGGCCAGGGGCTGGTCCATCTGGACCGGGTAGATGAATGGGTGCTGCTGGGGGGCCTGCTCGGCGCGATTGTCTGGACCTACGTATGTACCCACCTCGGCCTGCCCATCAGCGTCTCCCATTCGTTGATGGGCGGCTACGGCGGTGCCGCGGTGGCCAAGGCGGGCTGGCAAGCCATCGTGTGGAGCGGGTGGAAGTTGCCCTTGCTGTTCATCTTTCTCTCGCCGCTGCTGGGTATGCTCATGGCCATGATTCTTGTGCTGGCGACAAGCTGGACGGTACGGCACCAAGCACCGTGGACCGTGGATCGCTGGTTCCGTCAGTTGCAGTTGGTCTCCGCAGCCGCCTACAGCCTAGGCCACGGCACCAACGACGCACAAAAAGGCATGGGGATCATCACGGCCGCCCTGGTGACCGCCGGGGCCCTGCCCAACTACGAAGTGCCTTTCTGGGTGGTGCTCTCCTGTCATGCAGCCATTGCCGCTGGAACCATGGCGGGAGGCTGGCGGGTGGTGAAAACCATGGGTCAGCGGATCACCAAGCTGCGTCCTTTCGACGGATTCAGTGCGGAAACCGCCGGGGCACTGCTGCTGATCGGCACCGCCCAAGCCGGCATTCCGGTCAGCACCACGCACACGATTACGGGCGCCATCATCGGCGTGGGCGCCACCCATCGTATTACTGCGGTCCGCTGGGGCATCGCCCGGCGAATCATCTGGGCCTGGGTGTTGACCATTCCCGGTGCCGCCTTGATTGCCGCCCTCAGCTATCTGCTGCTAAACTGGCTCCATTGAGCCCATGAGCGAACCGGCTGTTTTCGCCACTGTCGAAGAAGCTCTGGAAGAATTCCGCCAGGGCCGCATGCTCGTGCTCGTCGACGACGAAGACCGCGAAAACGAAGGCGACCTGGCCATGGCCGCCGAAAAAGTCACTCCCGAAGCCGTCAACTTCATGGCCAAGTACGGCCGCGGACTGATCTGTCTGGCGCTGACCGAGGAGCGGTGCGAAGAGCTGAACCTGGCGCTGATGTCGCCGGTGAACACTTCGAACTACGGCACTGCCTTCTGTGAATCCATTGACGCCCGCTGGGGCACGACCACAGGCATCAGCGCGGCGGACCGCGCCACCACGATTCTGGCGGCGATCGATCCCAAAACCCGTCCGCAGGACCTGGCGCGGCCGGGTCATGTGTTTCCGCTGCGGGCGCGCCGCGGCGGCGTGCTCGTGCGCGCCGGTCAGACGGAAGCCTCCGTGGATCTGGCGCGGCTGGCCGGGCTGACGCCGGCCGGCGTGATCTGCGAAATCATGAACGACGACGGCACGATGGCGCGCCTGCCGCAACTGGTGGAGTTCTGCCGCGTCCACGGTCTGAAGCTGCTGACGATTGCCGAACTGATTCGCTACCGAATGCAGCACGAACGCTACGTGCGTCGCATTGCCGAGAGCACACTGGCCACGCGCTTTGGCGACTTCCGCATGATCGCCTACGCCAGCGACGTGGACAACGAAGTGCACGTCGCACTGGTGCGCGGCGAACTGGCGGGCGAGCCTCCTCCGCTGGTGCGCGTGCATTCGCAGTGCCTGACCGGCGACGTGTTCGGCTCGCAGAGCTGCGACTGCCACGATCTGATCGCCCACGCGCTGGAAGCGATTGCCCGGGAAGATCGCGGCGTCTTTGTCTATCTGCATCACACCGGCCGCGGCTTCGCCATCGAGTCGGCTGCCCCCGAGCCGGGCCGGCTGCCCCGCATTCTCTACCACGCGCGCGGACAGCTCGACCGCGACGTGGCCCGCCAGCGCCTGGTGCAACGCGAAAGCGGCGTTGGAGCACAGATTCTGATTGACCTGGGCTTGAACCGGATTCGCGTGATGACCAACCACCCGCGCAAGGTCGTTGCCCTGCACGGCTACGGACTGACCATCGTGGATCAGGTGCCGATCCCGCTCGGCGAGAAAAAAACCACTCCCCAGAATTTCTAATTCCGAACGGCAGGATTGCGCGGTGCCGGCTGGCCGGCTTCACCGACCGGCTTCACGGTGACCAGCGGAGCAATCTTCTCCAGTTTCTTCTGCGTGATGCCGCGGATGGCCAGCAAGTCTTCGACGCGGCGGAACGGCCCGCTCTTTTCGCGGAAACGCACGATCGCCGCCGCCGTTTTCGGCCCGACGCCGGGCAGCTTCTGGAGCTGTTCGACCGTGGCTGTGTTCAGATCGAGCGGTTCGGCGGGCGGTTGCGGATTCTGCTGCGTCTGGGTGGCTGCGCCGTCCAGTCCGGCCAGCACCGACAGCCCCAGCCACAGCAGGCCGCACGCACTCACAGTGATCAGCAGCCGTTTACTCCAGACGGTTGCCTTGCGCATCGTAGAGCTCCACTTCGCCGAACAGCGCGGCCTGTTCAGCGACCCTGGCCCGATCGCCGACCAGGACGATCTGCATGTTCGGCGAATCGAAATAGCGCCGCGCGGCAGCGAGCACATCTTCGCGACCGACGGCGCGCACGCGTTCGCGGTAGGTTTCCAGATAGTCTTCGGGCAGTCCGTGCAGATACACGGTGGCGAGCTGGCTGAGAAGTCCCTCTTGCGTGGCCAGTCCCAGGGCAAACACACCGCACAAGTACTGCTGCATATCGGCAAGTTCTTCTTCGGCCACTGGCAGGGCGCGCAGCCGATCCACTTCGTAGAAGATTTCGGCGAGTGTGGCGGCGACGACTTCGTTGCGCACTGCGGCGGCGACGGTCAGATAGCCATGCTCGCGCAGGGCGTGCACCGAGCTGCGCGGACTGTAGGTGTACCCTTTCTGCTCGCGAATATTCATCACCAGCCGGGAGTGGAACGCACCCCCGTAGATGGCGTTGGCCACCGCCAGCCGCTGCCAGTCGGGATGCGGCCGGGTGATCGCGCGATTGCCGACCAGCACCTGCGTTTGCACCGCGTCGGGCAGATGCACCAGGTAGACGCGCCGACCGCGGAGCTCCGGCAACGGGGCCGAAGGCGGCGCTGGCGGCTGCCGCGCCGGCCATCGGCCGAAGCGCTGCTCGATGAGTTCCAGCAATCGTTCGGCAGAAAAATCGCCGACGACGAGCAGCACGGCATCGCCCGCCACATAGTGCTCCCGATAGAACTGCTCGAGCTCTTCTCGACGGTAGGCCACCACATCGGATTCGGCTGGGGCAGCGAGTCCGTACGGGTGCGCACCAAACAAGACTCGTCGCAGTCGCTCGCCAGCCAGAAACGCAGGGGTGGTCCGCTGGATGCGCAGCTCTTCGAGCATCTGGCGGCGTTCGCGCTCGAATTCCTCGGGCGGAAAACTGGCGTTGCGGGCGAGATCGTCGGCCAGCTCGAACAGACCTTCGGCAAATTCAGCGAGTCCGGAGAGCACGATCGCGGTCGTATCCGCACCGGCGCTGGTGCTCAGTTCGGCACCCATGCGGCGCAAGGATTCTTCAATCTGTGGACCGGTGCGGGTCGCGGTGCCGGTGCGCACGACCGCAGCGGTCAGTTCGGCCAGTCCGGGACGGATGCGGGTGGCTGCGGCGTTGCCGCTGCGGAAAAACAGTTCGATGGAGATTTTCGGGATCGTGTGCGATTCCACAAGCACGACCCGCAGACCGTTGGCCAGGGTGTGCACCGCGCGCCGCGGCCAGGCGACGGGCCGCTCCGGGGCGAGCGGCGGCGGAACGGTCGGCAGAGGCTGCGGGCCAGCCGCCATCACGCACCCCCTGCCGCCGCCGGCTGGCTGGCGGCGCGTCCCACGGGCTGGCGCAGCACAATCGCCCGCTGGCCCGGCTGCAGATACCGCTGCGCAGCCGCACGCACCTGCTCAGGCGTCACGGCCAGGAAACCGTCGAGAATCGTGTTCACCAGTGACGGGTCGTTGTCGAACAGCGTGAAGCAGGCCGCGTAGTGCATCAAACCGAAGCGCGGCAGGTAGCCACCCATGCCGGCTTCGAGCGCGGTGATATAGTCGGAGCGGAATTTCACCTGCACCGCGGCCAGCTCTTCGGCGCTGACGCCGTTCTCCTGCAGCTCAGCGACCACCTGATCGAAGGCGGCCAGCGTAGCTTCCGCCGAATACTCCGGCTTGTGCAGAATCTGCGTGACCATCAACACCGGACCATCGTAGTCGAGCACGTCGCCGAGCGGGTAGTGGATCCCGCCGGAAGTTTCCACGGCGATCTGCTTTTCCTGTACGAGCCGACGGTAGACGCGCCCGGCGCGGCCGCCGTGCAGGACCTGATCAAGCAGGCCCACCGCGTACCAGTCCTGAGTGCGACGCCGCGGCATGTGATAGCCGATGGCCATCGCCGGCAATGTGCCGAATTTTTCAGGCACCGTGCCGCGGCGCTCTTCCCCGGGCGGAGACTCCCAGACGTCCGGCGTCGGTGGCGGCGAGCCGGGCGGGATGTCTTCGAAGTAGCGGCGCGCCAGGGCAAAGCCTTCTTCCGGTGCGACGTCGCCGATCAGCAGCAACACGGCATTGTTCGGCGCATAGTAGGTGCGGAAGAACTGCTGCACATCTTCGAGCGTGGCGGCATCTAGGTCCGAAAAATCGCCGTAGAAATTGTGGGCGTTGGCCCATTTGCGGTACGCCACCGGCGGCAGGTCGAGCCAGGGGAAGCCGCCGTAGGGCTGATTGAGCACGTTGACGCGCACTTCTTCTTTGACCACATCGCGCTGGTTTTCCAGGTTTTCCTGCGTCACTTTGAGCGCACGCATGCGGTCGGCTTCCAGCCACAGCACGCGCTCCAGCGCATTCGAAGGGACGGCTTCGAAGTAGTTCGTCACGTCGTAGCGCGTCGAACCGTTCAGCACCCCGCCCGAGGCGTTCACCAAACGAATATGCATCAACTTGTCGGCATGCGCGGAACCCTGAAACATCATGTGTTCGAACAGGTGCGCAAAACCGCTGCGCCCTTCCGGTTCCAGCCGGAAGCCGATGTGATAGTAGACGCCCACGGTGACCACGGGCACCGAGCGCTCCGGCACCACCACCACGCGCAGGCCGTTGGCCAGCTTCGTGCTCTCCAGCGGTATCTGCAGTCGCGACACGATTGCCTCCCTGTGCCTCGCATCGTTGCGGTCAGTGCATCCGGCCCCGCGCGCCGAGCACCCGCTCCAGTTGCGCCAGCCACCGCTCTGGCCGCGGGGCCAGCAGCCGCACCGCCAGCCGCGTAAGCGCACGGTAGGCTTCGGCGTATTCCGGCGGCAGTCGCCGAAGCGCGGCCAGGTGCCGGGCCACGGTGTCCCAGTCGCCGCGCGGCACCGGCCCGGACCACGCGTCGCGCGCCCCATGCGCCTGCAGGTTCGCCAGCGTCTGCCGGGCCAGCGCAAGCAGGGCACGCGTTGCCTGCCGACGCGTAAAGCCGGCGCGCATCAGAATTCGTATGCCGGCCTCCAGAACCACCAGCGTGTGCTGCGCGGCAAAACCACCGGCGGCGTGGTAGGCCGCTCTGCGCGCCGGTTCGACCCGCACCGGTATTCCGCCGAGCAGCCGTGCCATTCGCCGGGCCAGACGCAGCGCAGCCGGGTCGCCGTCCAGTCCGAAGACCACGCCTTCCAGATTCGGCGCGCTGCGGCGGCCGAACGTCTGCATGGGATGCATCGCGCCGGTGCATGCACCCACACGTCGCAGCGGCGCCAGCACCGCATGGCTGAGCGCGCCGCTGGTGTGCAGCACCACCTTGCCGCGCCATTCGCTGCCGCCGATTTGCGCCAGTTGTTGGGCGACTGCGGCAATCGTGCTATCGGGGGTGGCCAGCAGTACTACGTCTGCCGCCAGCACCTGACGCGTGAGGTTGCCGTGCGGAGTGCCTGCGCCGATCGCACGCACGGCCGCACGCGCGGTGGCTAACGACCGAGTCACCACTGGCCCGATGCACCAGCCGAGTTCTCGCAGCCGGCGCCCCAGCACACAGCCCACACGCCCAGCGCCCACGATGGCCAGCGTTTGCGACACGAGGTGATAGAATAGCGTGTTTTTCGCACAGGAGAAAATTTTGCGTGAGCCTGCTCTGGACGCTCCTGCTGGCCCTGGTGGCCGCGTTCTGGCTCGTCTATGGTTTGCGTGTGGGACTGGAGGCGCTCAGACTCCCCTGGCTGGACGAGGTCGCTCCGGCCACCGATGCCGACTGCCCTTCCCTTTCGCTGCTGTTCACGGCCCGCGATGAAGCTGCGGCCCTGCCGCGCGCCCTGGCCAGCTTCGCGGCCCTCGACTATCCCCGGCTGGAGATCATCGCCGTAGACGACCGCTCCCGGGACGAAACCGGCCGCATCCTGCACGAAGCCGCCGAGCGTGATCCTCGCCTGCGTGTGCTCACCGTGCGCGAGCTGCCGCCGGGCTGGCTGGGCAAGCCCCATGGCCTGGCGACCGCCTACCGACAGGCACGCGGCGAGTGGCTGGTGTTCACCGACGCGGACGTCTGCTTCGCACCCGATGTGCTGCGCCGCGCCATCGCGCTGGCCCGTGTTCGCGCGCTGGACCATCTCACGCTGCTCGGCCGGCTGGAAATGACGGGCTTCTGGGAAAAGGTGGCGCTGACGTTTTTCGGCCTGGGTTTCCACTTCGCGGCACGCCCGGGCCGCGCCGCCGACCCGCGCTCGCGCGCGCCAGAGCGGGTCGCCTGACAGCAGGGGACACCGTGATCTCGCAAGACGATCGCAGCCCCCGACCCGACGACGGCAGTGCCCGGCACGCAGACACGTCAGCCGCGGGCGTCGATCGCCGGGAAGCTGTCGACCTCTCGTACTGCGTGGTGAACACGAACGGGCGGGAGCTGCTCGCCGCCTGCCTCGCAGCGATCGAGCGCACCCACCCGCGCGAGCTCACGCACGAAGTGATCGTTCTCGACAACGCATCCACCGACGGATCTCTCGCGATGCTGCGCGAGCGGTTCCCGGGCGTATCCGTGATCGCGCTCGACACGCGCAGGGGCAAAGCCGAAAACGATTCGCAGCTCCTGGCAAGCGCCCGCGGCCGCTACTGCTTGCTCCTCAACGAGGACTCCGAGCTCCTGCCCGGCGCCGCCGCTGCGCTCGTCGCCGCCCTCGAAGCCGACCCGCGCGCCGCCGCCGCCGGCGCGCAACTGGTCGCGCCCGACGGGACCCCGCAGGCGTGCGCCTGGCGGTTACCCGGGGTGCTGTGGGCGCTCGCCGCCGTCTGCGGGTTACAGCGACTCGCCGTGCAGAGCAAAGGCAACCGGGTGCGCGAGGTCGGGTGGTGCCAGTCGTCGGCGCTGCTCGTGCGCCGCCGGGCGGCGGCCGAGATCGGCTTTCTCGACCCCGAGTTCTTCGTCTACTCCGACGAGACCGACTTCCAGAAGCGGCTCCGCGACGCAGGCTGGCGCATCCTCTTCGTGCCGCAGGCGCGCTGCGTTCACCACGACCAGCTCTCAACCGACCCGCACGCGATGCGGCGACGGATAGTCGAGTTCCACCGCGGCCGCTCCTTGTACATGCGCAAGCACCACGGGCCGTTGACGCGCGCGCTGTGGCGTGCGGCGTGGACGTGGTTCTACTGCGTACGTTTGCTCGTTGCTTGCTTGCGCCGGCGCGACGACACACGTCGCTGGCGGTTGCACGCCTGGCAACAGCTCTTGGGAGGGCGGGGCGAAGGTCTGCGCGAAGCGGCAGCGGCGTTCAACCGCAGCCGCGCGGCTGCCGACGGGTAAGGTCCGCAGCGTGGAGCATCCTGTGCTGGCCGAGCTCGGCGCTGTCGTCGGCGCCCTCGGCTGCCTGCTCGCGCTGCTGTCGTACGACCGCGTGCCCTCGCTTGTCGGCGTGGCGGCTCTTGCTGTCGGGGAAGTGGCGCTCGGCACTTCGCTGCTTGGCACCGCCACGATCGATCGGCTCGCTTCGCCGACAGGAGCGGTCGCGGCGTTCGCCGCTTGCCTGCTGCTCGGCGTCGGCGCCGCGATCTTGGTGCGATGGCCCGCGGCGCTCGCACCACTGGCGGTGGCGCTCGCGCCGCTGCGACCGCCGCTCGACTTCGGCCCCGAACACCCGCTGTTCGTGGCGGCAGCGCGCGACGGTCGACTCGGCCGCCTGATCCCGCTCTACGCGCTTCTCGCCTGCGCGACTCTCGCCTTCGTCTGGCGGCTCTACCGCAAGGGCGGGGCACCGCCGCTGCCGCGCGCACTCGCTCGCCCAGCGAGCCTCCTCCTCGCCTTCGTGTGCCTCTCTCTGCTGTGGGCCGAGGACCGCGAAGCGGCCGCCAACTATCTGTTCTTCTTCGCCCTGCCGTTTGCGACGCTTCTCTGCGTCGTCGGGCGCACTCCGGCGGCGCTCGCGATGCCCCGCCACACGGCGTGGGTCGCCACTGGCTTGGCCGCGATCTTCGCCGCCATCGGCATCTGGCAGTTCGCTACCCACGAGCTCTTCTTCTACGCACCGAACCTCGCGCTCTCGAACGCCAACACCGACCTCTTCCGCGTCACCTCGCTGTTCGGCGATCCGAGCCTCTACGCGCGCCATCTCGTGCTCGCGTTGTGCGTGATCCTCGTCGCTGTTGCGCTCGGCCGCCTGCGCGCTCGCTACGCCTGGCCGCTGGCCGTGCTCCTTTGGACCGGAATGCTGTTTTCGTTCTCGCAAACGAGCATGGTTGCGCTGATCGCCGCGACCTGTGCAATCGCGGTAACGCTGGGCGGCCGTCGGCTGAAGCTCGCCGCGACAGCCGCGGCGCTCGCCGCCTCAGTGCTCGCGCTCGGCTACGGCGTTTGGCAAGTGGCAAACGGCGTGTCGGTGAACCGCGTGTCGAGCGACCGCTTGGGCCGCCTCGAGCGCGCACTCGACGCTGCCGGCGAGAGTCCGCTGTTCGGCGTCGGCATCGCCAGCCAACCGCGCGTCAGCAAGCGCCTTGCGCACAGCGACCGACCGATCGCGAGCTTCGCCGCGCACACCGCTCCCGCCGCCGTCATCGCCGAGCTGGGTGCTCTCGGGTTCGCTCTTTTCGCCTGGGCCTGCGTCGGTGTGTGGCGCACGCTCGCAGACCTGCGCCGGTTCCACGAGCCGCTCGCGGTCGCACTCGGCGCCTGTCTCATCGCCCTGTTCGTGCACGCGCTCGGCTACAGCAACTTGCTCGAGGACCCGCTCACCTGGGTGTTGCCCGCGCTGGCGGCAGCGTGGTTGGCGCGGCCCGATCCAGAGAGCCGCTGGCGGGCCCGTCAGCGCGCGCGTAGCAGCGAACCGGACGCGCGTGGTGCGAAGACGCGCCAGCTCTCTGCGCTCCCGACAGCCGAAGCGGCGCGATGACCGGGGAGCACGCTCCAGCGCGCGAAGCCAATGCCCTCGCGGAAGCCGCGGGTGGGCCTGGCGCCCGAGCGGCCACTCCCCCCGGCCGAGACGCCACACCACCGCGACCGGCCGGTGTCAGCGCAAACGCCCACGTCGGTCTCGCCGTGGCGGCAACGCTGCTCGCGTGTGCAGCGATCAACCTTCCCGAGCTCGGCAGCGACGGGTGGCCGTTCCGTCCCGGCGAGGTTCGGCCGACAGGACCCCTCGCCTGGCTTGCGCGCCTCGTCGACGGCCGCCCCGATCTTGGGCTGCCACGGGCAGCGGCCATGTGCGCTGCGCTGCTCGCGGTCGGCTACGGCGTCACGACGCTCGCACGCCGGCGCAGTTCGCTGCGAGGAGCGGTCGCAGTCGGGACGTTAGGTGCGCTGTTGCTGCTAGTGCCGGCGACCACTATCCAGTTGGCGCTGCGCTCGGCGACCGCCCCGTGGTTCTACACCAACGACTCCACCTACCAGATCGAGCTGGCGGGCGACCTCGTTTTGCGCGGCGAAAGCCCGTACGGTCACGACTGGCGCGGCTCGGGGCTCGAACGCTTCTACACCTTCGACGGCAGCCGATCGCCGCGCATCGAGCGAACCGAGCCGGCCCTCGACCACTTCGCCTATCCACCGGCCTCGGCCTTGAGCGGCGCGCTCTGGCGCTTGCTGCCGACGCCGTTCGACGACTACCGCCTCTTCGTGCTGCTCGCCACACTCGCCGCCGGCGCGGCAGCGCTCGGTTTGAGCGGACCGCCGGCGGCCCGCGCCGCCGTCGCCGTCTTGCTCGTCGCCAATCCGATCGCGGTGCGGTCGGTGTGGTTCGGCCAGAACGACGCGCCCGCGCTGGCGCTTTCGGTGCTCGCTTGCGCGCTCGCGCTGCGGGGGCGAGCGGCGTCGGCCCTCGCCGCGCTCGCACTCGCTGGCCTTTTCAAACAGTTCGCGCTGTTCGTCGCCCCGTTCGTGGCGGTGATCGTCGCGCAGCGAGCGGGCGGGCGGGCGCTTGCCCGCGGGTCCGCGGTCGCTGTCGCTGTGCTTGCGGCGGCGAGCTTGCCGTTCTTCGTCGCCTCGCCGAGCGCGTTTGCGGGCGATGTGGTGGGCTACGGCGCCGCGACCTACCGCATCGTCGGTTACGGCCTTGCGGGGATTTTGGTCGAGATCGGAGCGATCGGCGACCGCCGCGGCTATTACCCGTTCGTGCCGCTGTTTGTGGCGGTGTGGCTTCCGCTCGCGGCCTGGTTGACCCTCCGCGCCTGGCGCGATCGCTCAGCCGGCGCGACACTGGGCTACACCGCTGCGGCGCTGGCCGTGCTCCTCTTCATCGGGCGAACGTTCAACAACTACTACCTCGTTTGGCCGCTGACCTTCGCCCTCTGCGCGCTGCCGCCGCTCGCAGCCGAACGCGAGCGCGTCCCCGCGCCGCCGCTGGACCGTGGCACGAGCGCGTGAAGGTGCGCCCGGCCGACGACGTACAACCTCTCGCCGTCGGTGACCACGGGGTTCGCGTACTTGCCGGCGCGGAACCGCCACACCTCTCGCCCGGTACGCGCGTCGAGCGCATACGTGCCATCGGGCCCGCGCTTGACAGCGCGCTTGGCTGCCGACCCACAGCTCGAGCACGTCGATCCGCACGACGTAGCCGCCCCAGGAGAGCGGTCGCGGGACCGGCCGGCCGGCGAAGCGCGCCTCGACCTCGCGGACCCGTGCGTCGAGCTCGGCGGCGACGACGACCTCGCTCTGTGGCGACGCCCAGGCACCCACCTGGTGCCCGCGCGGGCGGGTCGCCCAGTAGCGGTCGGCGGTGGCGTCGTCGACCGGGCGCACCGGCCCCCGCAGCCGCACCTGCCGGCCGATCTCCCGCCAGTGGAGGACCGCGGCGGCGTGCGGGCGCGCCGCGAGGTGGCGCGCCTTCGCGCTCGCGAGGTTCGTGTAGAAGACCACACCGTCGGGCGTGAGGTCCCGCAGCAGGACGGTGCGGGCATCGGGGTTGCCGTCGTCGTCCACCGTGGCGACCGTCATCGCCTCGGGCTGCGCGACACCC
>JAIMBE010000043.1 GCA_023511565.1 Bacillota bacterium
GGGAACAGCAGGTGCAATGCAGGAATATGTCAAGATAAGAGACATAGTCCTTGCTATGTCAGCATCCACAAATTCAAATTATGCTGCTCAATATAATTTGCCGGGAACATACGCCCCCACAGCATCTTGGAAATTGTTGGAGAAAGCTGCGCGTATGGCTGAGAGCAAAGGCCTGGACATAAAAGTCGGAAATATACTATCTTCAGACATTTTCTATGATGATGATAAAGAATCATGGAGAAAGTGGGCAAAAATGGGTGTGCTTGCTGTAGAAATGGAGGCTGCAGCCCTCTATATGAATGCAGCAAAAGCAGGTGTTGACGCACTCTGTATTCTGACTATTTCAGATTCTCTGGTTACACATGAAGCAACTACTTCTGAGGAAAGACAAAAAACTTTTACAAAGATGATTGAATTAGCTTTGGATGTTGTATAAAAAAATGTGCACAAATAATTGACATGGCACGCCATAATATGTTATCATTTATCGGAAGCCGCTCGAACATGGCAAACCAAGTCAGCTTGACGCTGCGCCTCTGTTCGGCGAGACTGGGATGAGGGAGGTGTTTTGATGTACGCGATTATAGAAACTTGCGGAAAACAGTACAAGGTACAGGAAGGCGATGTTATATTTTTGGAAAAGCTTGCTGTTGAAGAAGGTGCGGAGTATACTTTTGACAAAGTTTTAGCTGTATCCAAAGAAGGAAAAATGACTTTTGGAAGTCCTGCGGTTGAAGGTGTTACTGTCAGTGCTAAAGTTCTTGGCCATGGCAAAGGACGTAAGATTATAGTTTTTAAATATAAACCTAAAAAAGGATACAGGAAAAAGCAAGGACATAGACAGCCTTACACTAAAGTTCAAATTGAGAGGATAGTAACTGAAAGGGCACAAACTCAGGAACGACAATTTCCTGCCGGCTGGCAGGTGCACGTGGAAAGCGCCGGCGCCTCAGCCGGCGAAGTGAACTTCATGAACATGACGCCGGGCTGGCACATTTCTACGGGTCCGGCGGCCATTCTCTTCAGGCCGGAAGACACCGCGTCCGGCCTGTTTCGGCTCGAAAGCGAATCCTTCCTCTTTGCCGACGACGGTTTGCAAGGCCACGGGGTCTTCTTCGGCGGCCAGGACCTCGACGCCCCCGAGGCCCGCTACACCAGCTTCCTGCTGCGCAAGGACGGCCGATTCCAGATCGAAGTTCGCCAGGCCGGCGCAACCCGCACTCCCGTTGCCTGGACCGAACACGCTGCGGTGGCCATACCCTCCGGTGAGGAGCCGGCCAAAAACGTGGTCGCCATTGTCGCCGCCGCCGATAAAATTCATTTCTACATCAACAGCCAGCAGGTCGCCGAACTGCCCCGCGCCGCGCTCCCCAGCGAAGGCCTCTTCGGACTACGTGTCCGCAGCCGCGTGAACGTTCATGTCACCTCGCTGACGATTGCTGCCGCGGGTGGTCCACAGGCCTCTGTTCAGAAAGGCTCCTGAGCAACCGGGACGAGTGCGGCCGACACGATTGTTCCCTGTCTGCGCATCGGAAGGATGGCAGCCTGCGAAGAGCGGCAGCGGGAGCAGAACATCTCAGGCCGCGGCCCGGCGCTCGCGGCGGCGCAGTATGGCCTTCAGGCCCCACAACACGCGGTTGACGTCCGCCATCGTGTGCAGGTCCGCAGCCGACCGCAACCCCCGCGCAGCGTAGCGCCGAGCAATGAAGGCATCCAGCCGCTGCCGGCTCATGCCCAGCGCCCGCGCGGTGCCCCAGAGCGCGCGCCAGGCCGCCGGTGTCGGCGCCAGCCGCCGCCACTCCGGATATCCACGACGGCCAGCCGTGCCCGCCGCCCAGTCCGTGCGCTCGTGGCGCGCCCGGACCAACCGCTCCAGCCACTGGATCACCCGGTCCGCGTCAGCGCGGGTCAGGGCCGTAGTTTCGCTCGCCCGCTGGCCGGAGAAAAGCTCCACGTAGTAGTGCCGCAAGGCACGGTCGCCGGCTGCCCCAAGCCGCAGCCGGCCCGCCCACTCCCGCCAGAGCAGATGCAGTCGGCGCAGTTGCGCAACGCGGATTCGTTCCGCTGTTTCCTTCTGAGTCTTCACGACAGGCCTCACACCGAACATCAGTCCACCCGCTGCGGCCGACCCTCTGCCAGTTCAGCCGTCCAGCAGAGTCATCGTCCGGCGGCTCGCTCCGGCTCCCACTGGGATTAGATGCGTACGGGCCTTGCTGTGTCTTCGTCCAGGGACCGGCCGACCCCCACCCGCGGGCCGCGCCCCACGGCTTTCTGCGGTTGCCGGCTGCAGTTTTCTCTTGACAAATTTTCCTTTTCGCATAAATATGCAACTCACTGCATATTCATATGCAGGGTGCTTGGGCGTGCGAACCCAGAAGACGTACCGGCAGGGACAGATTTTGAAACTCGTCACCAACGAACGGGTCACCAGCCAGGACGAGCTGCGCCGCCGGCTGCGCCAGTTGAACCTGCGCGTCACCCAGGCCACGCTCTCGCGCGACCTCCGCGAGCTGAAGCTCGTGAAAACGGCCGAGGGCTACAAACCCCTCTCGGCCGTCCCAGAGGAAACGACTTCCCTGCCGCCGCTGGCCCGCGCCGTGCGGGAATTTCTACTCGACCTCCGCCCAGCACAGAACCTGCTTGTGCTGAAAACCCCGCCCGGCGGCGCCCAGCCGCTCGCGGCCGCAATTGATGGCGAGCGCTGGAAGGAGGTCGCCGGAACCATTGCGGGCGACGATACCGTTCTGGTCATCGCGCCGCACCGGCGTGCCCGCGCCGAAATCCAACGTCGCCTGGAGGATCTCATCCGATGACGTCTGCGGCGCGGGTCGCCGTCATCGGAGCGACGGGCTACGTCGGGTTCGAGCTCGCCAAACTCCTGTTGCGGCACCCCCGGATGAACACTCCGCTGTTTTTCCTGCGCAATGGCGCTCGTGCCGACGAACACGTCCGCTGCCTGGCCGACCTCTTCCCCCACCTGCGCGGTTGGGGCGAAGCGCCCTGCTACCCGTTTTCGGTCGAAGCCGTCGCCGCCAGTGGGGTTGACGTCGCCCTGCTGGCCACTCCGCACGAAGCCTCCCTCGCGCTGGTCCCTGAGCTGCTTGCGGCCGGCTTGCGCGTGGTGGATTTGAGTGGTGCGTTCCGCTTCCGCGACGGGCAAACCTTCCGCCGCTGGTATCACCTGCCGGCACCCGATGCCACCTGGACGCAGCAGGCCGTCTACGGTCTGCCAGAGCTGTACGCGGAAGGGCTCCCGCAGGCTCGGCTGGTGGCCAATCCAGGCTGCTATCCGACCGCGGTGATTCTGGCGCTGCGTCCGCTCCGCGACGCCGGCTGGATTGCGGCCGAGCGCGGCATTGTCTGCGACTGCAAGTCCGGTGTGACCGGCGCGGGCAAAGAACCCAAACGCGAAACGCACTTCGTGGAAGTGGACGAAAACTTCCGCGCCTACAACGTCTTTCAGCATCGGCACACCCCGGAAATTCTCGAGCACACCGGATTCGATCCCCGCACGCTGGTTTTCACCACGCACCTGCTCCCCATCGCCCGCGGCATTCTGGCGACCCTGTACGTCTGGCTGAACGCACCGCGCCGCAGCGAGGAGATCGAAGCGCTCTACCGCCAGTTCTACGCCGGCCGACCCATGGTGCGCATCTGGCCCGCGGGTCATCTGCCGGAAATTCAGCATGTGGCCGGAACGAACTTCTGCGATCTCGGATTCGTGCTCGATGCCGACGGCGAGCGGTTGGTCCTCGTCTCCTGCCTCGACAACCTCGGGAAAGGCGCCGCCGGCCAGGCCGTGCAGAATCTGAACCACATGCTCCACTACCCGGAGGACACCGGACTGCGATGAGAATGGTGATCAAATTCGCCGGCGCGCTGCTGGAAGATACCCCTTGCCTGCAGGCGCTCGCACGCCAGACGGCCGAGCTGGCTCAGGCGGGCCACGAGCTGCTCGTTGTGCACGGTGGCGGCCGGCTGTTCACAGCCACGCTGCAGCGCATGGGCATCGAAAGCCGCTTCATCAACGGTCTGCGGGTGACCGACGCGGCCACCCGCGACGTCGCGGTCATGGTTCTGGGAGGCCTGCTGAACAAGCGCCTGGCCGGCGCCATCTCGCAGGCGGGTCAGCCCGCCATCGGCCTGTGCGCTTCCGATTCTGCCTGTTTCCTCGCCGAGCCGATGCAACACGACGAACTCCCCGGACGGCTCGGCTATGTGGGCTACCTGGTCAGCGTGAATCTGGAATTTCTGGAATCCCTCTGGCGGGCCGGCATCGTGCCGGTGGCTTCCTGTCTGGGACTTGGCGCCGATGGAGAACTCTACAACATCAACGCCGACCACATGGCCGCGGCCTGCGCTGAATTCATCGGAGCCGACCGACTCATCTTCCTTACCGATGTCGCCGGCGTTCTGGATGGAGACCGCGTGCGGAAGGCCATCAGCGCCCCGGAAATCGAATCCTTGATCCGGCAAAGCAAGGTTTCTGGCGGCATGGTCCTCAAGCTGGAAGCCTGCAAGCGTGCCCTCGATGCTGGCGTTCGCCAGGTGCGCATTGTGGGCGGCGCCACGCCGGCCGCGCTGTTGAAAGCAGCCAACGGCCTGCGCGGTCCGGGCACGCGCGTCACTGCTGCCTTCCCCGCTGCACCGTCCTGCGAGGTGGCCCGATGAACGCTGCCGCCGTCCTGCGCACCGCGGATCGCTTTCTGATGAACACCTACCGCCGGCCGCCGCTGGTCTTCACGCGCGGCCGCGGCTGCTACGTCTACGATCATCGCGGTCGCCGCTATCTCGATTTTCTCGGCGGCATCGCGGTCAATGCCCTGGGACACGCCCACCCGGCCGTCGTCAATGTGCTGCGACAGCAGGCTGCACGGGCCATCCACCTCTCCAACCTCTACCACAACGAGTTCCAGGGACCGCTGGCGGAAAAACTGGCGGCCTGCTCCGGCATGGACCGCGTCTTCTTTACCAACAGCGGCAGCGAAGCGGTAGAGACCGCGCTGAAACTGGCGCGCGCCTACGCGAAACAGAAACCCAACGGCGCACCCCGCACGCGCCTGCTCGCGCTAGAAAACGCCTTCCACGGCCGCACCTTCGGTGCGCTGACGGTTACCGCCACGGCAAAATACCGCGACCCGTTTGCCCCGCTGTTGCCCGAAGTCGCCTTCGTGCGCCTGAACGACGTCGCCGACCTGGAAGCCAAATTCGATACCCGCGTCTGCGCACTGATCCTGGAACCGATTCAGGGGGAAGGCGGTATCCACCCGATCAGCGAAGCCTTCTACAGCCGTGCGCGCCAGCTCTGCACTGCGCACGATGCCGCGATGATCGTCGACGAAATCCAGTGTGGCTTGGGTCGCACGGGTCGCTGGTTCGCCTACCAGAAATTTCCCGAGCGGCCCGATCTCGTCACTGTGGCGAAGCCGCTGGCGGCCGGCCTGCCGCTGGGTGCCGTGCTCGCGCGCGAAAAATTCGCGGCGGCCTTTGCCCCCGGCCTGCACGGCTCCACCTTTGGCGGAGGCCCGCTGAGCTGTGCGGTTGCACTGGCCGTTCTCCGCACAATCCAGCGCGAGCGACTGCTCGAAAACGTTCGCGCCCGTGGCGCCGAACTGCTGGCTGGCCTGTATGAGCTGGCCCGTCGCTTCCACTTCATTCGCGAGATTCGCGGCGAAGGCCTGATGCTCGGCATCGAACTGGAAACCGATGCGGCGCCGTACGTGGAACAGGCCCTGGCCCGCGGCCTGCTGTTGAACGCTGCCCACGAGCGCGTGCTGCGCTTGCTGCCGCCCTACATTCTCACGGCAGGCCAGGTGCGCACCTTTCTGAGTTGCCTGGCGGACGTTCTGGCCAGCACCCCGCGCGCAAAATCTTCTCGGCACGCCCCATCCCCCACACCGACGCGTGCAATCGCCCGCGCCGCACGCGTTGGTGGGCACCAGGAGACACCATGAGCACACGGCCCATGGCACTGACCGCGCCGCGAGACCTGGTGACCGGCAACGAACTTTCCACGGCCCAGATCCGCGAACTGTTCCATCTGTCCGCCGACATCAAGGCCCATCCCGAACGCTACCGCAGCGCGCTGGCCGGCCGCTTCCTGGCGCTGATCTTCGAAAAGCCCTCGCTGCGCACCCGAGTCACCTTCGAGGTCGGCATCGCCAGTCTGGGCGGCACCGCAGTGTTTCTCGATCACCAGGGCACCCGGCTAGGTGTGCGGGAGTCGGTTCCCGACGTCGCTCGCAATCTGGAACGCTGGGTGCACGGCCTTGTGGCCCGCACCTTCTGCCAATCCACCATCGAAGAGCTGGCCGCGCATGCCTCCATTCCGGTCATCAATGCCCTCAGCGACCGCTTTCATCCCTGCCAGGCCCTGGCTGACTTTTTCACTCTGGAAGAACACTTCCGCAATCTGCGTGGCCTGAAGCTGGCCTATGTCGGCGACGGCAACAACGTCTGCCACTCGCTGCTGCTCACCGGGGCGCGTCTCGGTGCCTGCCTGCGCATCGCCACACCGAAAGGTTATGAACCCGATGCAGCGGTAGTCGCTGAAGCGCGCTGCATCGCTCGCGACAGCTGCGCAAGAATCGAAATTCTTCACGACCCGGCCGAAGCTGTGACCCAGGCGCAGGCGGTCTACACCGACGTCTGGGCGAGCATGGGGCAGGAAGCCGAAACTGCCGTGCGCGAGAAAATCTTCGCACCCTACCAGGTCAACGAGGCGCTGTTGG
The DNA here is from genome assembly GCA_023511565.1 of Bacillota bacterium. Classification (GTDB taxonomy): domain Bacteria; phylum Acidobacteriota; class Terriglobia; order Acidiferrales; family UBA7541; genus DSGC01. The sequence goes on from JAIMBE010000043.1 coordinate 6,732, forward strand.
CCCTGGCCGCACCCGATGCGGTCTTCCTGCACTGCCTGCCCGCCCACCGCGGCCAGGAAGTCACAAGCGGGGTTCTGGATTCGCCTCGCTCGCTGGTCTATGAGCAGGCGGAAAATCGCCTGCACGTGCAGAAAGCCATTCTCCTGGCTCTGCTCGGCTGAACGCCTGGAAACCCTAGGGGGGAACCTTGAAAGTCGTGCTTGCCTACTCCGGTGGATTGGATACTTCGATCATCATTCCCTGGCTACGGGAAACCTACCACGCCGAGGTCATCGCCATGATCGGCGATGTCGGTCAGCGCGAAGACCTCGCGGCGATTCGTCGCAAAGCGCTGGCCACCGGCGCCGCCGAGGCGTACATCGAAGACCTCCGCGAAGAATTCATCACCGGCTACATCTGGCCCACGCTGCGCGCCGGTGCCGTCTACGAGCACAAGTACCTGCTGGGCACCTCCTTCGCGCGCCCCGTGCTCGCCAAACGCCAGGTGGCAGTGGCCCGCCGGGTCGGCGCCACCGCGGTGGCCCACGGCTGCACGGGCAAAGGTAACGACCAGGTGCGCTTCGAGCTCACCTACAAAGCCTTAGCACCCGAGCTGCGCATCATCGCTCCCTGGCGTGAATGGCCGATCCGTTCCCGCGAAGATGCCCTGGCCTACGCCCGGGCCCACAACGTGCCCGTCGAGCAAACCTCCCAAAACCTCTACAGCCGCGACCGCAACATCTGGCACCTCAGCCACGAAGGCGGTCCACTCGAAGATCCCGCCAACGAGCCGGAAGAATCCATGTGGCAATGGGTGGTTTCTCCTGACCGCGCACCCGATGCACCCGAAGACGTGGAAATCGGTTTTGAAGCCGGCACGCCTGTTTCTGTGAACGGAAAACCGCTTGCGCCGTTGCCCTTGCTGGACACCTTGAACGAAATTGCTGCGCGCCACGCCGTCGGCCGCACCGACCTGGTGGAGAATCGTCTGGTGGGCATCAAGTCGCGCGGCGCCTATGAGACCCCGGGAGGCACGCTGCTGGTGACGGCCCATCGCGAGCTGGAAGCGCTTTGTCTGGATCGAGAAACGCAGCATTTCAGCCAGCAGCTCGCCCTGCGCTATGCCGAGCTGGTCTACTACGGCCTTTGGTTCACCCCGCTGCGCGAAGCACTCGACGCCTTCTTCACCTGCACCCAACAGCACGTCACGGGCACGATCGGCCTGAAGCTCTACAAGGGCAACATCACCGTCACCCGCCGCACCTCGCCGTTCTCGCTCTACCGCACCGACCTGGCCAGTTTCACGATGAACGCCTTCAACCCGAAAGACGCGGAAGGGTTCATCCGCCTGTTCGCTCTCCCCTCACTGATTCCGCAGCAGTGGAAGAAAGGGGCGCCGGCATGACGGCTTCGCCTCCCAGAATGTGGGGCAGTCGCTTTTCAGCGCCACCGGCGGAAGCCTTCGATGCGTTCCAGCGCTCCCTGCCCTTCGACCGTCGCCTGTTCCCCTACGAGCTGGCAGCCGACCGGGCTTGGGCCCGCGCGCTGGCCGCCGCGGGCGTTCTCACCGCGGAGGAAACTTCCCGGATTCTCGCTGCGCTCGAGGACCTGGCGCAGCAGGTGCAGGCGCAGCCTGCGCTGCTCCACAGCTCCACAGCGGAAGACGTGCACAGTTTCGTCGAGCAACAGCTCCAGGAGCGCCTCGGCCCACTTGGCGCCAAGCTGCACACCGGCCGCAGCCGCAACGACCTGGTCGCCACCGAATTCCGCCTGTTTGTCAAAGAAGCAGTGCGAGAAACTGCGCACGCCGTGGCGGCCTTGATTGCTGCTTTCCTCGATCAAGCCGAAGCCCACACAGACGTCCCCATGCCCGGCAGCACGCATCTCCAGCACGCCCAGCCGATTCTGCTCGCGCACTACCTGCTCGCGCATGCCGAAGCCTTCTTCCGTGATGTCCACCGCTTGCTTCGTGTCCGCGAAAGCGCGGATGCCTGCCCGCTCGGCTCCGGCGCGCTGGCTGGCTGCGCGTTTCCCATTGACCGGATCGCCATCGCCCGCGAACTGGGCTTCGCTCGCATCACGGCCAACAGCCTGGACGCTGTCAGCGACCGCGACTTCGCGCTCGAGTACCTGTTCGCGCTGACTCTGACCGCAACGCACCTGTCGCGACTGGCCGAAGACCTGGTCCTGTTTGCTTCTCCGGAATTTGGTTTCGTCGTCTTGCCCGATGCCTTTTCGACCGGGTCCAGTCTGATGCCCCAGAAGAAAAATCCGGATGCCTGGGAACTGATCCGGGGCAAGACGGGCCGCATCCTGGGCGCGCTGGTCGGCCTGCTGGTCACTCTGAAAGCCTTGCCCGCAGGCTACCAGCGCGACTTGCAGGAAGACAAGGAAGCCGTCTTCTCCGCGCATGACCAGGTCGTGACCATGGTGCGCATAGCCACGGGTGCCATCGCCGCCACCACCTTCGTCGCGGACCGGCTGCGCCAGGCTGCCGCCGACCCCGCCCTGCTCGCCACGGAAGCGGCGGACTTTCTTGTCGCGCGCGGCGTGCCATTTCGCGAGGCCCACGAAATCGTCGGCCGCATCTGTCGCGAAGCCGAGCAGCGCGGCGTGCCCTGGACCCAGCTGCCGCTCGAGACCCTGCGTGCCTTCTCGCCCCACTTGGACTCCTCGCTTCGGGAAATGCTCACGACCGAAGCCGCGCTCGCCCGGCGCAGCGTGCCCGGCGGCACCGCTCCGGAGACCGTTCGGCGCGCACTGGCCAATGCCCGCGCGCGTCTGCGCGAACTCGAGGCCGCCCTGTGAAGACCCGTCGTGCACGCCCGGCCGACCTGCCCGCGCTGTCAGCGCTGATTGCCCACTACGCCGAAACCGGTCTGCTGCTGCCGCGCACGGAACGCGAGCTCCGCGCCCGACTCGCCGATTTTCTCGTGCTCGAAGATGTCGAGGGTCTGGCCGGCTGTGTGGCCCTGGAGCCCTATGGCCCGCACCTGGCTGAAATCCGCTCGCTGGCCGTCCGCCCCGGTGCGCAGGGGCGCGGATGGGGCCGGCGCCTGCTCCGCTTCGCACTGCGCGTGGCTCGCCGGCGCCGCATTGCGCGGGTGTTCGCAGTCACCGAATCACCGGAATTCTTCCTCCGCCACGGATTCGTACCCGCCGCCCGCGACGCTTTCCCGGAAAAACTGCAACGGGACTGCCTCGGCTGCCCGAAGCACCGCCACTGTCGGCTCGACGCCGTCGTGCTCACGTTGCGCCCGCTGTCGAAATGCTCCGACCCGCTGCCGGTGCTCACACCGGCCATCCCCGCGCTCCCCGCCCGATGATGCCGGCCCCGCTGCAAATTCCGCGCGGCTTCCGCTTTGCCGCAGCTGCCTGCGGGCTGAAATCGCGCGGCCTCGATCTCGCCCTGCTGAGCTGCGATGCCCCGGCCGCTGCCGCCGCCGTCTTCACCACCAACCGCGTGCAGGCAGCACCGGTCCGGCTTTCGCGTGCGCATCTGCGGCAGTCGCGCGGATGGGCTCGCGCCGTCGTGGTGAACTCCGGCAACGCCAATTGTGCCACCGGACCGGCCGGCGACCGCGTCGCGCAGGCCACAGCCACAGCTGCGGCACGCCTGCTCGACTGCTCGGCGCGTCAGGTGTTCGTCTGCTCCACCGGTGTGATTGGCGTGCCGCTGCCCGTCGAGAACATCCTCCGCGCGTTGCCGGGGCTGAGCCGCACCGCTGCCCACACTCCGCAGGCCTTCCATGCATTCACCCGTGCCATTCTGACCACCGACACGCGGCCCAAATGGGCCGCGGCGCGCTGCCGCATCCAGGGCCGCACCGTGCGACTGCTCGGCTGTGCAAAGGGTGCCGGCATGATCGCACCGCGCATGGCCACTATGCTGGCATTCCTGGTGACCGATGCCGCCCTCGCCCCACCCCTGCTGCAGCGGATGCTGCGCGCCGCCGTCGCGGAAACGTTCAACCGGATCACCGTAGATGGCGACACCTCGACCAACGATACCGTTGTGCTGCTCGCCAGCGGCGCCGCCGGTGGGCGCCGGCTTGCTCTGCCGCGCTTTCGTGCGGACCGGCGCGCCGCGACCCCCGCCGAACGAGACGCACTCCGGTTCTACCGGACCCTCGACTCCGTCTGTCGCAGCCTCGCGCTGCAGATTGTCGCCGATGGGGAAGGTGCGCAGCGTGTGGTGGAAATCGAAGTTCGCGGCGCGCGGTCAGCCGCTGCGGCCGAACGCGTGGCCCGCGCCGTCGCCGAATCTCCGCTGGTGAAGACCGCGCTGGCCGGCGCAGACCCAAACTGGGGACGCATTCTGGCCGCAGCGGGTCGCGCTGGCGTGGCCTTCGACCCCGCCCGCGCGACCATCTGGCTGGCAGGCATCAAAGTGTTTGCCCACGGCCGCCCGCTGTGCTTCGATGAGCGCCACGCACACCGCAGGCTGAGCGGCGATTACGTCTCGATTGTTCTGGATTTGGGTGCGGCGAGACAAAGGTCGAGAATCGAAACTCGAACCTCGGCGCGCCAAACTGGCCACTTACCACAAGCCACCAGCCGCTGCATCTTCTGGACCTGCGATTTCACCCGCGAATACGTGGATCTCAACGCTCGCTACCGCTCATGAGCCCGCAGTGCATCGCCACCCGAGTGCACCGATGCGAACCGTGCACTTCGTGCCAGCACGTGAAGCTCATCGAGTCGCGTCACTGTGTAGCCGTGCTGCTCCAGCAGCTCGCACACCGCACGCTCATGCGTTGCCGAATGAGTTTCAATCACAAAAATTGTTCTTCTGGCGCGCAACAGTTGGGTTGCACCGCGCAGGATGTCAACCTCCGCACCCTCTGCGTCGCATTTCACAACATCGGGCCAGGGGTGCTGAAGCACAAAATCGTCCAGCGCCACTCCGGCCACTGGGACCGTTGTGCACGTAGCTTCCTCCCGTATCCGACCGAGTCCAAAGTCAGGCGAACTGTGCGAGTCAGCCGGCTCAAAAAAGATTTCCCCGCTCGTGGCTGTGACCGCCTTTCCGACCACCGTGATGTGATCGAATCCATTCCGTGCGATGTTCTCCAGCAGGCGGGGCAGCAGGGCGGGTTCTGGCTCGAATGCGAACACACGGCCTGAAGGACCAACCAATCTCGCTGCGAGGAGTGAGAAAAATCCGATGTTTGCCCCGATATCGTAAAACACCATCCCCGGCCGCAAATGCTCTACCAGCGCCTGCTGCACAGCTATCTCACCAGCCCCCCGCCAGAAATGAGTACCCGTTCGCGGGTCCAGCCGGAGCCATAGACCCCGGGCCAGACCGTCACGGACCTTCGCCCACACGCGCGTGCCCGGTGGCACGAGCCTGCGGCCGATCCGATGAGCGGCCGCACCAAACACCGGCACGCGCCGCAGAAATAGCGCCGTCTCCGAATGGTTCAATAGAAGACGAGCCAGAAAGTCACGCATCGCTTCCCCCACCACCGCTCCCAATCCAACACTACAGATCTGTGACCTCAAAAAATCGCCGTGCCCAGTTCTCTGGTGCCATCAGCTCAATGATCTGCGGCCGAATCTGTTCGATCACCTGCTGCCGCAGCTCCACAGGACGTTGCAGAATTTCTGCAATGGCACCTGCGAACGCTTCCACGTCATCTGGGTCTGCAATCAGGAAGCGATCAAACGGCGGTCGCCCCAAGAATTTCCGGCTCGCCCCGCCCGGCGATGCAACTGTTGGCGTGCCACACGCCAGCGCTTCTGCCACTACATATCCGAAAGACTCGTATCGCGACGGGCAGATAAAAACGTCCGCAGCGTTGTACAGCAGCGGCAGCTTCGCATAGTCGGCATTCGGAAAAACACGAACCCCAGGGCGGCTGACCACATCCGGCGGCAGCTCCCCGCGCAGTGCCAGCAGCCAGTCTACGGTCGGGAAACGATGCATCAGGGCCTGCACCATGGGAAATCCCTTCATCGGATTAGCGCTGCCCACAAAGAGCCCAACCCTGGCGCTTTCCGACAAGCCGAGTGCTTGCCGGGCAGCCACGCGGTCCCCTGGGCAGAAATGGCGGGTTTCGATCGGATACAAAGTCGTCACACAGTCATGCCCGAAAAACCGCTTCACTTCTTGCGCGGTTTGCTCAGAGTTCGCCAGACACAGTTTGTGCAAGCCACTCAGTCGTTCCAGAATCATCGAGTCCCACCACTTCAGCTTCTGATAGCCCAGCGCGGAAATCAACGGCCGAATCGCTTCCGCCTGGCCGCGGTAGGTCCCGTGATAGAAGTGAATCCTCTGCGTGCCAGCGTTTTTTTGCGGCGGATACCAGCCCACGGTGGCATTGGAAATTACTGCGATCACGTCTGCGCTCTGCTCGCGCCGCGCAACACGCCCGACAAAATACCCCACCAGCACGCCGGAGAGATGGCGAAAAACCCAGCTCGTCGGACGTTGCAACCACTTGGGCACGCAGTTGCCAGCGTGAAACACACGCACGCGATAACCGCGCTTCTCCAGCACCTGCAACAGCTCTCGAACGAAGTGTTCCTGCCCGCCAGGCCGATCTGGCGCCTCTGTTGTCAGGACAAACACCTCTCGATTCTCGCTAGGTTCCACGGCGCTGTTGTGGGAAGGCGAACCGGTGCCTGGGCCAGCGTTCATCCTGCTCCAACCAGTGCCAGCTGTAGCTGTGTTCGTCAAGCCAACCTTCCACCGCTCGTCGTTGTTCTCCATCGTGGACTTCGCATAGAAGCACAGGTTCGCCGCGACCGAAAAGTTGCTCGGCTCCTTTCAAGACCTCCGATTCCGCCCCTTCGACATCCACCTTGACCACGTCAGGAGGTGGGTGACCAACAGCGAAATCGTCCAATGGTATGCAAGGAACTTCCCGCGTTGTGGCCCCGACCGCATCGTCCGATCGAACCTGCGCGTTGCCATGTCCGCGGTCGCACGTGGCGGGTGTGATGGAAATTTTCCCAGAGCAGGAGTACACCGCCCGGTGCACAAAGCAGATGCGATCTGAGAGTTGATTTCAGGCGGCGTGGCGCCGAGCCTTTTCCAAGATGCGGTCGTCGGCCTCGAATGCAACAACGTGACACCCTCGTCGTGCGGCCACCAAACTAAAAAATCCCGGCCCGCAACCGACGTCATAGAACGTGACTCCGGACCGCAGGAGAGGATCGAGTGTCCGCTGCACAGGCGCTTCATACGCCCCTGCCAGATTGCAAACTCCCACCGGGGATTCAGCTCCAGCCACAGCCCATCGCCAAGGCCGCTCCGAACCTGCAGCCGGCGCGGCAGATAGGAAGGGAGCACTAACCTGCTGGCAACACGAAGCAGCCCGCCAATCCCGGGCCATGCAGCCAGCCGCCGCAGGCTTGGATTCTCGCGCAGTCCAAGCCAAATCCGTTCGCGCATACCTCACCTGCACTGCCGTGCCGGATGGACACACCGCACCCAGCCATGCCGCGGCGGTTCCTCATCGAACACCAGCGCTTCGAACACCCACCCTGCGGGCTCAAGCAGAGTCCGCAGCGCGGCCAGTGTCTGGTGAACCTCGATCAGCAGCACCGGACGGAACTGCTCCAGAGTGCGCCAGGCGCCGCGCAGCACCTCCACCTCTCCGCCTTCCACATCCACCTTGATCCAGTCCACGCGTGGCAGTGCGAACTGTTCGACGAGCTCGTCCACTGTGACCGCTTCGATCTTCGTTGTCGCATCCGGCGCAACCTTGTGCCATAGCGGGACCTGCGACTCGTACCAACCCACCAGGCCCGCATGCGACCATGCCGCTTTGCGGATGACCCGCACGTTGGACAACCCATTCAGCCGCAAGATTCTGTTCCAACTGCTGGGCATTGTGCACATTTGGTTCGAGCGCGACTACCTGCCCGGCTGGCCCCACGGCTCGGCTCGCCTGAATTGTGTACCAGCCCACATTGGCGCCGATATCCAGCACGACTTCGCCTGGCTTTGGCGCAAGCCACTCCACCGGCTCGTATCGCGGCAGACGCGACATGCACTCCAGCGCGTAGACATCCCCGGCATAAAACCATGCGCTCAGTGGCCTGCTCCAGAAAATTCCATCCCGCAAAGAAAAGGGAAACCGACACCAGTGCCAGCGGCTGTTGACCCAGGCTTGTTTCTGCCTTGCGGTCAGCGCGCGCAACAACAGATAGACGCACTTGTTGCAGAACACCCGCGCCGTCATCCCGAGCCTCTGGCCGTGCGTTTCGAACAAAAATTGAACGATGCCTGTCTTCATGCGGTGTCTTGTCCGGATTGGAGTCTGCGCGCCAGCTCGGTTCGCCAGGGCGCGAGTCCCGCACGGAGCTGCGAGCGGGCCAGATCGAAATCTTCGCGCCGGGGCAGTAACAGTTCGAGCGGCCGCAGACGGGTCACGCGGCGGTAAAACCACAACCCCAAGCCGGTCGCCGTGCTGTACGCGAGGCTCGAAGCCACCGCTGCACCCGGCACACCCCAGCGCGGGATCAGCAGCAAATCCAGCCCGATGGTGACGACCACGGCCACAGCGGCTGTCCAGGTTTTGCAGAGCGGGTGGCCGCGCACCACCAGGTCGCTCATGATCGTCCGCCACACCCCCAGCGCCCACGACCCCGGCAGGAGCAGCACCATCGGCCAAAACGCCGCGGCGAATGCCCCGCCGAACAGCCAGCCAATCACCTGCTCGCCCGCAACTCCCAGCGCGATCGCTCCTGCGACCAGCACGAACGAAGTCATCCGGAGCACCGGCGCCATCAGCGTGTTGGCCCCTTCGTCGCTGCGCGTGGCGACCCGCGGCATCAGCACACTGCCGAGCACACCCGGAAACAGCAGGACCAGTTCGGCCACCACCACCGCAATCGAATAGATCCCCACCGCCGCCGGGCCCAGAAAAAACGCCAGGATGTACATATCGAAGCGATCGTTCATCGCCTCCAGAATGTTGCCGCCATGCAGCTTGGCCCCGTAGCCAACCAGTTCGCGCGAGCTGTTCCAGTCAAACTCTGGCTTCTGCCGCAGGATTCCCATCCGCCAAGCCAGTCCTGCCGTCACCGCCGCGGTCAGCACGCTGCCCCCGATCAGACCCCAGAGCACACCCGCCAGACCGCCTTCGATCAGCAGACCCCCACCGACACCGGCCAGCAGCGCTGATGCTGAAACCAGCATCAACGACCATTCCTCGACCACGCGCCCGCAGGCCCGCAGCAGGCTGCGCAGAAAACTCGCAATGAGCGTCAGCGGCAATGTCGCCGCCAGTAGCAGCGACACCAGCCGCACTTCGGCGGGCAGCAGACCTCCGAACACCCACACCAGCAGCGCCACCAGCACACCAAAGCCGACCCCGCCCAACACCAGACCCAACCCTAACGCGCGCCCGGCCAGCTCGGGCACGGGGCGGCTGCGTCGTCCGGCAAAGTGCACCAACGCCGCATCCAGCCCCAGAGAGAGAACCAGCGCCGTCTGCCCCAACAGCAACTGCAGCAACGTGACCACACCCTTGCCCGCCGGTCCCAGAAACCGCGCAATCAGGATATTGGTGGGCAGGCGTACCAGGTTCGTCAGCAGCATCAGGACGAACGACGCCAAGCTGTCCGTGGCAAAGCTGCGTTGTGCGCGCTGGGCCATCACTCGGGTCTCCGCTCCGGAGTGGGTTCGGGCTGGCGCGGCGGCAGGTCGTGGGCTTCGATCTGTTCCATCAGCGCACCACGCGCAACCACGTAGCGGTGCAGCGTCTGCACCAGTCGTGCCGGCACAGCCGTCACCTGATTGCGCGCCACTTCACACCACACGACCGGTCCGCGTGCGGGGATCATTCGCGTCCCCCACTGGAAGATCAGGCCGGCGTTCCAAACCACGAGCAGCACAAGCACGCCGGCCTGTACGGTGAACGCGCGCCGCGGCTCGACCAACCACTCCGCCATACGCTCCAGGGCAGCAGCCAACCCCAGCACAAACAGCGGCACCAGCGAAACAAAAAACCGGTTCCCGAACGACGACATTCCGTGCCAGTACATATACGCGGCGATCACGTAGTAGAAGGCCAGAAACACCACGACCCCAGCGTTGCCCAACGCCCGGTCCTTTCTCCGCAGCCACCACAACCCGACCACCGCCGGGAAAAGCACGGGTGTCCAGCTCAACAGACCATGGTTGGCCGAAAACAGCACCTCCCACAGCACCGGCTGCGTCCAGTTCCACAGGTGCGGTTCGGCATAGCCCGTGCGGAGCGGATGGCCAAACAGAATCTGCCGTGTGAGGAACGTGGGCAGCAGCGCCACGAGCAGCACGCCCAGAAAGACCCCGTGGGCTACGAACAGCCGGGCCATCTGCCGAAGGTCCTGCCCGCCCTGCCACGACTTCCAGTAGCCACCCAGTGCATCCCACAGCGGCAGCACGAGCAGCACGCCGGTCGGGTAGTACACGTTCAACATCAGCCCGCCGAGCAACCCGAGCAACACCCACTGCTGCAGCGTCCGCTGCTCACGCGTGCGCTGCCAGTACCACAGAAATACAGCCACGGTGAACGCGGAATGCGCGTGCGCCCAGGCTGGATTGAAGTACATGTACACCGGCAGCGAGCTGCCGAACCAGATGCCCAGTGTCGCCAGCAACGCCCAGCGTTCCGCCACGTATCGTCGTGCCAGTCGGAAGGCAATCCACAGCGCGGCAAACCCGTATCCCGCCGTCGCCAGCGCCATCGTCCACAGATAGGGCCAGGAAAAACCATCCGGGACAACGCCAGCGCCCAGGGCCTGCGCCACCCGCACTGCCCCGTGCGTCAGGATCAGGAAGGGCGCCCACAGCAGCGAAGGGCCGACTGCATGATTGTTGTAGACGTATCCGGTGCGCGTGTACACTTCCGGATGCAACCGGCCGTGCTCGTCGGTGCGTCGCAGCACGAACGCTTCGTTGCCTGCCAGGTACTCGTTCTCGAATCGCAGGTCGCCATCCACCAGCAGCGAACGCACATAGGCGTAGTAACCCACGCCATCCCCGTGCACAACCGGATTGACCAAGGGAAGCGACAACACGAACAGCGCCAGCAGGAATCGCTCCTGCGGGCTGAGCCTCCGCCCAATGCTTCGCATAGCTCCCACCTGCCCCTGACGCATTTACCGCACGGCCGTGGTGGGCCTGCTTCAGGCCGGCGACACCGCCTCTGCCAGTGCCTCTGCGACCGCAGCAATCTGCTCCGACGTAAGCTCGGCGTACATCGGCAGTGAAAGCAATCGTTCTGCCGCAGCTTCCGTCACCGGAAAGCTGCCCTTCGCGTATCCCAGGTCGCGGTAAGCCTCCTGCAGATGGACCGGCACCGGATAGTGAATGCCGGTGGCGATGCCGCGCTCAGCCAGCCGCTGCTGCACCTGATCCCGGCGCTCGATCTGCACGACAAACAGATGGAAGACGTGCTCGACCCCTGGCTGTGTCTGCGGGAGCTGAATCGGCAATCCCGCCAGTCGCTGTGCATAGGCTTCCGCATGGCGGCGCCTCGCCGCGTTCCACTCCTCGAGCCGACGCAACTTCACCCGCAGAATCGCAGCCTGCAGGGTGTCGAGCCGGGAGTTTGTTCCGCGCACGACGTGCTGGTATTTTACGCGCTGGCCATAGTTGCGGAGGTAACGGATCTTCTCTGCAATCGCGGCGTCGTTCGTGGTCACTGCCCCGCCGTCGCCGTACGCGCCCAGATTCTTGCCCGGATAAAAGCTGAACCCGGCGGCATGGCCCAGTCCGCCTGTGCGTCGCCCGTGATAGCGGGCGCCGTGCGCCTGCGCGGCATCTTCAATCACCACTAGGTTGTGCCGCTGGGCAAGTTCCAGGATGGCGTCCATCTCCGCAGGCTGACCGTACAAATGCACCGGCAGGAGGGCACGGGTACGCGAAGTGAGCGCCGCGGCCACCGCGTGCGGGTCCAGGTTGTATGTCCGCGGGTCAGCGTCCACAAGAACCGGCCGCGCGCCGACCGCGGAAATGGCCAGCACGGTGGCGATGAACGTGTTCGCGGCTGTGATCACCTCGTCGCCCGGCCCGATGCCGTAGGCCCGCAGCGCCAGGACCAGCGCGTCGATCCCGGAGCCCACCCCGACGGCATACTTCACCTCGCAGTACCGGGCAAACTCTTCCTCAAACCGCTCGACTTCTTCGCCCAGAATGAAGTCGGCACGCTCCATCACCCCGCGCACCGCGCACTCGAGCTCCGGTTGGAGCGCGGCATACTGCGCGCGGAGATCTACAAATGGAATTTTTGTCGCGTTCACTTTTTGATCCCCAGCAGCAAATAGACAACCGGCCGGAGAATACTCCACCAGCCGCTGAACGGTTTCATTTTCGTGTAGCCTTCCTGATGGGGCGGATACACCTTGGTCACCGGCACTTCCATATGCCGATAGCCGAGCCGAATGGCCTTGTACAGCAGGTAC
>JAIMBE010000044.1 GCA_023511565.1 Bacillota bacterium
GAAGTTCACGCCCTACGTGCAGGAGGCGATGGTGGTCGGCGACGGCCAGCCGTTCGAGTTCGGTGGCAATGATGCCGTCGTAGCGCGCGGTCGCGGCGAACGCTTTGCGAGCCAGGGACAGTCGTGTCGCCAGACCGATGTCGCCGGTTTCCAGCTCGGAGGCCACGCGGTCGTAGTCAGCCGGGTCGCAGACCACGACGACGTGCGGGAAGTTCTTCGCTGCCGAACGCAGCATCGCCGGGCCGCCGATGTCAATGTTTTCCAGCAGCGCATCGGGGGTGACCTCGGGTTTCGCCGCCACGGCTTCGAACGGGTAAAGATTGACGGCGACCAGGTCAATCGGTGGGATGTGATGGGCGCCGACGGCGGGTTCGTCTTCGGGGTGCCCGCGGCGGAAGAGAATGCCGCCGTGGATTTTCGGGTGCAGCGTCTTGACGCGGCCGCCGAGCATCTCCGGCCAGCCGGTCAGCTCGGCAACGTCGCGCACGGCCACGCCGGCGTCGCGCAGCAGTCTGGCGGTGCCACCGGTTGAGACAATCTCCACGCCGGCAGCCGCCAGCCGGCGCGCGAATTCCACGACACCCGTTTTATCGAAAACGCTGATCAAGGCACGTCGGATGGGCATGCGTCCCCCTGCGAAGAAAAAGCCGAGTATTGTAAGCGGTGGCGGAAAGATGCGAAAGGGGCAGTCTTGGGGGCTCGGGCGGGAGAAGCTATTTCCGGACCCGAACCTTGAGCTTCACTTTGCCTGCTTCCAACTCGATCGAATATTCCACTTCGGTGCCACCCTGCGTCTTGCGAAGTTGCTGCGTTTTCGCGTGCACGAAGCGGGCAAAATTTTCGAAGTGGAGTGGGGCGGCCTGTTCGCCGGCAGCCTGGCGGGCTTCGAGCAAAGCGCGGTAGAGCTGTTCGATCTTCTCGGGCTCCTGATCCGGGTCGGAACAGACGATGCGAACGCCGACGGTGTCGGGCTGCGGCGGGGGAGATGCGGAGGCCTGCCGGGTGCGCGCGCGTTCGGCTTCGATGGCGCGGGCGGCAGCGCCGAAGTGGCGCGGCACGAAGCCTTCCTCTTTCTGCTTCAGGCGTTTGCGCCACACCTCGCGGTATTTGGCGTAGGTGGAGGTGAGGTTGTTAAAACGGAAGCGCTGCGCGTAGGACATTTCCGCACCCCGTTCGGTGAAGCGCTTGATGGTCTGTTCGACGCGCCATTCGGTGTCGGAGGGAGGTCGGGCGCGGCCGCCGCCAAAATACTGCTCGTACTCGATCTTCAGGGCGCGGATGTCGCGTTCGAGCTGGCTGAGGGCGTCGTCGGTCTGGCTCATGGGGTACGAGGCTGCTCGCACACCGATGCTAGCGGCCGGGTCAGCGGCACGTCAATCTTTCTGCGGCTCCGGTGCGGTCGAACGGTCACCTGCTGCGAAAGGGCACGTTGCCCCGGCCGGCGGGGTGTGTTGAAATAACCGAGGCATGGCCTCCCCTTCCGACCAGATGCTGACCCGAGCGGAGTGGCTGCGGCAGATTCCTTCCGTGGATGCGCTGTTGCGGCGCGAGCGGCTGGCGCAGCTCGCTATGGCCCATGGTCGCGCCCTGGTGGTGGAGGCCATCCGCCGTGTGTTGGAGGATTTGCGGCGCGAGCGGGTGACGGCGTCGGCGGAGAACCGTGTTCTGCTGGAGCCGGCGCGGCTGGAGGCTGCTATTGCAGCCGAGCTTAAGCGCATGCTCGAGCCTTCGCTGCGACCGGTCATCAACGCCACCGGTGTGATCCTGCACACGAATCTGGGCCGGGCGCCGCTCAGCGACGCAGCTATCGAGCACCTGCGGCGCACCGCGACGCAGTACTCGAACCTGGAATACAACCTCGTCGAAGGCATGCGCGGCAAGCGGGATGCGCACACGGCTCCCTTACTGGCCCGGCTGTTGGGTGCGGAAGCCGCCATCGTAGTGAACAACAACGCTGCGGCCGTGTTTCTGATGCTTCGGGCGCTGGCGAAGGGTGGCGAAGTGATTGTCTCGCGCGGCGAGCTGATCGAAATCGGCGAAAGCTTTCGCATCCCGGACCTCATGTCGGAAAGCGGTGCCGTGCTCCGCGAGGTCGGCACCACGAACCGCACGAGCCTTCGGGATTACGAGCAGGCCATCAACGAGCGCACACGGTTGCTGCTGCGGGTGCATCCCTCGAACTTTCGCGTAGTCGGTTTTACGTCGCGGCCGACGCTGGAAGAGCTGGTGGCCCTGGGTCGGCGCACGAACCTCCCTGTGTGCGAGGACCTGGGCTCCGGTTGTCTGGTGGAGTTGCACCCGTATGGCGTGGACGAGCCACTGGCGGTGGCGAGCCTTCGCGCCGGAGCGTCGCTGGTGACGTTCAGCGGCGACAAACTGCTCGGCGGGCCGCAGGCAGGCATCATCGCCGGCAACGGGGAGCTGGTCGGGCGCCTGCGCCGCCATCCGCTGTTCCGCGCCCTGCGCGTGGACAAGCTGACGATCGCGGTGCTGGAAGGCACGTTGCGAAGCTATCTCCAGGGGCGACTGGAGGAGATCCCAGCCCTGCGTATGATCCAGATGTCCCTAGGCGAGATGGAACTGCGCGCGCAGGCTTTCCTGGAACGGCTGCGGACGCGATTGCGGGGCACCGAATGCGAAATGGAAGTGCGCAGCGGACATTCTGTGATTGGCGGCGGCTCGACGCCCTGCCAGGAGTTGCCGACACGACTTGTCGCCGTGCGCAGCCGGCGGTGTTCGGCCGCGGATCTGGAATCCCGATTGCGTACCCCGGAGCAGCGTACCCCGGTCGTCGCCCGTATTGAAGACGGCTGGCTGGTGATCGACCTGCGCACCGTCTTCCCGGAGCAGGAACCGGAGCTTGCCGAAGCGTTGGCGAGCGCGCTGGGTCCGCCCAGCGAGTGAATCGCCACCTCCGGCTCCGTCCGCCGGAGTGTTGCCTTCCCCAGCGACTGGCTGCCGGGGTGGAGGGCAGTTTTTGCGGTGCACGCACAGAGCAAGGAACGGCGCAACCGCATGCGCTGAGTTTGTGCGGTGCGGGCCGCAGGACCCCATTCAGGGCAGACGGTTGATGACGCTGGCCACGCAGCCGGCCCCGAAGCCGTTGTCAATGTTGACGACGGAGACGTTGGACGCGCAACTGTTCAACATGCCCAGCAGCGCAGCCAACCCGCCGAAACTGGCCCCGTAGCCGGTGCTCGTGGGGACTGCAATCACGGGAACGCCCACCATGCCGCCCACCACGCTGGGGAGGGCGCCTTCCATCCCGGCGACCACAACAATCACGCGGGCTTCGGCAAGTTGGCGGCGGTGGTCGAGCAAACGGTGCAGGCCGGCGACACCGACATCGTAAATGGCTGCGACGCGATTGCCCATCAGCTCGGCGGTGAGTCGGGCTTCTTCGGCAATGGGGATATCGCTGGTGCCGGCCGAGAGGACCAGAATGAGACCTTTGCCGGTGATGCTTTTGCTGCGACGGATGGCGATGACGCCGGACAGAGGGTAGTAGCGGGCCGCACGGGTCAGGCGGCGAACCGCGCGGAAAATGGACGGATCCGCGCGGGTAATCAGCACGTTGCTGTGGGAAGCACGCAGCATTTGGCGGACAATGGCCGCCACCTGGGTGGGCGTTTTGCCGCGCGCAAAGATGACTTCGGCATAGCCCTGGCGCAGGGAGCGGTGGTGGTCAATTTTGGCAAAGCCGAGGTCTTCAAACGGCAAGTGCCTGAGCCGTTCGAGGGCCCGTGCTGGGCTCAGGCGCCGTCGGCGGACCGCTTCCAGTAGATTGCGGATTTCGCGCGCGTCCATAGCCATTTGGTGCAGAGGGAAATTCTACCACTCATCGGCCTACGACAGGCCGCGGCTTGACTTGGCGAAACGGCGGTGCCTAGACTGGCGATTTCGCGGTCGGTGCGAGGCCGGTGTGGGTGAGAGGTCGGGAAAAATCGTCACAGTCGGAGTGAGCGGGGCCTCCGGGGCCCTCTACGCGCAGGCGCTGCTGCGCCGGCTGGACGGCGATGCGCGCGTGCGCAAAGTGTTTCTGGTGGTCAGCGAGCCCGGCCTGCGCCTGATTGCTGCCGAGCTGGGTATCGTGGCGCAGGATGTGCGCACGCTGCCGCAATTGCTGACTGGCACGCGCGCAGAAAAGTTCGAGTATCTCCCCAACAAAGACATCGGGGCGGCGATTGCTTCGGGCAGCTATCCGGTGGACGGGATGGTGGTGATTCCCTGTTCGGCCGGGACACTGGCTTCGATCGCCTGCGGGCTGGGCGACGACCTGCTGGCACGTGCGGCCGACGTCTGTCTGAAGGAGCGGCGCACGCTGGTGCTGTGCGTGCGCGAGACGCCACTGAATCGCGTCCATCTGGAAAACATGTTGCGCGCAGACGCCGCCGGCGCGGTGATTATGCCGGCGACACCAGCGTTCTACTACGGGCCGAAGACAATTGACGATCTGGTCGCACAATACGTGTGCCGCGTCTTGAATCTGCTGGGACTGCCCCAGGAGGAGCAGTACCGCTGGCGCGGTGAGAAAGTCCGGTAAGGTTCGAGCGGGGAGCCTCGTGCGGCGGATTCGCACCACGCTGGAGATGATCAAATTCGAACACTCCGTCTTCGCGCTGCCGTTCGCGCTGACGGGAGCGTTGCTGGCCGCGCGATTTGACGGGGCGCCTGGGCTGTGGCCCACGTGGCGACAACTGGGGTGGATCGTGGTGGCCATGGTCGGGGCGCGTTCGGCGGCGATGACGATGAACCGCATCGCTGACCTCGAATACGACCGACACAATCCGCGCACGCGGAACCGTCCGCTGGTGACCGGTGAGCTTTCCCTGGGTTTTGCGTGGCTGTTTACGCTGATCAACGCAGCACTGCTCGTGCTGGCGGCTTGGCAGTTGAATCCGCTGGCGTTGCGACTTTCGCCGCTGGTGCTGGCGGTGCTGTTTTTCTACTCCTACACCAAGCGATTCACCACCTGGTCGCACCTGGTGCTGGGCTTCTGTCTGGGGATGGCGCCGGCGGCAGCGTGGATTGCAGTGGCCGGGTGGCTTGACGGCCGGATGCTGATTCTGAGCGCTGCAGTGACCCTCTGGGTGGCCGGTTTCGACGTGCTGTATGCATGCCAGGACCTGGCGTTCGATATTCAGGCCGGGCTCTACTCGATTCCCAGGCGGTTCGGGATTGCGCGGGCGCTCGCGATTGCGCGGGGGATGCACGGGCTGATGGTGTTGTTGCTCGTGTGGCTGGCGTGGAGTTTTCGGCTGCCTTGGCCAGCCTGGGCAGGCATTGCCGCGGTGGCAGGACTGTTGGCCTATGAACACGCCTTGGTGAAGCCACACGATCTGAGCAAGATCAATGCTGCGTTTTTTACCGTAAATGGCTATATTAGCGTGTTGTTTTTCCTGTCCTGGGGCGCAGCCATCTGGCTGAGCGGGTCCTGAGGCTGGAGTCGGCGGCGCGGCGGTCGCCGATGGCAGGCGTGATGTTCCGACGCCCCACGAGACGGTTCACACGATGGCCGAACTGCAGATCCAAGACGCGCGGCTGAAGCCGATCGCCGAAAGGGTGCTGGGCGGCGAGCGGCTTTCCTTCGATGATGGCGTCACCCTGTACCGCACGCACGACCTGCTGGCGGTGGGTTGGCTGGCGAACTATGTGCGGGAGAAACGGCACGGCAACGTCTGCTACTACAACATCAATCGCCACATCAATCCGACCAACATCTGTGTGGCGCACTGCCGGCTGTGCGCTTTCGGACGCGATCCCGATGCGCCCGGGGCATACGCCTATGCGCTCGAGGAGATCTGGGAGCGTGCGGCGCAGGGCGTGCGCGAAGGCGCCACGGAATTCCACATTGTCGGCGGACTGCATCCGGATCTGCCCTTGGACTACTACCTGGACCTGATCCGCGGGCTGAAGCAGCGTTTCCCGCACGTGCACCTGAAGGCGTTCACCATGGTGGAGGTGCACTACCTGGCACGACTCGCGAAGAAGTCCATCCGCGACGTGCTCCTGGCTCTGAAAGAGGCTGGCGTCGATTCGCTGCCCGGCGGCGGCGCGGAGATTTTCCATCCGCGGGTGCGCAAGGTGATCTGCGATCACAAGACCTCCGGGATGATGTGGCTGGAAATTGCCCGGACGGCGCACCAGCTCGGACTGCGTTCCAACGCAACGATGCTCTACGGTCACATCGAGACGGAAGAGGAGCGCGTCGACCACCTGCTGCAGTTGCGTACCCTGCAGGATGAAACGAAAGGATTCGTGGCGTTCATTCCGCTGGCGTTTCACCCGGCCAACACGGCGCTCAGCCATCTGCCTGGACCGACCGGCTGGGACGACCTGAAGAACATCGCCATCGCCCGTCTCCTGTTGGACAATTTCGAGCACATCAAGGCGTACTGGATCATGCTCACGCCGCGCGTGGCCCAGATTGCGCTGCGGTTCGGCGCCGATGATCTGGACGGAACGGTGATCGAAGAAAAAATTTATCACGATGCCGGAGCGACCACGGCGCAGTTCACCCCACGCGCCGAGCTCGAACGGCTGATTCGCGCTGCCGGGCGCGAGCCGGTCGAACGCGACACGCTGTACCGTCCGGTGGATCGCTCCAAGCTCCCGCCGATCGAACCCACCGCCGCGAATGCACGGAACACGCCGCTGGTCACTCTGACGCTGAACGTTTGACCGGTGGAGCTGCGTCCCCAGCCGCAGGGGATGGGGTGTGTGCGGTCTGCTGCCCGGGGTGCAGGATTCGCGCCAGTCGGTTGACGGCACAGGATCTGCCGCGCATACTCCGTCCGTCTCTCTGGAGTTGTTTCGGGTCGGGGGCGATGTCTGCGATGAAAGCGATTGTGTTGCTGACCATTTCCAACCTGTTTTTGACCGCCGCCTGGTACGGACACCTGAAGTAGAAGGAGGCGCCGCTCAGCCACGTCATCCTGGTGAGCTGGATGATTGCCTTCGTGGAATACTGCTTCCAGGTGCCGGCCAATCGGATCGGACACGGCCAGTTCAGCGCGGCGCAACTGAAAGCCATACAGGAAATCATCACCCTGGTGGTGTTCTGTCTGTTTTCGGTGTTCTATTTGCGGGAAGAGTTGCGCTGGAACGTTCTGCTTGGCTTTGGCTTCATTGTACTGGCTTCCTTTTTCATTTTTCAGAATCGGTAAGTCCGGCCGGAAACGCAACCCCACGCTCTTGGCGGCACCCGGCTGCGCGACCCCACAGGCATCAGGTCGTGACGAGCCCTCTGTGGCAAACCTCTGGGCTGCAGGCGTGGCACGTTCTGGGCCATAAAAAGCCGGTGCCGCATCGCGGGGCAGCAACAAGCTGTCGGCGTTCTGCCGGATGGACGAGACGGGCACGGCCTGGGCGATCGGCATGAGCCGGCGACTGCGCTGTACGGTTGGTGTTGTCGGTCCATCGTCAACGCGCAGGCGGGGTGGGGTGTGGGTGGCGTTTCAGCCGCAGTTGCGTTGCTGCGAGCCAGGCATAGAACGGGCCGTAGACCAACCAGAGCATCTGCGGCTGGAAACGCCAGACGCCGAAGGCCGTGTAGGGGATCAGGACGTGGTAGGAGAGGAACTGCAGCACCGTGAGCAGCAGCCACGCCGAGTTCGGGAAGAACACCAGCAGGGGCGCCATCCAGGTGAAATACCAGGGGAAGGCGTTCGGCGCGAGCAGCAGCGCAGCGCCGAAGAGCAGATACGCGGCGCGCAACACATCGAGCTTGCGCAGCGCGACCCACAACGCCAGCCCGGCGACGATGCCGAATCCCAGCCCCGCGGCAAAGTCGTGAGACGCGGTGCCAGGCAGAATGGCCACTTGCGGGTCCTGCGGTGCGGCAGGGTCGGCAAACCAGGTGAGCAGGGCGTAGAGACTAGCGTTGTTGTGGTGCCAGCGCGACTCGAAATAGGTGAACACGTCCAGTACCTCAGGCCAGGCCGCGCGGTAGGGCCATGCGCAGAGCGCGGTCAGCAGAGCGGCGGCGGCCACCGCCGGCCAGGCCTGGGTCCGGCGCCAGCCGATGCGCCGCAGCCAGAGCGGAAGCAGCGTTGCGGGAAACCATTTCAACAATACGCCCGCCGCAAGCAGCACGGTTGACACCGTCTGTCGGCCTCTGGTAAGCACGAAGCTGGCGGCAAGCACTGCGGCGAGAGCGAGCGCATCAAAGTGGCCGCTGGCAGCAAACTCCACGAGGACCAGAGGGTTCCAGGCGTAGATGGCCAGCTGAACGCTGCGGCCGCCCGTACTGCGGATCCACCACGCGAGCAGAGTCAGAAGGAAAAGATCGCCGAGGAGGGCAGGCAGCTTGAACAGCAGCAGGGCTGCACGGGGAGCTGCACGGGCCGCTTCCCCGGCGAGGCGGAAGACCAGCTCGGCAAGCGGCGGGTAGATCGCAGGGATGTCCGCGCCGGGG
This sequence comes from Bacillota bacterium, assembly GCA_023511565.1. Taxonomy (GTDB): domain Bacteria; phylum Acidobacteriota; class Terriglobia; order Acidiferrales; family UBA7541; genus DSGC01. Next base: position 8,417 of record JAIMBE010000044.1, read on the forward strand.
ATGGTTTCCCGGCGCGAGCGGAATTCTTCGGCAAGTTGGGCAAAAGCGGGGTCGGCAGGGCGAGCGAGGTAGGGATTGGCCCCGAGCTGCTGGATGTGCCCTTCCCAGCGGTAACGGTGCAGGTCGTCGGAGAGTGACGGCGGCAGCGGCAACAGCAGCAGTCGAAACCCGACCGCTCCGAACAGAATCCACCCGAGTGTGCTGGGATGTTCCGGCGCCTGCCCGAGCAGATAGAGTAGAATGAAATAGACGAGGCCAGCGGCCAACCCGATGGCGATGGCTTCCACGACGTAGGTCTTCAGGTCACGCAGGCACAACAGCGTGACAAAGAGAAGTGCGAGCACCGCCGAACCGCACGCGGCGATTATCGTTTGCCGGGCGAGGTGGGAACGCAGGCGAGTCAGCATCGCCGGGCGGCCGTGGCCGCGGATGGGACATCACGATGAAGGGGAGTTGGTTGTTCACGCTGGGGTGGCTCCAGAACCCGCTTCGGGAATACTGGGAGCGGAATTTTGATCCGGCCAGGAATCCGTTCATCGGGTTGTATCAGTTGAACGCATTCGACCTGGCGGTGATGATTCCGTACTTTCTGGTCCTGGGCGTGCTGGCGCTGTACGGGATCCATCGCTACTGGCTCGTCTACTATTTTTTTAAATACCGGGACCATGTGCCCGGCCCTCCACCGCCCCTTCAGCGCTGGCCCAAGGTTACCATACAGCTTCCCATCTTCAACGAGCGCTACGTGGTGGAGCGGTTGGTAGACGCCGTGGCGCGATTTGATTACCCGCGGGAGCAGATGGAGATTCAGGTTCTGGACGATTCGACCGATGCGACACAGCAGATTGCCCGCGCTTGCGTCGAGCGCTACCAGGCCTTGGGCTATTCGATTTTCTACCTGCACCGGACCAACCGCACCGGCTACAAGGCCGGTGCGCTGGCCAACGGCTTGCGGCACGCCACGGGAGAATTCGTGGCCATCTTCGACGCGGATTTTATTCCTCCGCCGGATTTTCTGCAGCGAACGATTCCCTACTTTGCCGACCCGCAGGTGGGCATGGTGCAGGCGCGCTGGACCTACCTGAACCGGAACTACTCCACGCTCACCGAAGTGCAGGCGATTCTGCTGGATGGGCACTTTGTGCTCGAGCATGGAGCGCGCTCGCGCCGGGGCACGTTTTTCAATTTTAACGGAACGGCAGGCGTGTGGCGTCGCGCGGCCATTGAAGAGGCCGGGGGCTGGGAGCACGACACCCTGACGGAAGATACCGATCTGTCCTACCGGGCGCAGCTCCGCGGCTGGAAGTTTCTGTACCTGCCGGAGATCGAATGTCCCTCCGAGCTGCCGGTCGAGATCAATGCCTTCAAGACGCAGCAGGCCCGCTGGGCGAAAGGGTTGATCCAGACGGGGAAGAAGATTCTGCCGCGGCTGCTGCGCTCGGAACAGCCGTGGTATGTGAAGGTCGAAGCCTGCTACCACCTGACGGCGAACATCAGCTATCCGCTGATGATTCTGCTCTCGACGATGCTGTTGCCGGCCATGATCGTGCGATTCTACCAGGGCTGGTTTCAGATGCTGGTGATTGATCTGCCGCTGTTTCTGGCCTCGACCTGCTCGATTTCCAGTTTCTATCTGGTGGCCCAGCGCACGCTCTACCCGCGAACATGGAAACGGACTTTTTTCTATCTGCCGTTCGTGATGGCGGTGGGCATTGGCCTGGCCATGCGGAACTCAATCGCGGTGCTCGAGGCCCTGTTGGGCCGGCAAACGGAATTTGCGCGGACGCCGAAGTATCGGATCGAAAGCACACAGGACACGTGGTGGAGGAAGGCGTACCGGAACCGTGCCGGCTGGCTGCCGTTTGCGGAAATCGGATTGGGGCTGTATTTCGTGGCCTCGGTGGTCTATGCAGTGCAGAATGAGAATTACGCCACGGTGCCCTTTCTGCTGCTGTTTGTGGGGGGCTACCTCTACACCGGGTTGATGTCGTTGGCGCAGCCATGGCTGGAGCGGATGCGGTTTGGCGTCCGCCGACCCGCCGAAGTCCGCCCTGCCGCCACCGGCGCGCCCAGCTTTTGAAACCTGCCGGTTGCGTTTCCCGTTTCGATCTGTGGTTCCGCATCGAGAATGCAGGCGAGGCGAAGAGCGACCGTGCCGCTGGCCTCGCGGATGGGGAAGGAGCACTCCGCACATGCGCTGCGATCCGAACGGCACACCCAGCCGTGCCCGCAGCACTTGCTGGGTTCGTGCGTCTACGGGTTTCTGACCGAGGTGCCGTCGAGGGTGTTCCAGGGCCTCGGTCAGAACCGATAGCGGAAACCGAGCGCGAAACGTGAGGATTCGCCCGCCTGTACTTCCGCCAGGAAATCCCAGCGGCTTTGCTCTCTGCCAAGGCCGGCCACCTTTACGCCGAACAGCGCATTCACGTCGGCACCGCCCGGACCCACGATGAAGGTGGAGGTGGCGCCGCCGTAGACCGTGGTGTGCACAGTGTCTGCCGGGCCGAAACGATGGCTGAGCACCGGCGCAATCGTGATGAACGCATCCGGGTCCAGTCCGTCTTCGATGGGAAACAGGAAGGAATTGAACAGGCCGAGGTTCAGGGGAAGCCGGTCGGACTGTTCGTAGAGCGTGGCACTCCAGCCCAGGCCGGGCAGCAGGGTGCCGCCGCCATCGAATCGCCCGCCGGACTGACCGAAGAAATTGAAGTAGCCGGTCAGGCCGTATTCAAGACGCGCAAACAGCGCGTAGTCGTCGCCCGTCACGTCGGCGGGGACCAGCAGCGCAGCCGCCCGCCGTTGTTCGAGCGAAGTGCCGTCGAACAGAACAGTTTGCGCCGCGACGGCAGGGGCAATGAACACCCATCCAACCAGCAGGCTACCGGTGAGCACAAACCTGGATTTCGGCATGGGGTCTTTTTCCTCTCTTTTTGTTTGGGCCAGGCTTATCTTTAATCTAGATGCGTTCTTCGGGGGAAAGGGAACCCGCGGTGCAGCCGGTTTCCGTTGCGGAAACAGCAGCGCTGACCGATGCGCACCAGCACAACGGCAGCCTAGCCGCCGCGCAGGATTTTGCCGTATAGTGCAGGGAGCCGGCGTGCCGGCGGTGTTCCCATCACAGTTGGAGAACGTAGGAGGCAAGTTGCGGGCCGTCATCACAGGAGGAGCGGGATTTCTGGGGTCACACCTTTGCGACCGCATGATTGCGGAAGGCTGGGAAGTTCTCTGCCTGGACAATCTGATCACCGGTGTGGACTCGAATATCGCGCATCTGCTCGACCATCCGCGGTTTCAATTTCGCCGTCAGGATGTGACGCACTACATTGACGTGTCCGGGCCGGTGGACTACGTGCTGCATTTTGCTTCACCGGCCAGTCCGGTGGATTACCTGAAGCTGCCGATTCAGACGTTGAAGGTCGGCGCGCTGGGCACGCACAACACCCTGGGGCTGGCGCTGGCCAAAAAGGCGAAATATCTGCTCGCGTCCACATCCGAGTGCTATGGCGATCCGGAAGTGACGCCGCAGCCGGAGAGTTACTGGGGCCATGTGAATCCGATCGGGCCGCGCGGGGTGTACGACGAAGCGAAGCGCTTTGCCGAAGCGATGACCATGGCCTACCACCGCGCCCGCGGCGTGGACACGCGCATTGTGCGCATCTTCAACACCTACGGACCGCGCATGCGGCTGAATGATGGGCGGGCGTTGCCCAACTTTGTCCATCAGGCACTGACCGGCCAGCCCATCACCGTCTATGGCGACGGCCGGCAGACACGCAGCTTTTGCTATGTTTCGGATCTGATCGAAGGCATCTGGCGATTGATGCATGCCGACGAGCATGAGCCCGTGAACCTGGGCAATCCGCAGGAGATTACCATTCTGGAGTTTGCCGAACGGGTGCGCGCGCTGACGGGCTCGAACGTGCCCATCGTGTTCCGGCCGTTGCCGCACGACGACCCCAAGCGACGCTGCCCGGACATCACCAAGGCCCGGAGACTGCTGCAGTGGGAGCCCAAGGTGGGCCTCGAGGAAGGTCTGCGCCAAACGCTGGCGCACTTCCGCAGGCAGTTCGAGCACTCCCGCCGATAGTCTCGCGGCAGCGACGGTGCTGGAATCAGGATGGGCGGCCCATCGAGTAGTATTCGAAACCCAGGTTGCGCATTGTGGCCGGGTCGAGCAGGTTGCGGCCGTCAATCACCAGCGGCCGGGCCATCCGATCGCGTATGCGATTCCAGTCGAGCGTGAGGAATTCCTGCCAGTCGGTAACAATCAGCAACGCATCGGCGTCGCAGGCCACTTCGTAGGCATCCGCGCCGAACTGCAGGTCGGGGAAGAGGGCGCGGGTGCGTTCCATCGCCTGCGGATCGTAGGCGCGGATGCGTGCGCCTTCGGCACACAGCCGGCGGATGATTTCTATCGCCGGGGCGAACCGGATGTCGTCTGTGTTCGGCTTGAAGGCCAGACCCAGGATGCCGATCTGCTTTTCGACCAGCACCCAGAGCGCATGGCGCACCAGGTCCAGGAAACGATCCAGGCGTTGTTTGTTGATGTTTTCCACTTCCTTCAGCAGACGGAAGTCCACGCCGGCGCGTTCGGCCAGGCGGATGAAGGCCTGGATGTCTTTCGGCAGGCAGAAGCCCCCGAAACCCAAGCCCGCGCGGAGGAAGTGCGGGCCGATGCGCGGGTCATAGCCCATGGCGCGCGTGACCTCGTCAATATTGGCGCCGAGCCGGTCGCAGAGGTCCGCCAGGGCGTTCGCGTAGGAGATTTTCAGAGCCAGGAAGGAGTTGGAAGCGTGTTTGATCAGCTCTGAGCTGTTGATGGTGGTGACCACGAAGGGCGGCGTGGCCGGCGGACACTGCTGGGTGTGCACCGGACAGTTGAATTTTTGATCCAGAATCGGCTGATAGATTTCCCGGAGCTGCTGTTCAGTCTGTTCGTCTTCCACACCGACGACGATGCGATCGGGATGGAGGAAATCGAGCACCGCAGTGCCCTCGCGCAGAAATTCGGGATTCGAGGCGACGCGGAAGGGGACTCCGGCGGTGCGTCCATAGACGGTGAGGGCGCGTTTCAGCTGCTGGCCCGTTTGCACCGGCACGGTGCTTTTTTCGATGACCAGCTTGGGCGACTGGGCGGATTCGGCAATCACCCGCGCCACGCGGTCAATGGCCGACAGGTCGGCGTCGCCGGTTTCCAGCGGGGGTGTGCCCACGGAAATGAAAATCGCATCGCCGAAGCGGACGGCTGCCGCGACATCTCCGGTGAAGGAGAGCCGTCCGGCGCGACGATTCTCGGCAACGATTTTGTCCAGGTGTGGTTCGTAGATCGGCAGTCTGCCCGCCGCGAGAATGTTCAGTTTTTCCTCGTCGTTATCGGCGCAGATCACTTCGTGGCCGATTTCCGCCAGGCAGCCACCGGTGACCAGTCCGACATAGCCCGAGCCAATGATAGCGATGCGCACGTCCTGCTCCTTCGTACCCGAAGTATGTCGATACCGACTCGAAAACAGGACATTTTGGCGCAGACGAGGCAGGAATGACCAGAGGGAATTCTGCCGGCAGCCAAAGGGAAAATCCGCCGTGGGGAGGGGACCGTTGGGCAGGGCTCACTCTTTGGTGAGCAGGAAGTTGCCGAGCACCAGAGCGTCCACGCCGGAGCAGTAGAAGCTGCGTATGGCGTCCCGCGGCGTGACCACCAACGGTTCTCCGAACAGGTTGAAGGAGGTGTTGACCAGCAGGGGTGCCGGGGCCTGTTCGCCGAATTGTTGCAGCAGACGGTGGAACAGGGGATTCGCCGTGCGCTCGACGACATGGAGACGCACGCGATCCCCCGGCAAGGTGAAGGGCTGGAGCCGCTCGCGGAAGGGTGGACGCACGCGGGCCAGCGTGGTCAGCGACAGATTCGGTCCGGGAGAGTCAAAGCAGCGGTCGGCGGCTTCGGCGGTCACCGAAAGGGCGAACGGTCGGAAGGCCTCGCGGTGCTTGATGTACTCGTTCAAGTTTTCTTTTATGTATGGCGCCCAGGGCGAAGCGAGCAGACTGCGATGGCCAAGCGCACGGGGTCCGAATTCGGCGCGGCCCTGGCACCAGGCGACAATTTTGCCGGCCTGCAGCAGGCGAATCGTTTGTTCCAGCTTTTCCGCTTCGGTGTCGAGCCACCGATAGCGCGCCTTGCAGTTGTCCAGGGCGCGCTTGGCTTCTTCGCTGGTGAAGTCCGGCCCCAGGGCCAGGCTGGCGGGAGCTGGTGCGCGGGAACGGTGGCCGGACGAGTAGAAGTGGAGCCAGGCGGCGCCAACAGCGGTACCTTCGTTGCCTGCGGCAGGCTGCACGAAAACCGCTTCGGCTCCGAATCGTTCTTGCAGGTCGGCAACCAGAGCCGTGTTCAGGAAGAATCCCCCGGCCAGGCAGAGCTGTCGGATGCCTGTGTGCCGGCACGCCGCTTCCGCCAGCGCAAGGACAAGTTCGCTGCAGGCCTGCTGGAGGCTGGCGGCGATCCGGCTGCGATGCGCTGCGTCGCCTGGACGGGGCGCCCTCGGGTCCAGATCGAGCGCGGCGAGGGTGGCTGGCGAAAAGGCGAGGCGCTGCGCAAAACCGCGCCGAAAGTATCGTTGGTTCAGTCGCGGAGCGTGCGGGTGACGGGCGCCGAGCAGTTGCAGGAACAGATTTTTGTAGACAGGTTCGCCCTGCAGCGCGAGCCACTGGGTTTTATGTTCGTCTCGGTGTCGGGCAAAGCCGAGCAGATCGGTCGTCATCGTGTAGACCCACGCGGGTGAGTGGGGAAAGGCGATGTGACGCAGGGGGCGGATGTGCGTTCCTTCCCCCAGGGCGATCCTGCCGACGAGGCCATCGCCTTGTTCATCCAAGGTCAGGAGAGTCGCGCGTTCAAAGGGCGAGGCGAAGAAGGCGCTGGCGGCGTGGGCGAGGTGGTGGTCAAAGGCGACCACACGCCGGCGATCGCCCCCGGCCATCAGGCGAAGGATGCGAAAATTGTTCAGCTCCCGGCCCAGCTCGCCGAGCAGGCGCGCCTGGTAGTAGCCACTGGCGATCGGAGCCCGGGGCAGGGTTTTGATCCGGAACCAGGCCTGCCGCGTCCACGCACGCAGGGGCCGCCAGGCCACCGCGACGCCGGCCAGCTCCTGCCAGCCGATGCCGGCCTGCTCCAAGCAGAACTGGATGGCGTTGCGCGGGATGCCGGTGGTTTCCCGCTGACGAAGCAGCTTGCTTTCTTCGAAGGCAGCAATGAGCTCCCCGGACGGGCCGAGCAGGGCTGCTGCCGGGTCATGTGTCAGTGCGGAAATGCCGAGCGTGTGCACGCCAGTCGGTTTTCAGCTCGGTTGTTCGCGGCCGACGGAGGCGTCGGCCGAGAGCCTGGTTCAACTGCCATGGCGCTTCGGGAACGAACCATTGGCCAGCAACGCACGCAAGCCCCAGAGCAGCAGGCGGGGCTGACGGCGGCAGAGACTCCAGAGCAACTTGCCGGCCTCGTCGCGCGTGCAGAGGCCGAGCACGGCGCGTGTGGCACCGTTCAGCGCTTCCAGCAGTCGGACGTAATCGCTCTGCGTGAAACGGTGCAGCGCGCGGCGAACCAACAGGTGCAGGTCCAGTTCGCGACGCAGGGCGCGCAACTGCCGACTACGGCCGTCGTTCAGAATGGCTTCGGCAACACCGGCAGCGCCGCGAAATCCGGTGACCAATCCGCCCACGGTCGTGACCTTGACCTGGGCCGCAGCATCGCCAACCAGATAAACCTCGGCTTCGCCCAACTGACGCCGCACCGGCACCCAGCCGGTGTAGACCGGGATCCGCGCGGCCTGATAGCCGAGCGGTTGCAGTTTGCGCTGATGCAGGAACTGCTCGAGGCAACGCCGCGTCTGCTGCCCACGGTATTTTCCCTCCGGGCCAATCAGGCCCAGGACCCCGTAGGATTCCGATTCAGGGATCAGCCAGTAGAAATAGGGAGTGTCTTCCGGCACGAACCAGACGCGGACGGTGTCGGGCGAAAGATCGTGGGGCAGGCGGACGACCGCCTGGATCAGCGGTGCGGTCCGCAAGCGCGGCCAGCCGGCAGCTTCTGCGACGCGGCTGAACGCGCCATCGGCGCCCACAACGGTGCGCGCCGGTTGCCTCTCGACGTAGCCGTTGTTCTGCGTGCGCAGCAGCAGGCCACGACCGTTCGGCTCCAGACCCAGGAAACGCCTGCCGAGCGCAAGCCGGGCCCCAGCGCGCTGCGCCTGTTCGGCTAGGCCGCGGATCAGTCGCGAGCGCTCCACGATCAAGTCGGGGCGGCTCAGGACAACTTCGGCCACGCGGCTGCCCGCATACAGCTCGAAGCGGTGGATTTCGTTGACGATGGCAGAGTCATCCTGCAGTGCCGTGCCCAGCAGATCGCGCATGCGGCAGGTGACGATCAGCGTGCGCGGCATCGGCTCCAGCCGCTCGGCCTGCTCGAGCACCGTAACCGGCCGTCCAGCCCGGGCCAGTAGATAGGCGGTGTAGAAGCCCGCCGCGGAACCGCCCACGATGTGCACAGAGCGGGAAGCGTATTCAGCAGCCATTTGCTTCGGAATGCGGAAATCGTTCTTACCTGAGCTTGCGCGGCCAGCACGACCCGCGCGATGAACCCACGATCCCCCGAGGGAAGCAGAGAACTGGGCAGCCCGCTTCAGGCAGCGCTTTCTCTCCCGCACTGCCCGGAACCGGCCACCACCGTGGCGAAGCAGTATAACGGAGCCGCCAGATTCGGGAAAGCGCTTCTGTGGGAAAAACTGAGCCGAAGAGGAATGGATGAAAAAGACAATCCGAGAGTCACGGAGCCTGTGCGGACCGGGAAGGTTTCAGTTGCCGTTCGTAGGGAGCACGTTCCAGTGCGGCCAGGGCCACCAGCAGGACGAGAACGACTGTGACGGCCAAACTCAGCACGGCTTTTTCCGGCAATCGGATGATCAGCCAGGCAGACAGTCCAAAGGCCAGACCGGCGCTGTAGAGAGTCAGCACGGCTCCGCGATGTCCCAGTCCGAGGTTGGCGAGCCGATGTGCGACGTGGTCTTTTCCCGGCGACGCAAACGGAAGCAGGCCGCGGCGCGCGCGGGAGAGGGTGATCAAGGTGGTATCGAAGATGGGCACGCCGAGAATCAAAACCGGGGCGAGCCAGCTGGCCAGTGGGGTGGGGGTGGTGAGCCGCAGTTTCAAGCCCAGCGCGGCCATCAGGAAGCCGAGGAAGAGCGCTCCGCCATCCCCCATGAAGATTTTGGCCGGGCGGAAATTCCAGCGCAGGAAGCCCAGCGCGGCACCGAGCACTGCGGCCGCCAGTGTGCTCACCAGGAACTGACCGCTCTGGGTGGCCAGCAGGGCGAAGAAGGCAGCGGCGATGGCCGCAATGCCGGCGCACAGGCCGTCCATGTGGTCCAGAATGCTGAACGCGGCCGTAATTCCGACGACCCAGAAGAGGGTCAGCGCCGCGTCGAGCAGGTGGCCAAACGTACTGGGCAGCCAGTACGACACCACACCGGCGCGGATGCCCGAGGCCAGCAACAGCACAGCCGCGAACGGCATGCCGACAAACAGTTTGATCTGCGGGTGCAGCCAGCCGCGGTCATCGAGGAATCCGATGGCTGCGAGCAGGGTGGCGCCGGCCAGGATGCCCACGATCTGGCTGCGCACCTGACTGCTGGTGGAGAACAGAACCGCCAGCACGAAGCCGGCGTAGATGGCCAACCCGCCGAGCAGCGGCATGGGCGTGCGGTGCACTTTGCGCGGGTTGGGCTGATCGACCATGCCGATGCGCAGGGCCAGGCGGCGGATGGGCACCGTCAGGCCCAGCGAAGCAATCAGGGCGATGCCGAAGGCCATCAGATCCGCCACAGCGCCTCCTGGTGCGATCGGCTCATCGTTCGGTCAGCATGCGATGAAGGATGGCACGAACGTCCTCGGGATTTTTCGTTGAAAAATACCAGTCAATCGTGCGGCGGACGCCTTCCCGGAACGGCACCTGCGGCTGCCAGCCGAGCAGGCGTCGGGCGAGGGCGTTGTCCGCCACGCGATTCAGCGGCCCGGTGGGCATGTCGGGCCGGAATTTGATTTCGGCCCGGTGCCCTGTGTATTCGAGAATCATTTGCACCGCGTCGAGCACGCGCACGCGCTCCATGGTGCCGAGATTGACGGCGGTGCCGTCGTCAATTTTCTCGGCGGCGAGCAGAGTGCCGGATACGATGTCATCAATATAGGTCCAGTTCCGCACCTGGGTGCCGTCGCCCCAGACTTCGAAGGGATTCTGGCGGATGAAGGCGCGGGCGATCATAGCGATCACAGCGTGATTTTCGACGCCTCGCGGACCATAGACGGTGAAGTAGCGGCAGGAGGCGGCTTTCAGGCCGTGCTCCTTTGCGTAGGCCTGCAGGGTCAGTTCGCCCATCAGCTTGGCCCAGCCGTACATGTTGTCGGCATCGTGCGGCGGCCGGACGACGTCTTCGGTCAGATAGAGTTCTTGGTTTGGGTCGGACTGCAGATAGTTGGGGTAGACGCAACCCGAGGAAGCGAACACAACCTTGTCCACGCGGGCGCGCAGCGCTTCCCAGAAGATCAGCCCATCCAGGAAGAGGTTCGAGGCCGGACCGGCCTGGTGCAGGTCCACGTAGCCGCGGCCGCCATGGTCGGCAGCGAGGTGGAAGACCACGTGAACGC
>JAIMBE010000045.1 GCA_023511565.1 Bacillota bacterium
GGGCGTGGCTCAGCCTGGCTAGAGCGCCTGGTTCGGGACCAGGAGGTCGGTGGTTCAAATCCACTCGCCCCGACCATCCCCGGCAAGACTCTGGATTGAAGTGGAGTCGACCGGCGGAGACCTCTCCCGTTTTCTTCACACCTGGTTCAGCCGCGCGACATCTTCGGCAAGCACACCAGGGAAAGCCCGGGACAAAGCGGGTCGTGGCTAGCGGGTGGCTTTCTCGGCACGGCGACGGAAGACAATCGGTTCACCGTTGGGTTCCAGCGGAACGCTGACCGTTTCCACCTCGCCGCGGAGATTGTTCGCAAAGCTGATTTGCAACTCGGAGAGCGGATTCCGCTCGAGCTGCGGCGCCTGGAACACATCGTAGTGGAAATGCTCGAGGGTTGCGCTGAACTGGTTGTAGGTGAGCCGGAGCCGGTTGGCCTCGACGGTGATTGTGACCACGCCGTAACCTGGGTGTTCATACTCCCCGGCATACTCGGCCAGCGGATGCGAGGGCTGTGTGCCCGGCTTGCGCTGGGCCGCCCTCTCTTCCCGCCGTTTGCGCTGCGTTTCTTCCTGCTGCTTCTGCTGTTGCTGCATGCGCGCAACCCAGTCCACGGGCGGCAGACCGAGCAGGCGATCGTACACGTTGTAGGTGACAATCTGCGGCACTGGGTTGTTGCCGGAAAGATTGGTCAGCACGATCAGGCCGATCTTGTCGCGCGGCATAAAGCTGAGCAGGGCGATGAACCCGTCAATGCCACCGCCGTGCGAAACCAGCTTGTGGCCGCGGTACGCGGTGATCACAAACCCGAGCCCGTAGCTGGAGTGGAAGACTTCGTCGTATCGCATCGGTTCCGACATGACCATCTGCGGCGTCTGCATCTGCTGCGCATTGGCCTCGGAGAGCAGTTGCCGGTCGCCGTACCGGCCCTGGCGGATGTGGAACTCCACATAGCGAATCATCTGGTCCACACTGGAATTGATCGAACCGGCCGGTCCGACTTCGTCAAGGTTGCGGAACGGGATGCGGAGGACCGTTTCCCGATCCCCCGCGCGCGTCGTGCTGTGCGGGTAGGAGAAGTCCGCCGCCTTCTGCAAATCGTTCACAGAAAAATTGGAGTTCGTCATCCCCAGCGGTTGGAAGATGCGCTGGCGAATAAATTCCTCCCAGCGCATCCCGGACAAACGCTCCACCAGCAGGCCCGCCGTCAGATACATCAGATTCTGGTATTGATAGGCAGCACGGAAATCGCGACTGGGTGGCAGATAGCGGAGCCGCCGGTACATCTCTGCGCGGGTCAGGTCTGAACCGTACCAGACCAGGTCATGACGGGGCAGGCCAGAGCGGTGCGTGACCAGATCCCGGGGCGTGAAACGTTCGCTGGCCACCGGGTCGTAGAGCCTGAAGTCAGGCAGGTAGTCGCGCAGCGGCTTGTCCCAATCGAGCTTGCCTTCATCCACCAGCATGCCCAGGGCGGTCACGGTGAACGATTTTGAGATCGAGCCGATGGCGAACAGCGTGCTCGGCGTTACCGGGGCACCGGATTCGATATCCCGCGTGCCGTAGCCCTTGGCGAGCAGGATCTGGCCGTCTCGAATCAACGCGAGGGCCAACCCGGGAACGTTCCACTGCTTCATGGTGGCCACAACAAATTCGTCGAAACCGGCAAAGGGATCCTGCGGTCGCTGCAGCGCGGTGGCCGGAACGACCGGAGCCGGACCCGCCGCGGTCGAAACGGCTTTCCCTTGCGGCATCGAAGCGATACCGGTGGCCACAACCAGCAGAACACCCAGCACAAAAACGAACCCGGAACGGTTGTGCATCACTCCTCCCGTGACCTCCCGCACGAGGCGAGGCAAAAGAGATCTCTCAGCGGCGCGCAAGCCTACCGCGAAGATACCGCTTCGTCAACGGCCGGCGCGGAGAGGGCTACCGTGTGGATCGCCAGGTTTCGAGCAGACGGGACACCGCAGGGCGGCACGAAGAACACGCCGGCTCCTCGACACGGGTCGCCCCGGGCCGAAGGATGGGAACCAGCAGGAAGGGCGGCGAGTCGGCCGCTAGCCCTTCTTCTTTTTCACGTTGACTTTGGTGCTGATACCTACACCGATGGCTTCCAACTCGGCCAGTGCCTGGCGCGCCTGGGCGGCAAAGGGACCGTTCGGGTCCACTTCAATACACTTCTGGTAGGCTTCCACGGTGCCGGGCCGCAGGATAGGAATGTTTTTGTCCCCTTCCTGCTTGAACTGCATCAGACCAACCAGCGAAGCACCCAGCACGTACCAGGCCTGAGCATTCTGCGGATTCAGCTCGAGCGATTTTTGCAGCGGCTCGATGGCCTCTTCGTAGCGGTAATTCTGCCAGAGCACAACACCGAGATTCATCCAGGCCTCGGCGGCCCTGGTGGGATTCAGTTCCGCGCTTTTCTGGTAGGCGACACGAGCTTCATCAATTCTGCCCGCCTTGGCCAGCGTGTTGCCCAGATTGTTGTAGTAGCCGGATTCCGTGGGCTTCAGCTCCACCGCTTTTTGGTAGGCAGCAATCGCTTCCTCGTGGCGCCCGGCGACTTCGTAGGATTCACCCAGTTTGGCATAAATCAAGTGCAGATTGCGATCGGTCTCTCCGGCGACCTGCCGGGCCTGCTCAAAGTTGCTGATGGCGCTTTGTACCAACTGGTTCAGTTGCGACTGCAGCTCGCCTCGTTCCGCAGCCGGTGCATTCGCCGCGCGGTTGCGGAGCTGCTTGGCCTGCTCCAGGGCAACTGCGCCGGCATCAAACGCAGCTTTCATTGTCTCGAATTTCTTCTGCTCGGCCTCCTGCTTTTTGATGTTCTCCAGCTCAGCAGCCAGCAGTTCTTTGAAGTTGGCATCGAATTTGAATTCCCCGCTGCCGGGGATTCGGATCGGCTGCGTGAGCAGATCTTGATCCTTGACCCGGAACACGAGGGTGTAGTTGCCGCCACGCAGGCCGGCTTGCAGGTATTCCCCTTTGGCATCGGTCGCGACCTCGTAAACGGTACCGGTGTCGTTACTCCGGATAATGACCTTCACACCCGGGAAAGGCTTGCCTTCGATGTCATACACCGTGCCGCGCAGTGTAGCTTGGGCCGAGGCGCTGCCTGCCCCCAGGATGCACAGCACCAGAATTGCGAATGTCGCTTTCCGCAAATTCATGACTCCGTCTCCTCCGCCGTACCCCTACCGGCTCGCCTCCATTATCGCGCAACTGGTGTGCGATAGGTAAGCGGATCTCGAACGCCAGCCTCGGCAAAGGCGCGCAGGCGCAACCGACAACTGTCGCAGACCCCGCAGGCGACTTCTTCCTCCTGGTAACACGACCAGGTGAGATGCAACGGCGCGCCCAGCTCGAGGCCTCGCCGCACGATTTCGCTCTTGCGCAGGGCAATGACCGGTGTCAGCAGGGTGATTCGGGTGTCCGGTTTCGTGCCGGCGTGCACAGCCTGTTGAAACGCATGGTAGAACGCCGGCCGACAATCGGGATACCCGGAGCTGTCTTCCGCCACTGCCCCGATGTAGACGGCCGCAGCCCCGATGACCTCGGCCCAGCTCACAGCGACTGCAAGCAGATGGGCATTCCGGAACGGCACGTAGGTCACGGGAATCCGTGAAGCGGCGGCCGGCTCGGTCTCCTGCAGCGGAGGCTGCAGCGCGGCGCCATCTTCGGGCACGGGGATCCTCGGATCCGTGAGGGCCGAGCCACCGATCTGCGCCAGGTGATCGAACCGCACCACCAGCCGTTCGCGGACGCCGTAGAAATCGGCGATGGCCTCGAACGCCTGCCGTTCGCGGCGTTCGGTGCGCTGGCCGTAGCTGACGTGGAGAAACGCCGGAGTGTGGGTCGTGCGCGCCATGGCCGCCGTGACACAGGAATCCATGCCACCACTGAGGAGCACAACCGCCTTGGGTTTCGGCACATTCCCTGTTGTCGTCACCGACGACCTGCCCCGGAGGCGCACCCAGCACGCCGGTGCGCCCCTCCTCAAAAGGTTATACTTGTGCCCTCGAAATGTCATCTCGGGCCGATCGAGCTGCGCGGAGGACTGCCAAGTACGCATGAGCTGCGAAACCGACCCGCGCCGCTGGCGAATGCTGGCGCTGTTGTCTGCGGCGGAACTGCTCGGGATGTCGCTGTGGTTCACCGCAAACGCAGCCGCGCCCCAGTTGCAGGCGCAGTGGAACCTGAGCCCTTCGGAGAACGCGCTGCTGGCCACCGCGGTGCAGATGGGATTTGTTGCGGGCACCGCGCTGGCCGCCGTGCTGAATCTGGCCGACCTGCTGCCGGCGCGCACCTACTTCGCGGGCTGCGCGCTGCTGGGAGCGGTGGCCAATGCTGCGCTGGCTTGGACGCCGAGCTACGCGGCAGCCCTGGGGCTGCGTTTTCTGACCGGGATGTTCCTGGCCGGTGTCTATCCGCCAGCGATGAAAATGGTGGCCACGTGGTTTCGCTCGGCGCGCGGACTGGCGATTGGCACCCTGGTCGGGGCACTGACGGTGGGCAAGGCAACACCCTACGTGTTCCGTATCCTGGAACCCGCCGACTATCGAGGCGTGGTGCTCGCCGCATCGGGCTGTGCAGTGGCCGGCGCACTGCTGGTGGCCTGGGGCTATCGCGAGGGCCCCTTCCCGTTCGAGCAGCAGCCCTTTTCCTGGAGGCTGGTCGGTGAAGTGCTGCGGCACCGCGAAACTCGACTGACCACAGCAGGCTACCTGGGACACATGTGGGAACTGTACGCGATGTGGACCTGGGTACCGGCGTTTCTCTCGGCGAGCCTGCGCGAACATGCCGCTCGTAACACGGATGCCCATCTGCATCTTGCCGGGCTGACCGATTGGCTGGCCTTCGGCGCCATTGCAGCGGGAGGTCTGGGCTGTGTGTGGGGCGGACAGGTGGCCGACCGGTTCGGCCGGGAACGCACAACCAACGTGGCGATGGCCGCCAGCGGACTGTGCGCTCTGTTCATCGGCCTGACCTTTGGGTGGAATCCTTGGCTCGTGGGAGCCCTGAGCTGGCTGTGGGGATTTTTTGTGGTGGCCGATTCGGCCCAGTTCAGCGCCCTGGTCACCGAAGTCGCGCCGCGCCATGCCGTGGGCACGGCTCTGACACTGCAAACCTCACTGGGATTTCTGCTGACCACCGTGACCATCCAGCTCATCCCCGTGCTCGTGAATCAGGTCGGATGGCGTTGGGCGTTTGCTGTTCTTTCCCTCGGCCCCCTGGCCGGCATTGCTGCCATGGCTCGGCTCGCCTCCCTTCGGCGCGGGTCCCAATGAGTGGCGTGCGCGAACCGGCGAGCAACTTTTCTCCCGTTTCAGGGTTCTAGAGGGTGGCACACCGAAACCCACAGCGGCTGCCAGGCCGGGTGGGTGGTGTCCCTAGACACCCGAAAGAGGCGGTTAGACCTGGGCCGCCTCTTTTCGTTTTTCCGAGAGTGAAAAGGTCGCCGGCGTGGACTTGAACGTCAGAAAGGCCGGGGAGATGGTGCCCAAGAGAGGATTCGAACCTCCACGCCCGTAAAGGGCACTAGCTCCTGAAGCTAGCGCGTCTGCCAGTTCCGCCACTTGGGCACAACCGTCCGCTCATTCCTTATTATTCTGCCGAGCCCAACTGCCGATGTCAACGCAGGCACGGGCACACAAAGCAGACTGGAACGAACGCAGGCCCGTTTCCGAGCCGGGCGGCACAAGCCGCGCTGCGAGGAGCAGAGTTGCGGACCGCCCGGGGTCCGAGCCGTCGCGTCATGGTTTCAGTTTCAGCAAGCCCGCCTGTACGCCGGCATCGAGCAACTCGGCGACCTGTCTGGCGGTGACCCTGCCGTAGTACCACTCGCCGGCGAGCTGAGCTTCGGCGCGGACAGCCCGGTAGATGTCCAGATAGCTGCGCCGGCCATCCACAAAGCACCATACCTCAAAAGCCATCAGGGCATGGAGGCCGCGGTTGCCAATCGAACTGCGCTTGTCGAGGAACTCTGCAGGTGTGCCCACAATCTCCGGGATCTTTGCGGCCATCGCCTGTTCCTCCTGGCTCGGCGAGACAAGTGGCGGCGCCTCGCCCGTGAGACGTCGGTATTGCAGGGCAAACCGCTCGCGCAGGTAACCGGCTTCGCCGATCGCTTCGCGGGCATCCTCCGACAATTGTTCAGCCAGCGCGGAGTCAGCAAACACGCGCACCGACTCCAGCAGGCGGGCTGCACGCAAACCGGCCTGTTCGATCAGGTTGTCCCCGTCCTGATAGGCCTGCGGCCGTGCGGCGGTGGGTGCGGTCGCCAACAATTCACTTGCACGGGCAAAGGCTTCGCTCAGCACGCGCAACGCCGAAGAACGCACCTGCGCGGCCAGTACGGGGGCGCCCTCGGTGTCGAGCGTCGCCAAGTAGTTGGCGCTGGCGGCCACGATGAAGGCATTTCGCTCCAGTTGTGTGGCGTCCATCTGCCAGAGGTCGTCGTAGTTGGAATGAATCAGCTCGTCGGGCCAATTCGTCAGGGTGACGCCCGGGACGCCGATGATCACGTCGTTGAAGGCGTGGTGGTCGGTGTTGTCGAAGTAGGGAACGATCTCAGCGCCGTAGCGTTCCCGCGTGCCGTTCAGCGCCAGGATCGGCCGGCTGAAGGGCTGCGGGGTGCCGGCTTGCCCGGCAGAAAGATAGGCGGTGTTGCCCCGCATGACCAGTTCCGCAACGCTCCCCACAACGGTTTCCAGAAAGCTCGCGCGGGAATGGGGCAGCCGGGTGATGTGCTGGATGCGCGAGCCGACGGATTGCTTTGCGCCCACCATGTCCTGGTTGATGTTCACGAGCAGGGCGCGGCGCTCCTCGGGATAGGTGGCAAAGTAGGCGTACTCGGAGGCGAACTCGTTCACCCACCAGAACCGCACATCACGCACCGGACGCGGCAGCCGACCTTCCCGAATCAACCGGGTCCAGGCGCGCGCAATCTCCAGCAGATTGGCGCAGCCGCTGTTGTCGTCGTTTGCGGAATATTTTTCTTCCTGGGCGTGCGCCGTGAGCACAATCTGCTGATCGCGGTATTTCGTACCGCGGATCCAGCCTTCGACAATCCAGTTCTTCGGTTCCGGATGAAATTCCGCATCCACCTCGGCGCGCAGAACGATTTTCTCACCCTCCAAGGTCCCTTCGCCGGCCGCGCCCGGAATCGCCGCCGGAGCGGTTCGGCGCGCCAGCCGCCGCTTCAGTTCCAGGCCCATCCGGTAGCTGATGGAGAACGCAAAGGTGTTCTGTCGGCCGGCGGGCGGATTCGGGTTGAGTCCGATGTAGGCGACCTGGTCGGGATACTCCAGCCCGCGCGACTCGTTGTAGTAGACCACTCCCAGCGCGCCGCGCTCCCAGACGGCTTCGCGCATCGCCGCGGCGGCGGAACCGGACACCAGCACGATCTTGCCCCGGACATCTTTGCCTTCGTAGTCGGCATCGCTGCTCCCCGCGCCGACGTCCACCAATTCACCTTCCCAGGTACCGCTGCGACTGTAGTTGGCGATGGCCACCGGGACATCGGCATGACTGGTCAACCGGCGCCGCTCCGGCTC
This sequence comes from Bacillota bacterium, assembly GCA_023511565.1. Classification (GTDB taxonomy): domain Bacteria; phylum Acidobacteriota; class Terriglobia; order Acidiferrales; family UBA7541; genus DSGC01. The sequence goes on from JAIMBE010000045.1 coordinate 7,552, forward strand.
GAGCATCCACAGCTCGGCCGACTGCACAGTCCAGGCCGTGCCGCGATACGGCAGATGGTCCACCAGGCGCACATCGTCCAGGCCGGCTTCACGCGCCTTCTGCAGAATCCAGCGCATCTTCTCCTGAAAACCGCGCGAGCCGCCGGTCGGGCTGTGGTGGAGCGTCAGGTGACGCAGATGCTCGAAACTGCGGTCGCCGGAAAGTTCGGCGTTCCACAGGTCGAACACCTCCCGAGGCACAAACGGAGATTCCTGCGCCAGCACCGCCGACGCCCAAAACAGCAGAACCACAAGTCGCACCACAGTTGCACGCATTGAAAGGCTCCTCCGGTCAGAAATGGACGCACATCATAGCAGATTCACCACACCCGCCGTCAGCGCGGATTGACTTGCCTGCGGTTCGAGCCCAAATTGGAATGCGGCTTCGCTCTCGCTTCGAGGTGCAACACCATGGGTTCCCAAGGGTCGCTAAACGAGAGAAGGCGCGGCGAACGCGTTTTAATCCGCATCCCGGTCACCGTACGGGTCCTGGGGCCCGGCGAAATCCCGATGGAAGACACCGAAACCGTGGTGGTCAGCCAGTATGGGGCTTTGCTGCGATTCTCCCGTCGGCTGCCGCCGGGCACACCGTTGGAAATCAAGAACCGCTTCAGCAACCGCGTGGAAAAATTCCGCGTGGTCTGGTCCGGTGAAACCGCGCACGAAGGCCGTTTCGATCTGGGAGTCGAAATCCTGAACTCGGAGAGCGATTTCTGGGGTATCCGCTTCCCGGCCAAGGAACGCAGCAGCACATAGCCGCAGACGGGCACCGTTCGTTCGGCTCGCCCCTGCCTCCCCTGTCCCACCCCCATGCTATAATCGAGTTTAAGCTGGCTCGTAGGCGAGCCGTTGCCCGGTTGGAAACAAGCCGCCCGACGGGGGGACGCCGACATGCAAATCGAATGGACACCGCTGACCATTCTCGCGATTGTCTGGGGAGTGGTGACGGTCGGACTGATTGCCCTCTGGATGTACCGCAGCATCCTGGAAAACAGAGAGGAAGATCAGCTCTTCCTCGATTACGCCGAAGAGCATATCGCGCGCGAGCAGCGGGAACTGGTCGCGCGCATTGAGAAGCTGGGGCGCCCGATCGCGGTGCTGGGCATTCTGTCCGGTGCGCTGCTGCTCGTGATGGCCGGTTTGTGGGTCTATGAAGGCCTGACCCAGTCCGGCTAGTCCGGCTGCGCCGACTGCGGAGGGGCGGCAGGGTTCACCGCCACGGACGTGTGGTTGTGCACGATGCGCCAGCCTTCTTTCTGCCGCTCCAGAATCAACGTCGTGTGTCCCTGGAAGAAGGCAGGCTGCTGATCCACCAGGCCCTGGAATTCCCACTGGTAGGTGGCCCAGGCCAGGTCTCCTTTGATGCGCAGCACGGTGTTCCGGCGGTCGAGCCGCACGCTCTGCATCCGCTGCCGCTGGGCCTGGTAGGCCCGCCAGTAGTTTTCCCAACCCACCAGAGGGGGTTCATAAGCGCCGCTGACGACGATGACGTCGTCGGCATAGTACTTACGCAGCAGTTGCGGATCGCCGATCTGCCAGCCCGCCAGCATTTCGCTGATCGCCAGATCCACCTGCTGCTCGACAGGCAGCGGAAGCGGTTCCGGCTGGTTTCCGCGCCGCGAACGTTGCGCCCCCAGTGCCGCACTCATCAGCAACACCAGGGCAACGGTGAGGACTACCCGGCCGTGTATTCGCATCCTGCCTCCTTGCGCGCGTAGCTTGCTGCCGCACGCTCACCGCAGCATACCATCTTCGCGCGCTGCTTCCCTCCACGCGTGGAGGTCCAGTTCCCCGCACACCGCCGTGCCCTAGGACGGGGCATTCGCCGGGGTGTCGCGCAAAAATGCTGCGCACTGCTCGGGCAAGGTCGTATTGATGAACATGCCGGAGCCCAGCTCAAACCCCGCCGTGCGCGTCAGCCGGGGAATGATCCCCGCATACCAGTGGAAATACTTCAGTCCGCTGGCTTCCCGCGGCGGTGCCCGCAGGGTGAGGTTGTAGTCCGGATCCTCCAGACCGAAATAAAGTTTCCGCAGCACCTGCCGGAGCAAACGCGCAAAGTCGGCCAACTCCTCCGGTCCGGTTTCCAGGAAGCTGGCGATGTGCCGCAGGGGAAACATCCAGATGTGAAACGGCGTGAGCGCAGCATAGGGTACAAACGCCACGAAATGTTCCGACTGCGCCACGATGCGGTCCCGGTCGTGCAACTCCTGGGCCAACACGCTGCAATTCAGGCATTCGCCCGTTTCATCATAGAAGCGCAGGGCATTTTCCATCCGGCTCCGCACCTGGGGCGGCATGATCGGCGTGCCCACAATCTGGGCGTGCGGGTGCTCGAGCGAAGTGCCTGCGCGCTCGCCGTGATTGCGGAACAGCGTGGCGTGCGCGATGCGCGGGTCGCTGGTGATGGCCTCGTAGCGCCGGTAGTACGCCTGCACCACCAGTTCGATTTCCGGCTCGTCGAGCAGCGCCAGGGTGCGGTTGTGCTCCGGGGTTTCGATGATCACTTCATGGAGGCCCGCACCGCTAACGTGGCGTTTCAGTCCCTCGGTTTTGCGAGATAACTCCGCCTGGGCGTCGAGTGCGGGAAATTTGTTTGGGACCACGCGCACCTGCCAGTCACTGACCGGCCCGCCCGGGCCCAGCGCGCCACGGCGCGGGATCCGGAACAGCTCGGGAGGGGTCTGTGACTCATTGCCCGGACAGAACGGACACGTGGGCACGTGGGCAGGAAGCGTTTTCCGGCCGTCGCGGGGCGCGAAATCCTCCGGACGCTTGGCCCGCTCGGTTGCGATGATGACCCACTCGCCCGTCACGAAGTTGTAGCGCAGCTCTGGCATAGTTCACCGCCTGATCTGCTCACCCTCACAAGGAAAACCCCGGCCGCAGGTCGAATGTAGCCCGGCGGCGCTCCGCGTCGGCCGACGAGTGCGGGTCCGCGGACCACTGCGCGAGAAGGGCCTCGGCAAGGACGACAATCCGCTGCGCGCAGTCCGGGTCCGCTTCGCGCAGCGACTCTGCCAGCTGCCGTGCGTGGAGCACTTCGCTGCGGGCGTCTTCCGGGCGACCGGCGTGGGCATACAGGTCACCCAGCATCAGCCGAAACAGAGCGTTCTGCGAATACCGTCGTACCAGCGGTTCCAGCAGTTCGATGGCCCGGGCGTACTGCTGGTCATAGTTTCGCAGATTCTTGGCCAGGTAGAACTGAGCTTCCACTCTGGTGAGCGTTCCAGCGGAAGCTGCGATCTCCAGTTGCCGGATGCCTTCCTGCTTGTTGCCGCCGGGGAGGCCCAGAAGAAACCGGAGCACCTTGACGATGGGCGAGAGCGTATCCACGAAATAGTTGTACAGACCCAGGCCCATCTGCGCGTCGGCGAGTTGCGGGTCCAGCTCCAGGGCACGACGGAAGTGCTCGCGGGCGCGAACCCCGGCCCGGGCCGTCTCGAGCCGCTCGCCGTGCAAACCGAGCAGGCGCGCGCGCAGCGCCCAGCCCATCCCAGCGCACAGATGCATCTCGGCCGAGTCCGTGCGGCGCAGTTCGGATTCCGCCAGCCGCACCGCCCGGTCAACGATTGCGAAATAGACTGCGTCTTCCGGTCGTGGGGGGCGCTGCCAAGCATCCAGGGTACCCCATCGGAACTCGCAGCTCGCACAGTAGGTCTTCCACCACAGCGCGTTCGCTTCGAGCAGGTAGCCGAGCGGATGGTCCGGGTCCTCGCTCTGCAGTCGACGGAAGAACGCCACCGCGCGATCGGTTCTGCCACTGTACAGCTGTTCCTGGCCGGAGAGGGCGTCGGCGGGCCACACCAGGGCCGCCTCGCGACCCGCCCCGGGAACGGCCAGGCCCATGATCACGGCAACACAGAAAAATCTCCGGAGCATCTTGACGGGCTCCGATGCCAGCCGAAACAGCCGGCAACAAAGCTGTACAGGACGTAACATTCCAGCGCAAACGGCAGAAATCCCAGATAGCCCGGCGCGGGCATGGCGAAGATCTTCCACTGCTGAAACATCGGAAAGATGTACTCCCAGCGCGCCGCCGCCCACCAGTTCCAGAATTCCCACAACCAGCCGCACAGCCAGCCGGCGGCCAGCAGCGCATAGAGCTGATCGCGACGGCCGGCAGCCAGTTCGCCCAGCAGCGAAGGCCATCCGCGATGGAAATTGATCGGATCGAGCAACAGGACAAAACCGATCCAGACCAGCGCAAACAGATACGCACCGATCGCTCGGGGCACCAGCAAGGGAATCAACAGACACGCTGCACCCGCAGCCATCATCCCGCGCCGCGCCACCGGCGAAAATCGTACCGGCTTGGCGGGTCGGGTGAACCAGCCCAGCGCGCGAAACAGATCGGCGGACAGAAAAATGGCCGGGAAAATCGTGGCGAACGACCACGCATACCCGAACCATCGGGCAGCTGGATTCTCCGGCAGCCCGACATAACGCCAGTTCTCCAGCCGGAGGTTATAGGCCTCAAAGATCAGCCACAGCGGCAGGGAGAGTGCAGCCACGCGGACAAATTCCCGGGGCTGCCTGGTGAGCCACGAGCGGCCACGGACAGCAAAGAGGGCCGCGTCCACGACGAGCAGATAGGCGGACCAAGCCAGCGGAGTGAAATACGTGGCCACGGGCTCGACGCGCCGGAACTTCAACAGCTCGGCGCAGCCCAGTGCCGCCAGTCCCAGCCACCCGTAGAGGGGCAGCGGGAGCCGCCGGCTGCGGAACCACTCAGCGACCACAATCGTTACAGTGGCGGCTGTGAGGGCTACTCCCAGCTTCACCATGCCAGTGATGTTAGCAGGATTTTTCCGCAGGAGGCGCCGGGGAATTTGCTATGCTTGGGCTTCTTTGCCGGGTGCGGCCCAGCCGGCCGACCGCAGCCAACCATGAGCGCACTCTCCAATCCGCAACTCGAGCGCGGCCTGGGTTTGAAAGAAGCCACCGCGCTGAACATGATTGACATGATCGGCATCGGCCCGTTCATCACCATTCCCCTGGTGATCAGCTACATGGGTGGGCCGCAATCGCTACTGGCATGGGTGGCTGGAGCCGTGCTTTCGCTGGTGGACGGCTTGATCTGGGCGGAGCTGGGTGCAGCCATGCCGCAGGCCGGCGGCAGCTACGTTTTTCTGCGCGAATCCTACGGGCCGGCGCGCTGGGGGCGGCTGATGTCGTTCCTGTTCATCTGGCAGACCCTGATTCAAGCACCCCTGGTGATGGCTTCTGCGGCGATCGGCTTTGCCCAGTACCTCACCTACCTGGTACCGCTCGGCGTCTATGAGAAAAAGGCTGTTTCCGGTGCCCTCATCCTGTTTCTGATTTTTCTGCTCTACCGGCGAATCACCACCATCGGACGAATCAGCCTGGTGCTGTGGGTCGGCGTGGTGGCCACGATTCTGTGGCTGATCTTCGGCGGGATCACCCACTTCGACGCCTCGCTGGCGTTTACCTACCCGGAAGGGGCCTGGGAGCTGAACTGGGCATTCTGGGTCGGCTTGGGGGCGGCGACTGTAAAAACCATGTACACCTATCTGGGCTACTACAACGTCTGTCACCTGGGCGCAGAAATCCGCGACCCGGAACGGACCATCCCGCGGGCCATTCTCATCTCCATCCTGGGCATCGCGGTACTCTACCTGGCGATGCAAACCGCGATTTTGGGGGTGGTGCCCTGGCAGCAGGGGATGCAGTCGGAGTTCATCGTCAGCCTGTTCGTCGAACGCATCTACGGCTCCACGGCGGCAAAGGTCGCCACAGCCATGATCCTCTGGATCGCCTTCGGTTCGCTGTTCTCGCTCACCCTGGGGTATTCCCGCATCCCGTATGTGGCGGCGGTGGACGGGCAGTTTTTTTCGGTCTTTGGCCGCGTTCACCCGACCAAACACTTCCCGCACGTCTCGCTGCTGTGGTTGGGCGCGGTGGCCTTCCTCTTCAGCCTGCTGTTTCGCCTGAGCGAGGTCATCAGTGCGATCCTGGCCATGCGCATCCTGGTACAGTTTGTCGGCGGGGCCCTGGGGCTGGTCGCACTCCGCCGACGCTGGCCCCCGGAGCGTTTTCCCTACCGCATGCCGTTGTATCCGCTGCCGGTGATCGTGGTTGTGGTCGCGTGGCTGGCAATTCTGCTTTCGACGGGATCACTGGAGCTGTTCGGCGTTCGCGTGCACCTGGCCCTGGCCGGATTCGGTATGATGGTGCTCGGTACGATCGTTTTTCTGCTGCGCGCACGGAAAGCCGGGGAGTGGCCCTTTGACCAAACCGCGACGAGCCGCACCTGACCGGCTGCGCATCCGCCTATGAACCGATTGTTCTCGACAGGGTCCACGAAACAGCAAGAACCCGCCACGAGGATGCGTCCCTGGATTTCGTGGGTCAGTGCGTTGCTGATTGCCGGGCTGGCGGCGCTGTCCTCGCCAGCTCCCGGGGGCGGCGAAGAACCCGAGAACGGCTTCGGCGTGGCCGACACGGTGGAAGCCATCCTGCAGGCTCGAAATCCGGCACGAATCCTGTACGTGATCGCGCACCCGGACGACGAAGGCGGTTCCGTGGGTCTGCTGGCCTACCTTTCCCGCCACCTGGGCGCCGAGGTCGCGCTGCTGTCCATCACCCGGGGCGAGGGCGGGCAGAACGCCATCGGCCCGGAACACGGCGCGCGGCTGGCGGTGCTGCGCACCGCGGAGCTGGAATCGGCCACCCGGTTCTACGGCACGCGCCTGTTTTTCACCCGGGCACCAGATTTTGGTTTTTCGAAGTCCGCTGAAGAAACCCTGCGCATCTGGGGTGAGCCGGTGGTGGAAGAAATGAAGCAGGTCTTCCGTGCGTTCCGGCCCCACTTTGTGATCAACAACTGGGCCGGGGTGCGCACCGGCCACGGCCACCACGTGGCCGCCGGTCTGCTCGTGCCCCGCGTGCTGGACGCGCTGCGCCGCGAAGCCGATCCGTTCTGGCAGCGGACCGTGCTGCTCGATGTCGCCCGCGGCAACGCGGACGGCGTGCCCATCCCCTCCGAGCTGATTTCGCCCCTGCGGGGCAGGTCCTACAACGAAATTGGGCTGGACGGTTTCGTCCAGCACCGCACGCAGGGAATCGTGGGGTTCCGCGGGGCGCCTTTCTTTCGGGGTGCGCGCCGACTGGTTCCAGAACCGGGGCGCACGCTGACCGCTGCGGCCTTTTCCCTGTCGCTCGCCGATCTGGGCGCGGGACTGCCGTTTCTGACCCCAGGACTACAAGAGCTGGACCGGGTGCTGGAATCGGCATGGACGGCTGTGTTGCAGCTGGACTGGATGACGGCGACGCGGCAGCTGGCCGCAGCCGGCCGGATCTGCCAAGGCCTTGCTCGCCAGCTCGATGGGCAGCGCGACACAGCGAGTCGCGCGGCGCAGGACGAACTCGACCGCGTCCAGGCAAAAATCCAGCAGGCACTGGTGCGAGCGGTCGCGTTGCAAATCTACGCCACCGCTGACCGGAGCGAAATCGTGGCGGGTGAAACGTTCCGCGTTGAGTTGAGCTGGCAGCACCGACCGATCGCGGGTCCGGTACGGCTCGCCACGCTGCGGCTGCCGGCAGGCTGGCAGATCACCGCTCAGGAAACACAGGGTAGCAGCGTGCGCTTCACCGTGGCCGTGCCCGAAGGTGCCCGCCCGCCGGAACAGCCCGATGCCTGGATGCATCCCTGGCCCGAGCCGCTGGTCAAGGCGCGCGTCGCCATGGAAGCCGAGGGATACGAATTTGCTGCCGAAGTGCCCGTGAGGCACATCCGGCTCAGCTCGACGCGCGCGGAAGAAATGTCGCTGCGGCTGGTGCCTGCCGTCGTGCTTTCGCTCGAACCCAAACAGTTCGTCGTGCCCAGGGCAGAGCCAGCCGCGCGACTGCAGATTCTCGCCCGGATTCGGCAGTACGCCACCACACCGGCGGAAACGATTGTGACCTTAGACGGGCCGGACGGCTGGGAAGTGTCAGCTCCGGTCCGGCTGCGTTTGGAAGGACCGGGGGATCACCTGGTGCAGTTTACGGTCACGCCACCCGCACAACTGGCTGCAGGCCACTACACGTTGCAGGCTGCTGCCGAGCGGGCCGGCCAGCGATTCGACAGCGCGTTGGAGCCGCTGCCCTCGTTGCCCACCTATCTGTGGAGTGAACCCAGCCGTGTGTCGGTGCGCGTGTTCGATCTCTCGATTCCTGCCGGGCTGCGGATCGGCTACATCGCCGCAGCGAACGATCCGCTGCCGGAAGCCCTGCGGCAGATCGGTGCCGAAGTGACTCTGCTGGACGAGGTCGCGCTGGCCTTCGGCGATCTGAGCCGGTTCGACGCCATCAGCGTGGGCATTCGGGCCTACGAACTGCGGCCCGACCTGGCCCGGGCCAATGAGCGCCTGCTCGAATACGTCCGCACCGGCGGCACCCTGGTGGTCCAGTATCAGCGCGACTCCACCTGGAACCAGCTCCATCCGGCACCCTACCCGGCGGAGGTCGGCTCGAGCGAGGGTAACGTGCGCGCGCGGGTGACCGACGAAAACTCCCCCGTGCGCATTCTCCTGCCCGACCACCCGGTGCTGACGTTTCCCAATCGAATCTCGGCCTCCGACTTCGACGGTTGGGTGCAAGAACGCGGGCTGTACTTTTGGGGACGCTTCGATGCGCGCTACGAAGCGCCGCTGGCCCTGAACGACCCGGGCGAAGCAGAAACGACCGGCAGTCTGGTGTGCGGCCGCTACGGTCGGGGCCTGTACATCTACACCGGTCTGGCGTTCTTTCGACAGTTGCCCGAGGGGGTCCCGGGGGCCTGGCGGTTGTTCATCAATTTGTTGAGTCAGTCCCGAAGGCCGGCTGCCTGAGGAAGGCGGCCGTCGGCTCGGCCAAGGAGGTGTGTGCAGCGGCCTCCTGTTCGTGGGCATGATAGGAGGAACGCACCAGCGGCCCGGATTCGACGTGGCGGAATCCCATGGCCAGGCCGAGCTGCTTGTACTCGGCGAACTCTTCGGGCGGAACAAAGCGCACGACGGGCAGGTGCTCGAGGGTGGGCTGCAGATACTGGCCGAGGGTCAGGATGTCCACGCCCTGGGCGCGCAACTCTTCCATCGTCGCCCGCACCTCTTCCTGCGTCTCACCCAGCCCCAGCATCAATCCGGATTTGGTGGGCATGGTCGGGGCCATCTGCTTGGCACGCCGCAGCAGTTCCAGCGAGCGCTCATAGAGGGCCCCTTTGCGCACGCGGCGGTAGAGCCGCGGCACCGTTTCCGTGTTGTGGTTGAGCACATCCGGCTGCGCGCGCACCACGGTTTCCAGCGCTGACCACACACCGCGAAAATCGGGAATCAGCACTTCCACCTTGCAAGCTGGGATGTGCCGGCGGATCTCTTGAATCGTGCGAGCAAAAATTTCCGCACCGCCATCGGGCTGATCATCGCGATTCACCGAGGTGACCACCACGTAGCGCAGCCCCATGCGGGCAGCCGCTTCGGCGACGCGACGCGGTTCGTCCGGGTCCGGGGCGCCGAGCGGACGGCCGGAGGGCACTGCGCAGAATCCGCAGGCGCGCGTACAGATGTTGCCCAGAATCATGAAGGTGGCTGTGCGATGCTCCCAGCACTCGCCCTGATTCGGGCAGCGCGCCGATTCGCACACGGTGTGCAGGTTGTAGGTGCGCATGATGCGCTTCAGTTCCTGATAGTTCGGGCCAGAACCAATGCGCACTTTCAGCCATGGCGGTTTCGGCGACGAACGCCCGGCCTCTAGCACAGTCCCGCCAGACGACGCACACGTGGGCGACGTCACCGGCGGAGTGTTCAGGATGTGAAATGGGGAGGCCATGCGCGCGACCCAACAGCTATTCTACGTCACCCGCATACACTGCGCCACCCACTCCCGGCTGGCGCCGGGCACACAGTGGCCCGGGCCTCCGCAGCACGAGGCAGGGTGCTAGGCGCCACGGGCCGGCTCCGGCGGGCGCTCGGCGGCTGCCGCAGCGTTTTCCCAGAAGCGGACCACGGCGCAGTAGTCCACATCGCCGCCACGGACCAGCCCTTTGGCTGCCGAATAGGTTTCTCGTGCTGCAGCGGTTGCGGGCAGCGGCAGACCCAACTGCCCGGCCAGCTCGAGTGCCAGGCTGAGGTCTTTGTGCATCAGGCGCAGGGGAAAGCTGGGGGCAAAGTTACGCTGGAGCATCAGCGGCCCTTTGATGTCCAGCACCGGCGCCCGTGCCATGCTCGACGCGAGCACCTCCAGCAAGCGTTCGGCAGGGATGCCGGCAGCAGCAACCAGCGCAAGTGCTTCGGCCAAGGCCTGCACCTGCAACGCCAGAATCGCGTTCATGGCCAGCTTTACGGTCTGGCCGGCGCCATGCGGGCCAAGCAAAAACCAGCGCCTGCCCATCGCGGCCAGCACCGACTCGACGCGCTGCAGGACTTCCGCCTGGCCCCCCACCATGAAGACCAGCTCGCCTTTTTCGGCGCCCCAGGTACCTCCGGTCACCGGGGCGTCCAGAAAATCGGCGCCGCGGCTGGCGCAGGCCTCCGCCGCGCGGCGGGCCAGTGCCGGCGACACAGTGCTCGAATCCACCAGCACGCTGCCCGGGCGCAGCCCGGCCAACACTCCCCTTTCACCCCAGAGCACCTGCTCGAGTGCTGGCGGGTCGCTGACGATGGTGACCACCACGTCGGATTCCGCTGCGACCTCGCGGGGTGATTCTGCCCACTGTGCGCCGGCACGCAGCACTTCGTCGGCACGGGTGCGGGTCCGGTTCCAGACCGTGACCACAAAACCCGCTCGGAGCAGATTCAACGCCATCGGCTTGCCCATCAGCCCCAGTCCGATCAGTCCCACAGCCGTCTGCATGTTCCTCCTCCGCGTGCGCAGCCACGCCGCATCTTACCTGTTCTGACGAAATGGGGAAAAGGCCGGAGCTTACGTTTCCTGGGAACGTTTCTTCAGAGCAAGCAGATCGGCATCTGCCAGCGGAGAGCGGTGTTCAGGGGTCGGATCCGCAACTCGCGCAGCCTCCTGCGGCAGCGGAGCCTCTCCGATTTCGACAATACAGGGATAGGGGATCTCCCAGCGAAAACTCTGCACACGGCCGCGGCTTTCGAAGTGCTCTTCGAGGAAAATCGATTTCCCCGAATCGGCCACCAGTCTACCGGTAGCGGGCAGATAGATGTCGCCGGCGCGATACTGTACCTGGATACGTTTGCCAACCAGAGCCGCGTAACGAGCCATTGGCCAAAGTTTGAGTTTCGACCCGAAGGCAGGCAATAGTACCGATGGCCCAGTCTGTGGCGGGCGTTGAAGCCGAAAGGAAGTCCGAAACGGCCGCTCAAGAATGACGGCCGTGGTCGTGGGCGGCTTCAGCAGCCACTGGTGCCGGTTCGACTTCCGTCTTCACCACCAGGTCACCGACCAGAAGGG
>JAIMBE010000046.1 GCA_023511565.1 Bacillota bacterium
GCTCCGCCGCCGCGCCAACGAGATGGGCTACACCCTTAGCGAATACGCACTGGCCACGCTGAAAACCGAAAAGCGCGTCGCCGGCACAACCGAGGAAGAAATCTACAAAAAGCTCAAGCTGCCGTTCATCGAACCGGAGCTGCGCGAAGCGAGCGGAGAAATCGAAGCCGCTGCGGAGGGCCGGCTGCCCAAACTGATCGCTCTTGAAGACATCTGCGGCGACCTGCAGATGCACACCACCGCCAGCGACGGCAAAAACTCGATCGAGGAAATGGCCGAAGCCGCGCGCCGTCTCGGCTACCAGTACATCGCCCTGACCGACCACTCCAAAGCCGTCACCGTCGCCAACGGACTCGACGAAAAACGCGTGCTCGCCCAGATCCGGAAAATCCGCGAAGCCCAGAAGCGGTTCGACGACCTCCGGCTGCTGGCCGGCATCGAAGTGGACATCCTGAAAGATGGCCGGCTCGATCTGGACGACGAGGTGCTCGCGCAACTCGACGTGGTCGTCTGTTCGGTCCACTCCTACATGAACCTGGACCGCGCGGCCATGACGGAACGACTGCTGGCCGCCATCGAAAACCCCTACACGCAGATCCTCGCGCACCCCACCGGCCGGCTGCTGCTCCGGCGCGAACCGTTCGAATTCGACATGGAGAAAGTCCTCGAGGCAGCGCGCCGGCAGGGCGTGGCCCTGGAGCTGAACTCCTACCCGGACCGGCTCGACCTGAAAGATACCTACCTGCGCATGGCGCGCGACCGCGGCGTCAAAATCGTCATCTCCACCGACGCGCACGCCACCGCGCATCTGCCCTTCATGAAGTACGGCGTGAAGATGGCGCGGCGCGGCTGGCTCGAAAAGAAAGACGTGCTCAATACCCTACCCGTCGAAAAGCTGCTCGCTGCCCTGCGTCCCAAGCCCGCTGCGGCCCGCCGCAGCTCGGGCCGCAGCGCCGCAGCCCGCTAGCCGGCCTCCGCAGACCTGAGCCGGGGTGCGTTTTCTGGTTTACTGCTTGAGGATTCTCATATTGGTATAATTTTTTTATGGCTTCCCCTTCCCCGTCAGCAGCCCCGTCCGGAACTTGCCCATACCTCATGGCAAACGGGCAGCCCTGCGGGAGGCCCCTCTATTCTGTCCCGGCCGTCGTGGATTTGGAGCCCGTCTGCCTGATGCATTCTGACGACCCGAACAAGCCTTGGAACGAATTCTGGCAGGAAATCAAGAACATTCTTGCGGGCAATTCAAGGCATTGTCCGAGCACGATCTACGATTTCCGTGGTTTTGTGTTCACCCAGTACGCCGACTTCCGCAGGGCCACGTTCAACCAGAACGCCTACTTCATCAGGGCCACGTTCAACCATAACGCCGACTTCAGCTGGGCCACGTTTCAAAAGAATACCGGCTTTGCGCTAACTAACGTTGCCGGTGTCCTAGACTTCCGCTGGGTCACCATCGGCAACGAGTGCACAGTCCTCCTGCACCGTGTCAACACTGAGGCTCAAAGCGGTTTACAGTTGCGTCTGCTGGGGACGTTGGCAGACCGGATCCGCTTCGAAGATGTCCGATGGGAGCAGCGCCCGGGCGGTGGGCTGATCCTGCAGGACGAGCGGGACCTCGCCTACCCCAACCAGGTGGCGACTCACGAGCTGATCGCAGACGCCTACCGCCGCCTGGTCAACAACTTCGAGCGCGCGCGACAGTACGAATGGGCGGAAGAAGCCGTGTTCGGCGAAATGGAGATGCGCCGGCGCAACCCGGAACGGTTCCCGCTGGTGAGGTGGTCCCACGCCGAAGGCAATGGGCCCCTGCCGCGTTTCCGGCGCCGCATCGGCCAATACGCCAGGAAGTTCTATGGCTTGGACAAGAAAGAGCCCTCGCCGAATCAGGCCGAGCAGGGCCCGTGGTGGCAGCGCGGTACCCGGAAACTCTGGCATTGGGTGCAGCGCGGGGCACGATGGCTGGGCGAGCATGTTTCGTTCAGCTACCTTTATTTCCTGCTGAGCCGCTACGGCATCAGCTACCGGCGGGCGATCGTGTCCCTGTGCGTTTTGCTGCTTCTGTTTGCAGCGCTGTTCACCTGGGCCGGGGTGCGGCCCCGAGAGGCAGACGCTGGCATAGTCATTTCCTGGTCGCGGGCATGGCAGCAGCCGAAGCGCTGGTCGCAGATGAAGCGTGCGTTCTGGGCCGGGCTGATGACCACACTGGAAACCGCCACGCTGCAGCGCGAGCCGGCCTACCGCCCGGCAAATGACGCCGGGCGCCTGTTGGCCGTGGGCGTCCTGGTGGCCATTCCCGGCCAGTTGGCGCTGTTGCTGCTGGCGTTGCGGCGAAGATTCCGCCGGTGAGCAAACCGCGGCGAGGCCGAAGGCCGGACCCACCGAGTCGAAAATCATCCCCAGCGGCCGGTTGCAAATAGGGACCGGTTTGCGCATGATACTGCGGTTTGGAACTGGAGATGCCGATGCGCAGGCCAAAGAAGATTGCGCCGCCGAAGGGCAAGCTCGGGGTGCTGTTGCCGGGCATGGGTGCGGTGGCCACGACGTTCATCGCCGGCACGGAACTGGTGCGGCGGGGCGAAGCCCAGCCGATTGGCTCGCTCACGCAGATGGGCACGATCCGGCTGGGGCCGCGCACGCGGATGCGTTCGCCGCGGATCCGCGACTTTGTGCCCCTCGACCGGCTGGAGAATCTGGTGTTCGGCGGCTGGGACATCTTCCCCGACAACGCCTACGAGGCGGCGCGGAAGGCCGGCGTGCTCGACCGGGAACAGCTGGAGAAAGTGCGGGGCTTTCTGGAGACCATCCGGCCGATGCCGGCGGCGTTCGACCGCAACTACGTGCGCAAGCTGGACGGACCGAACGTCAAGCGGGGCAAAACCAAATACGAGCTGGCCCTGCAGATCCGCGAGGACATCGAACAGTTCCGCAAGGCAACCGGGGCGAGCCGGCTGGTGATGGTCTGGTGCGGCTCGACGGAAGTGTTCCTGAAACCGCAGAAGGTGCACCAGAGCGTCACCGCGTTCGAGCGCGCCATGAAGGAAAATCACGAAGCGATTGCGCCCTCGATGCTCTATGCCTGGGCGGCGATCACCAGCGGAGTGCCGTTCGCCAACGGCGCGCCGAACCTGACCGTGGACATCCCGGCCCTGGTGGAGCTGGCGCGCAAGCACAACGTGCCCATCGCCGGCAAGGACTTCAAAACCGGACAGACGCTGCTGAAAACGGTGCTCGCCCCGGGCTTCAAGGCGCGCATGCTCGGGTTGGCCGGCTGGTATTCGACGAACATCCTCGGCAACCGGGACGGGGAAGTGCTGGACGATCCGGAATCGTTCAAGACGAAAGAGGAATCCAAGCTCGGCGTGCTCGAGTACATTCTCCAGCCGAAGCTCTACCCGAATCTGTACGGAAACATCTACCACAAGGTGCGGATCAACTACTACCCACCGCGCGGGGACAACAAAGAGGGCTGGGACAACATTGACATCTTCGGCTGGCTCGGCTACCCGATGCAGATCAAGGTGGATTTTCTGTGCCGCGACTCGATTCTGGCGGCGCCGATCGTGCTCGACCTAGTGCTGTTCCTCGACCTGGCGCAGCGCGCCGGCCTGCGCGGGATTCAGGAATGGCTGAGCTTTTACTTCAAGTCGCCGATGTGCGCCCCGGAAATCTATCCCGAGCACGACCTGTTCATCCAATTGATGAAGCTGAAGAACACCCTGCGCTGGATGATGGGCGAAGAGCTGATTACCCACCTCGGCACCGAATATTACGACTGAGCCGCAGGGACCGCTTCCGCCGGGCGGACGTGCCGCTGCAGGCCGGCGTTTACGCGCCGCCGAACGCCGCCCGTGTGACCTGGTGGCGAAACGTGAACAGGCGCTCGAGCTGCCGGCGGACGTACCCGCCGGCAAGCCACTCCCCGAGCCAGCCCAGCGGCAGCGCGTAGCGAATTTCGTCTTCCAGGATGCACGCTTGGCGGCCGTTGGGGAGGAAGCGGTGCGCGTGGTGCCAGTAGGCAAACGGGCCGACGAGCTGCACATCGGTGAACTCGCGCCCGGGGATCCAGTCGCGATGTTCGGCCACCCAGCGGAGGCGCAGCGGCCCCAGCCGCAGCTTGAGCACGACCCGTGCGCCTGGCTCGATGCCACCACTGCGGGCGAGGATTTGTGCGCGCGTCCACGGTGGGGTGAGCCGCTCCAGCGTATCGGGTGCGGCGTGCCAGGCAAAAACCGCTTCCGCCGAAGCTGGAATCGGCGTGCGTTTCCGGAAGGTGTGCAGCTTCATCGGTTCATCCGCCAGAGGGCAAAATTCAGCGCGGCCGCATAGCTGACCCAGACGAAATAGGGCACAAGCAGCCACGTCGCCACTGCCGAATGCCGCCGGAAGGCAAGCAGCGTGGCGGCAATCGCAATCCACAGCAACAGGATGTCCACCAGGCCGGCAGCCGGACTGCGCAGCCGGAAGAACAATCCCGACCAGGCGGCGTTCAGCGCCAGTTGCAGGGCGAACAGAGAAAGCGCCAGCCGGGCGTTTGCCCATCCCCCCGTGCGCCACACCCACCAGGCGGCAACGGCCATCATCAGGTAGAGCGCCGTCCAAACCGGCCCGAAGACCCAGTCGGGCGGTGTCCACGTCGGCCGGGCCAGCGTGGGATACCACTCCCGCACTGCGGGGAAGGTCAACCACGACGCCAGGCCCTGCACGGCCGCCACCACCGCCAGAAATCCAATCAACCCCCACCACTCCCGCGCGTTAAGTCCCAGCATCGCTCTTCCTTTCTCTGGCTTGTGCTTCCGCGCGCGCAGCGATGCGCCGCAGCATTCCATCGAAGACCCAGCAGTGCGCGGGATAGAGAAGATACCAGTACGCGCGGCCACCCAGCCCGCGTGGGTCAAAGACGGCGGTCTGCCGCAGCCGCGTGCCCGCGCCGTGCGGGGTGACTTCGAACTCGAGCCAGGCGCGGCCGGGCAGTTTCATCTCTGCGCGGAAGCGCACGCGCCGGTACGGTTCCACCGCCTCGACGCGCCAGCAGTCCACCACGTCGCCCGGGCGAACCTCTCCTGCGTCGCTTCGTCCACGACTCATCCCCGGACCGCCGGCCAGGCGGTCGATCCAGCCGCGCAGCCGCCACAGCCAATCGGCAAAGTACCAGCCATTCCGCCCGCCGATGCGCTGCACCAGCGCAAAGGCGACCTCGGGCGGGGCGTTCACCTCGACCACACGCGAATCCACGATGCGGTGGCCGAAGCGAGCAACGAGCCGTTTCACCGTGGTTTTGTCGCCCAACAGCTCACCCAGCCGGGCACCATCGAAGGCGCGGTCTTCATCCTCCAGCGCTGCAGCCAACGCGGCGGCTGTCCCGCGCGGACGTACGGAGAAGTCGCGGGCCGCGGCAGCGCCGTCGCGCACCACGCTGGGGTGGCGGATGGAGTCAATCAACACACGGCCCACGCCGGCGTAGAGCGGCGTCACCAGCGCCAGCCACAGGCTCGACAGCCGCGGCGTGAGCACCGGCACCGCCAACATCACCCGGCGCAGGCCCCGCCGCTGCGCGTATTCCCGCATAATCCCGCCGTAGCTGGCACGGTCGGCACCGCCGATTTCATACACGCGGCTCGCACCGGCGGGCAGCGTCAGCGCCGCCACCAGGTAATCGAGCAGGTCTTCGATGGCGATCGGCTGCGCTGGCACGTCTACCCAGCGCGGCGTAATCATCACCGGCAGGCGTTCGGCCAGTGCGCGAATCATCTCAAAGGAAAGGCTGCCGGAGCCAATCACGATCGAGGCGCGCAGCTCGATCACCTCCAGCGGCGCTGCGCGCAGGATGCGGCCCACCTCGTGTCGGCTGCGCAGGTGGGGCGACAGGACCTCGCGTTCCTCGGCCAGCCCGCCGAGATAAATCACGCGGCGCACGCCCGCCGCCACGGCAGCACGGGAGAAATTCTCTGCCGCGGTGCGGTCGGCGGCTTCAAAGTCTGCGACGTCGCCCATCGAATGCACCAGGTAGTAGGCCGTTTCGACGCCCTCCAGTGTGGCTGGAAGCGTCTCGGGACGGAGCAGGTCGCCGACAACCACTTCGGTGCCCGGCGCGGTTTTTCCGGCCAGCGCTTCCGGCCGGCGCACCAGGCAGCGGAGGCGGAGGCCGTCGCGTTCGAGCCGCTCGAGCAGCCGCCCACCCACATAGCCGGTGGCACCGGTCAGAAGGATTCGGCCTGTGCCCGCTGCGGTCATCGCTTTCCAACGCGGCGCAAGGCGGCGAAGGCTGCAAGCGCACGGGCGCGTGCGGCGTTGTGGTCCACGATGGGCCGCGGGTAAGTACGGCCAAGCTTCACGCCGGCCGCGGCCAGCGCCTGGGGCAGCGCTTGCCACGGTCGGTGAATCCAGCGCGAATCGAGCGCGGCCAGCTCGGGAACCCACCGGCGGACATATTCACCCGCGGGGTCGAATCGGCGCGCCTGGAGCACCGGGTTGAAGATGCGGAAATACGGTGTCGTATCGGCGCCACAGCCCGCCACCCACTGCCAATTCAGGGTGTTGTTGGCCAGGTCAGCATCCACCAGTCGTTCCCAGAACCAGCGAGCCCCATCCTGCCAGTCCTGCAACAGGTGCTTAGTCAGAAATGAAGCCACCACCATGCGCACACGATTATGCATCCAGCCGGTCGTCAGCAGCTCGCGCATGCCGGCATCCACCAGCGGGTAGCCGGTGACCCCCTGCTGCCAGGCGACAAGCTGGCTGGCACTGCGCCGTGTGCGCAGGCGGGTGAAGGCGGAATCCAGGGGGGCTTCGGGGGTGTGCGGAAAATGAATCAGAAAATGGTAGGCAAACTCACGCCAAGCCAGCTCGCGCAGAAACACCTGCGCACCCGGCAGCGCGTCGGAATGCCGCCGCACCGCGTGCCACACCCTTCGGGGACTGATTTCGCCGAAGTGCAGGTGAGGCGACAGGCGCGACGTCCCGTCTTGGGCAGGCAAGTTGCGGCGGGAGGGATAGCCTGCGAGCCGCTCCCGCAAGAAGATTCCTAGACGGGTTTCTGCACCGGCCTCGCCGGGCTGCCAGAATTGGCTCAGCCGCGCATCAAGTTCCGTATCGGCAGAAAATCCCAGCTCTTCGAGCGAACAAAACTCTGGCCAGCGTCGGGGCGGCTGCAACCGGTCCGGCGCAGGGAGGGGGCGGGGCGGCTCAGGCGCTGCGCACAGCGAGTGCCAGAACGGCGTAAACCTGCGATAGGGCTGGCCGGCTGCGGCAACCAGCTGACCCGGCTCGTACAGCAGCGCAGAGTTGAAGATCGCAACGCGAAGACCCGCGGCTTCCGCCGCGGCGGTGAGCTGAACCTCTACCTTACGCGCGGCGGGCTCGTAGCGTCGGTTGAAGAATAGGGCACGCGCACCGCACTGACCGGCCAGGCGGAGCAGCGCCGGCACCGTAGGTCCCCGGGCGAGAATCAGCCGCGAGCCGAGCCGCCGCAGCGCAGTATCCAAGGAACGCAGCGATTGCCGTTGCCACCAGCGCGAAGCCGCCCCCGGAGGCCACTTCCCTTCCTCGTCTGGCGCCCAGACAAACACCGGCACAACCGCGCCGGCGTGGGCAGCGGCGGCCAGAGCGGGATGGTCCGAGAGGCGCAGGTCGGCGCGGAACCAGACCAACGATACTGTTTTCGACATGGTGGCGGGCCGTCCGACTCCGGCTGTCCTCAGGCGGGAAATTTTCACTATAGCAGATTGCCGAACAAATGGACAGAGCCCAGCACGGGCGTCCACAGGGGGCAGATTGGCTCTCGATGTGGCGCTTGACAGGTTTTGACCACCGCACTATTGTCCCACGTTACCTGAACCCCACCGAACCATCACACACCGGAGGAGGAATGGACGCAAAAGGTGTACTGGAATTTGCCAAGCAGAACAACGCAAAAATCGTAGACATTCGGTTCACCGACCTGCCCGGCCTGTGGCACCACGTCAGCTTCCCGATGCATCAGCTCAAGGAGTCTTCTTTCGAAGACGGCTTTGGCATTGATGGCAGCTCGATCCGTGGCTGGGCGGCGATCCATGAGTCAGACATGCTGCTGGTGCCGGATCCGACCACGGCCTTTCTGGATCCGTTTCGCGACGTGCCGACTCTGTGCATGATCGGCGACATCATCGATCCGATTACCAAGCAGGCCTATCCGCGCGATCCGCGGCACATCGCGCGCAAAGCGGAAGCCTACCTCGGCTACAGCAAGCTGGCCGATCAGGCTTTTTTCGGTGCCGAAGCGGAATTTTTCATCTTCGACAACGTTCGTTTCGATCAGCGCGAGCAGCATGGGTTCTACTTCATTGACGCCGAGGAGGGCCGCTGGAATTCCGGGCGCGAGACGCACAATCTTGGGTACCGACCACGGTACAAGGAAGGCTACTTTCCGGTGCCGCCCACCGATCACTATCTCGACCTCCGCACCGAGATGGCCCTGCGCATGGAGGAGTGCGGGTTGAAGGTGGAATGCCACCACCACGAGGTCGCTACCGGCGGGCAAACGGAAATTGACATCCAGTATGACCAGTTGCTGCGCTCAGCCGACAACATGATGCTGTTCAAGTACATCGTGCGCAACGTGGCCTACCAGTACGGCAAGACGGTCACCTTCATGCCCAAACCCATCTTCGGCGACAACGGCTCCGGCATGCACACCCATCAGTCGCTGTGGAGCCAAGGCAAGCCGCTGTTTGCCGGCGATGGCTACGCCGGCCTGTCGCAGACAGCGATGTGGTATATCGGCGGGCTGCTCAAGCATGCGCCGGCGGTGGTGGCGTTCGCGGCGCCGACGACGAACTCCTACAAGCGGCTGGTGCCCGGCTTCGAAGCGCCGGTCAACTTGGCCTACTCGCGGCGGAACCGCTCGGCGGCAATCCGGATCCCGATGTACTCCGCCAGCCCGAAAGCCAAGCGGATCGAATTCCGCCCACCGGATCCTTCCTGCAACCCGTACCTGGCCTTTGCCGCCATGCTGATGGCCGGATTGGACGGGATCGCCAACAAAATCGACCCCGGGCCACCGCTCGATAAGGATATCTACGATCTGTCGCCGGAAGAACTGAAGGGCGTGCCTTCGCTGCCCGCCTCGCTCGAGGAGGCGTTGCGCGCGCTCGAAGCGGACCACGAATTCCTACTCAAGGGCGATGTGTTCACCGAAGAAGTCATCCAGCTCTGGATTGACTACAAGATGAAAAACGAAGTCCAGGCTGTCCGTCAGCGCCCGCACCCGTATGAATTCCAGTTGTACTATGACATTTAGGCTTTTGCGTCCCCCCGCGTTGATGGTATAGACTTAAGCAGATGGTGATGGTGACATCTCAAAAATCCCAGACTATTCATTGTTCCTAGATGCCCTCGCGTCAGTATTCCGCCAAGTGAAAAAGTGCTCAAGCCGGGCAGGTATTGCATTGTGGTCGTCATGGATATCAGAAAGCAGGATAAATTCTACCCATTTCACTCTGATCTAGCATCACGGCTGTCCCGCGACGATGTTGGGTTGTTTTTGGACGATATTATCATCTGGGACCGCCGTCAGGAGTATAACAATCTGCGCCCGCTTGGCTATCCGAGCACATTCAGGATAAACAAGATTCACGAATACCTGCTGATTCTTCGTAAGCACAAATAAAGTGCGATGCCTGCCATCATCACCGTCGACGATTACCTCGACCCTGATGTTGCTTACCTACTCGGCCTTGTCACGGCTCGCGGCCAGTTTCACGTCGATGGAGATATCCGCCGACTGATTATCAATTTCCGTATCGGCTGTTCAAAGCACGGCCGCCCGAAGGCAGCAAACTGAAGTTTGACATTCCGACACAGATGAGGCTGTGTCTCGATGACGTTCGCAATCGAATAAATGAATTGTTTGAAGTGAACGTGCAAATCGTAAAGTCCAAATACAACACGCAGCTGCTCGCGGTCTTCACCAAGAAGACGATGTCCTGACGCAACCTGAGGACCCTTATGGCGCAACGAATCTCCTACGAGGAATTCCAGGTTCCACCCGTTATCTTTGAGGCTCCGAACGAGATTCAGTAGGAATACGTCCCAGGACCAGCGTTTGCCTGCCCCGCTGGCCGCAGTGACAAATGCTGGTGGCAAGCCCGCTTTCTCCGGTGTTCTGCAAAAGCGCGTGGTATAAACAGTGGGGGATGGACGCGGCATTTTCCAGCATTCGATTCGCAGCACCCGCCGCCGCGGAAGCGAATCTGCTGCGCGTGGAACGGTTGCTGCCGACCCGGCTGTGGCCGTCGTTGCCCGCGCTGCTCGCGCAGGTGCCCGACCCGGATGGTGCGCTGAACTATCTGGAGCGCTACCTAGAGGCGGCCCCGGCGCCCCTGCTGCGCGAGCTCGAGCGCGTACCAACGGGGCTACACTATCTGCTGGTGATTTTCAGCTACAGCCGGTATCTGTCGGAAACACTGATTCAGCAGCCGGAGCTGATTATCTGGCTGCACCGTCCGCCTGCTGTGACGGGTCGCAGCATGCTCGAACGCCTGAAATCTCCGGATGACCTGCACGAAGAATTTGCCCGCTTTGCGGCCACCGCCTTCGACCTACCCGCTCCGGTCGTGCTGGCACGGTTCAAACGGCGCGAATATCTGCGCATCATGCTGCGCGATGTGCTCGGCCTGGCCACACTGGCGGAAACCACTGTGGAGCTTTCTCACCTGGCCGATGTGCTGCTGGAACGCGCGTTGCGCATCTGCAGCCAGAAACTGCAGAATGCCTACGGCACCCCGCAGTTCACCGACACGGAAGGCCACCGGCAGACGGCCACGCTGAGCGTGCTTTCGCTGGGCAAGCTGGGCGGGCAGGAGCTGAATTATGCCTCCGATGTGGATCTGATGTTCCTCTACAGCCACGACGGTGAAACTTCAGGCGGCCCCGGGGGCGTGCTGAGCAACAGCGAATACTTTGTGCGCCTGGCCCAGGCGATCTTGCGCCTGGTGACCGAGATGACCGCCGAAGGTGCGGTCTTCCGCGTGGATCTACGGCTGCGGCCGCAGGGGGGCGAGGGCGACCTGGCGATCAGCCTGCCCGCGGCCATCCACTACTACCGCAATCGTGCCCGCGAGTGGGAGCTGCAGATGTTGATCAAGGCGCGCGGCTCGGCTGGCGACCTGGCCACTGCGCGCACATTCCTGCGCGAGGTGCAACCGCTCATCTTCCGGGGCGAATTTCATCTGGGAGCCGTGGAAGCCGTGCTGAACGCGCGCGAAGAAATGACCCGCGCGCTGCGGCGCAAGTCCGGACGGGCCGCCCAGCAATGGAACGTCAAGCTCTCGCCCGGGGGTATCCGCGACATCGAGTTCCTGACTCAGTGCCTGCAGCGGCTCTACGGCGGGCGCGACCCGTGGCTCGCTGGCCCGGCGACCGCTTCGACCCTGCGGGCCCTCGGCCGGCTGCACGACAAGGGGTATCTTTCCGGACGCGATTTTTTCCGACTCAGCACCGCCTACGAATTTCTCCGCAAGGTCGAACACCGCCTGCAACTGCTCGACGGCCTGCAACAACACACCCTGCCTGAGGACGCCGCGGAACTGGAGAAGCTGGCGCGGCGCTGTGGGCTCGAGCCGGCCGGCGGGCGCAGCGCGGCGCAGCAGTTGCTGCACCGGCTAGAGCAGCACTTCACCGAGGTCCGCGAGGTCTACCAGCGGCTGCTCGCCAAGCCCGCCGATTCACTGGTGGCTGGTGCCGAACCCGAAGCCGCGCCTGCAGCCACCCCGGGCAGCGCGCTGCTCCGCCGGCTGCGCCGGGAATACCCGACTGTGGCGGAAGCCGTACAGCGTCTCGTTGGACCGGGCTCGGATCCTCTTGCGCGTCGTGGGCTCGACCGCTTCTTGAGTGCAGCCGTTCTGCATCCGGAACTGATGCACCAGCTCGCCACACACCCTGGTTGGCTGGCCCGCGCGGCAGAACTGTTCGCGCGGAGCGATCTACTGATCGAAATGCTGTCGCGTCATGCCGAGGAGATCGCCCTGCTCGCTGAGCCGGAAGCCGTGCCAACCGACTCGCCGTTGGATGTCCCCACTGCCTCTCCACTCGAAGAGGGCATGCACCGCCTGCGTGTGGAATACCGCCGACGCTGGCTGCGTGTCGTCGCGCAGGCCGTGGGTGGTTGTACAGGACCGTTTGAAACGTTCGCCGCACTCACCGGGCTAGCCGAACAGGCCCTGCGGGCCTCGCTGGCGCTGGCCGCCGCCGAGATGCGTCGGGAACTGGGGGCGGGGGCACTCGAACAAGCGCCCTTTGCTGTGCTCGCACTGGGACGGTTGGGCAGCGGCGAATTCGACGTGGCCAGTGACGCCGACCTCGTGTTCATCGCCGAGGAAACGCTGACTGCCCAGCAGCGGGAGCCGTGGCGGCGCCTGGCGGAGCGGTTTGTGCATGTGGTCAGCAGTCATACGCGTGAAGGGCTGCTCTTTCCCGTGGACACCCGACTGCGCCCGCGCGGCACGGAAGGTGACCTGGTGCAGTCGCTGGCCTATCTGCGCGAGTATTTTGCCCACCAGGCACAGGGCTGGGAGGCGGCCACATATCTGAAAGCGCGCCCGGTGGCGGGCAATCCCGTACTGGGTCTAGCTGCGGTCAGCCAAGTGCTGGCTCAGCTCCGCGAGCGGTTCAGCGACCGCACACAGCTGGCTGCGGAACTCAAACACACCCGGGAGCGATTGGAACGGGAGGGCACCAGACCGCGGGCAAAGGGCGAGTTCAAGAAGCTCAGCGGAGGATTCTATGACATTGACTACCTGCTGGCCTTTCTGTTCCTCACCGCACGAGTAGAACCCGTGGGCGGGAATGTGCTGCGGCAGGTCGCCACGCTCGAAGCGGCCGGGCTGCTTGCTGCCGAGCCGGCACAGGCTCTCCGCAACGCCGCGCTGTTCTACCGCAGCTTGGACCATGCCATCCGCCTGCTCACCGGCCATGCGGCCCACCGGTTGCCAGAGTCCGCACAGGCTGCACGAGTCGTGTGTTTGATGCAACCGTGGGGCCTGACGTGGGAACCAAGCGAAGCGGCGGACGCATTCTCGGCCGCGGAGGCACTGGAGAGCAACGTGGAAATGGCGCGGCAGCGGGTTCGCGCGCTCTATGCCCAGATTGTGCTCGCCGCGGCGGGATAAGAAACCGGTGCGCCGACCGGCTCGCGGGGGCAGTTGTGCCGCTCGTCGGACGCCAGTTGTGGTATGGTAATAGTTTGCAGGGCTCCTGCCGCCCCGGGCCGCCCCGAAGCCAGTTCGCTGCGTCCGAGAATTCAGCTAGCCGGGGCTCGTTCGCCTGTAGTGGCCGCGGCAACTCCCGGCTGAGGAGCAGAATACGATGAAGTCCTCCTACAACGGCATCCCTGTGCCGACCGATGGTGAACCGATTGTCTACCGCGACGGTGCGCTGCACGTTCCCGACCGGCCCATCATCCCCTTCATCGAAGGCGATGGCACCGGACGCGACATCTGGAAAGCGTCGCGGCGTGTGTTCGACGCTGCTGTCGCGCGGGCCTATAACGGCCGCCGCCGGGTGGTCTGGTACGAGGTATTCGCCGGCGAAAAGGCCTACAACGCCTTCCAGGACTGGCTACCCCAGGACACCGTGGAGGCGATCCGCGATTTCCGCATCGCGATCAAAGGGCCGCTGACGACGCCGATCGGCGGCGGCATCCGTTCGCTGAACGTAACGCTCCGGCAGGTGCTGGATCTGTACGCCTGCATCCGACCGGTCCGCTATTTCCCGGGCGTGCCCTCGCCGGTGCGCCATCCGGAAAAAATGAACGTGGTCATCTTCCGGGAAAACACCGAAGATGTCTATGCCGGCATCGAGTGGAAATCCGGCACGGCAGAAGCCCGGAAGCTGCTGGAATTTCTGAACCAGGAGATGCTGCAGGGTACGGGAAAACAGATCCGCTGGGATTCCGGCATCGGCATCAAGCCGATTTCCCCCTCTGGAACGAAGCGACTGGTGCGTCGGGCGATCCGCTACGCGCTCGAACAGAACCGTCGCGTGGTCACCCTGGTGCACAAAGGCAACATCCAGAAATTTACCGAAGGCGCCTTCCGCGACTGGGGCTACGAACTGGCGCGCGAAGAATTCCGGGATCAGATCGTCACCGAACGGGAGAGCTGGATCCTGGACAACAAAGACCGCAACCCGGATCTCTCCATCGAAGCCAACGCCGCAATGATCGAACCCGGCCTGGAGCATGCGCCGAAGGCGTTTCGCGATGAGGTTTGCCACGAGGTCAAAACTGTGCTGGAGTCGCTCTATGCGACGCACGGCCGGGGACAGTGGAAACACAAGGTGCTGATCAACGACCGCATTGCCGATTCGATCTTCCAGCAAGTGCTCACCCGCGCCGATGAGTACTCCATTCTGGCCACGCCCAATCTGAACGGCGACTATCTCTCGGACGCCTGCGCGGCGCAGGTCGGCGGACTGGGCATGGCTCCGGGGGCCAACATCGGCGACGGCTATGGTGTGTTTGAAGCCACCCACGGCACGGCACCCAAATATGCAGACAAGGACATGGTCAATCCGAGCTCGGTCATGCTGAGCGGCGCGATGATGTTCGAGCATCTGGGCTGGAAGGAAGCCGCCGCGCTGATTGAAGAGGGTATTGCGCGCACGATCCAACAGAAGCGGGTCACGTACGATCTGGAACGGCTGATGGAAGGTGCCACCAAACTGCGCACCAGCGAATTTGCCAGCGCCATCATCGAGAACATGACGGAAGCCGTTGCCGCGTGAGGCGCAGGAGATCGGCACGGCAGGGTATCGAGGCTGATCCGGGGGTGAACCGATGCGGAAAAAAGTGACCGTGGTCGGTGGTGGATTTGTCGGCTCCACCACCGCACAGCGCCTTGTGGATGCAGAACTGGCCGACGTGGTGCTGACCGACATTCTCGAAGGCGTGCCGGCCGGCAAAGCCCTGGACCTGCTGGAGTCGACCCCGATCAGCGGCTCCGATGTCCATGCGGTCGGCCTCACCACGACGAACCCAGACGACTATCGCGCCACCGCGAACAGCGACATCATCGTGATCACCGCCGGTTTCCCGCGCAAACCTGGCATGAGCCGCGACGATTTGCTCCGGGCCAACTACGACGTGATCCGAGCCGTGGTCGAGGCCGTGGTGCGATACTCCCCGAATGCTATCCTGATCATGGTGACGAATCCGCTGGATGCAATGGCCCAGGCGGCGCTGAAGCTGAGCGGATTTTCGCGCAACCGCGTACTGGGGATGGCTGGAGTGCTCGATTCGGCGCGGATGAGCACGTTTGTGGCGCAGGAGCTCGGCGTCTCGGTCGAAAATGTCCATTCGTTCGTGCTCGGCGGCCACGGGGACGATATGGTGCCCCTGCCACGCTACTCCACCGTGGCTGGCATCCCGCTGCCCGACCTGCTGCCCCCAGAAAAGATCGCTGCCATTGTCGAGCGCACCCGCAAAGGCGGAGCCGAAATCGTCAACCTGCTGAAGACGGGCTCGGCTTACTACGCGCCTTCGGCCGCCGTGGTGGAGATGGTGGAGGCGATTCTGAAGGACAAGAAGAAAATCCTCCCCTGCTCGGTCTATCTGGACGGGGAATATGGCATCCAGGGATTGTTTGTCGGCGTGCCGGTCAAGCTCGGTGCCCGCGGCGTCGAACAGATCCTGGAAATCCGACTGACCCCGGAAGAAGAAGCGGCACTGAAAAGATCCGCCGCGTCGGTCCGCGAACTGGTCCAGGTGCTGGGACTGTAGTCCGCCCGGCGCGACAGAACCCGTCGCGCTACGCTGCTCCCCGTGACGAAGGGACGGAACTCTGGTGTGCTGCGGTTCAGCTTTCTCCCAACAAGTGGCGGCGGATGACGGCTTCGTCCTGCAGCTTGACGAGCACGAGCACTTTGTCGCCCACCTCGAAGCGCGTCTCGCCGCGGGGGACCAGCGCATCGCCGTGTCGGAAGACGGTGACAATATTGCAGGCAGCAGGAAACACGACGTCGCGTAGCGCCTGACCGATGACCGGCGAAGCCGCATCCAGCCGGTACTCCATCAGCTCCAACTGGCCGGCCCGCAGGTCAAGAAGCTGGCGGATGCGGATGGCCGGAACCTCCGACTGAATCGTGCTCGTGATGATCGCCGTCGAGCTGACGGTGACGTCAACGCCGAGTTGCTGCATGATGGGTTCGTTTTTCGGATTTTTGACGCGGGCGATCGTTTTCGGCACACCGAACTGCTGTTTTGCAAGCTGACACCCAATCAGGTTGTCGTGATCGTGATTGGTCACAGCGACGAAGACGCTGGCCCGGGCCGCCCCGGCTTTTTCCAGCACCGCAGTCGAGCTGCCGTCGCCAAAGATCACGGGACAATCCACCTGTCGGGAGACCAGGTCAAAGATTTCCCGGTTCCGCTCGATGATCGTCACTTCAATGTTGTTTTCCAGCAGTGCGCGTGTCAGGTAGTAGCCGACGCGGCCTCCGCCCATGACAATCACGTACATCGGACCCGGGGACACCGCGCGCACCGGTGGCGCCGGCAGAGGCACTTCGGCGGCGTGCCCGTGGGTGCGCATCCAGACCTCGGAAAAATCGCGCGGTGGAACTTTGGAAAGCTGCCCGACCAGGAATTCCGCGCCGGCCACAGTCAGGGCCATCGTTTCGATGCCGGCGGCGCGGTAGCTTGGCTCGCGGGCCGGGTCGTAAACCACGGCCATGATCTTCGGAATCCGGAAGACCAGTTTGGCGACTTGCGCGACCATCAGGTTGGTGTTTTCATCGCGCGTGAGGGCAAACAGCGCGTCGGCACCTTCCGCGCCGGCTTCCCGGAGCAGGTCGGGGTCAATGGCATTGCCGGCCACCAGACGAACGTTGGGGTCGTGGTCGGACCGCTCGAGCAGATCGCGCTGCTTGTCAATGACGATGACTTCGTGCTGGCTGGTATCCAGCTTGTGCACGACCTGCGTGCCGAGCCGCCCGTAGCCCACAATAATGATGCGCATCCGAGTCTCCCGCGCGCCTAGAGTCGGTGGATCAGTTCGACGAGCGTCCGCAGGCCGACGCCGGTGGCGCCCTTTGCTGACCAGGGCTTGGCCTCATCGAGCCAGGCGGTGCCTGCGATGTCCAGATGAATCCACGGCTCCGCCTCGACGAATTCGCGCAGGAACATCGCCGCCGTGATAGCTCCACCCCCCTTGCCGCTGCCCACGTTCTGGAGATCGGCGATCGTGGAGCGGATCATTTCCGCGTATTCGTCGCCCAACGGCATCCGCCACATCTTCTCCCCCGCCACCTTCGCGCCGTCCAGCAACTGCTGAGTGAAGGCGTCGTCGGTGCCGAACACACCGACGTTGACGTTGGCCAGGGCCACGACGATGGCGCCAGTCAGCGTGGCCACATCCACCAGGTGCGTCGCGCCGAGCTGACGCGCATACGTCAACCCATCGGCCAGAATCAGCCGGCCCTCGGCATCGGTATTGATGACTTCGACCGATTTGCCGGACATTGCGATGTAGACGTCGCCGGGCTTCTGGGCACGCCCGCCAGGCATGTTTTCTGTGGCGGGCACGACGCAGAGCACCTCGACGGGCGGTTTCAGTCGCGCCACCGCGCGCATCACAGCGATGACGGTGGCCCCACCGGCCATATCGTATTTCATCTTCTCCATGCCCTCGCTGGGCTTGATGGAAATGCCGCCGGTATCGAACGTCACCGCTTTGCCCACCAGCCCGAGCACCGGAGCCCCCGGCCGCGGCTGGGCAGGACGGTAGCGCAGCACAATCAGGCGGGGTGGCTCTGCACTGCCCTGCGAAACGGCAACCAGACCACCCATGCGCAGCGAGGCGATTTTCTTCTCGTCCAGGATGTCACATTCCAGGCCTTCCTCTTTGGCCATGGCGGCAGCGCGCTCGGCCAGCACACGCGGCGTCAACCGGTTTGACGGTTCGTTGATCAGTTCACGGGCAAAATTCTGGGATTCGGCGATGATGCGGCCGCGAACGACTGCGGCCTGCACTTCGGCGCCAGGCCAGCCGACCAGCGCCACCGATGCGACAGCCTTGCTGCCCTCCTTTTTCTCGGTCTTGTACTTGTCCATTTCGAAGTCGCCGAGCAGCAGACCTTCCGTGACGGCCTGGGCGGCCGCTGCATCGCGTTGGCCCTCGCGGGGCAGGAACGCGAGCCGCGACAGCCCGCGACCCTTCAGGTACCGCAGAGCCGCGGCGGCCAGACGGCGCAGCTCTACGCCGGTAAATTTTTCCGGCTTCCCAGCGCCAACCACCAGCAGCCGCCGGGCCGTCAGTCCGGGCGGTTCGTGCAGCAGGGTCATTTCATAGAGCTTGCCGCGCAACTCACCGGCTTCGGCCAGGCGCTGCAAGCGTCCGCCGAGCACACCGTCCAGCTCAGCCAGAACCCCGCAAATGGGTGGGTCCTGTTCGAACACATAGGTGATCAGGGCGTCCGCTTCGACGGTCGCAAAGGGCTCTGAACGCAGGGCAATGTCCATGGACGATTAACCACGCCTCCGGTGATGGTAGAACGCTTCTTCCGCTTCGCGCCGCGCCTGCCGCTCCCGTTCCGCCTGACGGCGGTCCCAGGCCTTTTTGCCACGCGCCAGCGCGAGTTCGACCTTGGCCAGTCCCTTGCGGAAATAGATGCGCAGGGGCACCAGGGTCAGGCCCTTCTGCTGGATCCGACCGGCGAGCCGGTGAATTTCGCTGCGGTGCAACAGCAGCTTGCGGGGCCGCAGCGGGTCATGATTGAAAACTCCGCCGGGCCGGTACTCCGGGATGTGGCAATTCAGCAGCCACACTTCTCCCTTGCGCACCGTTGCGTAGGATTCCCTGAGGCTGGCCTTGCCTTCCCGCAGGGATTTCACTTCCGTACCGGTCAACACCAGGCCGGCTTCCAGCGTTTCGAGCAGGTCGTAGTAGAACGACGCGGGCCGGTTGGTCGCGACGAC